>PALM01000039.1 GCA_002706365.1 Flavobacteriales bacterium | reverse complement strand
GGATACTTTATTATTCGATGCCAAGCAGGAGACACCTTGGTCACTAGTTTCATTGGCTACAGAAGTGAAACAGTGCTTGTGAAAGATGATAAGGAAGAACTCAATATAGCATTGACTCCCTTAAGCATCAACATTTCTACTATCGAGATCACTGAAGAGAGTGATCTACTTTATCAGCTAATATCCAGATCGAAGAACACCAAAGCATACTACAGCAAAGAGGCAAAAAGCTATCTCTTTCTTGAATCTTCAATTGAAGGCAAGACTACAGAGATGATAGAAGCCTATTACAATGGACGTTTCAAAGGCTATGATCTTGAGAAGTTAGAACTGAAGAATGGAAGGATCGGACTTCAAGACTTCAACGATCAGTACTTCATTAATATGCAAAGCTCAAGGGCTATTATGATGCATGAATTGACATTCAGCAGTGAGTATTTTCCAAAAAGTCCAATAGGCCTTTCAAAAAGAAAGTTGAAAAAGGAGTTCAAGCTCGATTATCAAAATCGTTTCATAGATGATCGTGGGAGAATCATTTATGAAGTTGCTTTTCAGTCGAAAGAAGATAAGAGAGACTACTTTGAAGGAGTACTTTGGATTGATTCACTTTCAGCCAATATCCAAAAGATAGAACTATTGGCCAAAGATTGCATATCACACCCATTCTTACCTCTTCATGAAGGTGATAAAATAGAAGAGATCGATCTTTTCATTCGAAAGACCTTTGTTGAATATGAGGGCTTCTCTTATCCCAGAGAGATCGATTTCGACTACAGCATGAAGTACAGAAGGCGAGACAATGCTATTTCATCCATTAAAACCCATTCGCTCTTCTATATATTCGATTATGAAAGTCTTTTCAATATCCCATTTATCTACTTCCCGGAAGAGCTTGACAATGATTATCGAAAGATCAATGCCTTGCCTCTGTCTCGCACCTTCTGGCGCAACAAACCATTCCAATACAAAGACGAAGATGATAACATAAAAAATTTCTATAATTCCGACTCTACTGTTCATGCAAGGAATATTGTTTACAGCAATGGAGATACGAAGAAATCCTTCTTCGAACATCCCTATGTAGTCTGGAATGGAAATCGAATACGCATGAGAAATATGCAACGGACATACGAAAGCATCAAATTGCCTAAAGCAAAGGAGAACTGCGTGGCTTCAGAACTTGAAATACCTGTAGATCAATACAATTTCGAGATACAGCTTTTCATGGACATTTATCCTCTTGGGGATAGCATTCATTATTCAACTGCGGCCATTTTCGACCCTTATCAGAGCTATTACTATTATGAGCAAGATGAATACAGTGTTGTGCTAATGAATATCTATTTCGACCTGGCAGAAATATACAATCGAAAGCTCAGTCGGGCACTTAAAGGCATTAAAGATGCAGAAAAGGCAATCAGTATTTATAATGCGATCAATGAAGAATTTGAAGCAGTTTCTAAAGACTACTTCTCAAATGTTCAAAGAGGCAAGAACAGATCGGCTTTAGATTCATACAATGACCTTGTCCGCAAGGAACTGGGTATAGATAACATCAAGATCTTCAGACTAGATGAAATGGAGAAGGAAGAGCGCTAGATTGGGAGCTTGTCGATCCTCTTCTTGAGCTTTGGACCCATTCTGAATCTTCTCACATAATTTATCCTCACATTCCCCACACTGAAGATTGCAGCCACACTCTCATCAATGCTTCTGATCTGAGCCGCATCTTGGATATAGAGCATTCCAAAATAACTTTTGGCTGAATTATATCCCATTGCCAATTTGAAGTCGGCAGCTGGATTCACTTGCCATTCTCTATAAGTTTGCTTCTCGGGGATTGTGTATTGTATACTTCCGACCATAAAGTTTAGCTCAAGAGAAAAGGTAAAAAACCAATGATGGTCGATCACAAAAGTGTGAGCATAGCCAACTCCAGGACCAAACTGAAAGCTCGAATACCGATTTACTCCTTCGAAAGCATCAAAGAGCGTATCTTTTCCAAATGAAGGAATGATACTGGTATCAGCAACGGCGCCCATTAGTAATATTTTACCTCCCCAAAGGAACGAACCAGCCGACTTCTTTTGCCATTCATTCTGGACCAAAGAAGCAGCATATGAGAATTTCTCTGGAGAATGCACTCTGAAATAGCTACCACCTAAAAGTATGATTGATAGATCCGGCCTCACAAAGAATGAATCTGGTGCAAAACCTAGTAGGTCTTCAGAATTATCCATATACATCCCAAAATAAAACTGTCCGAAAAGATCTGCAGCATACTTTCTTCCATACAAATGCGATTGTAGGTCGAGATAACTTGTTTTCCCTTTTTCTTCATTTTGATTCAGAAACTTAAATCCATATGCCAGATTTAGGGTAAAGCCTTTTATTGTGGCTCCAATTCCGAGATTTAAAGTAGTGTTTGGTTGATAGTCAATATCCAAACTCTCCGAAGACTCTTCAAGCCTTACTCCTGTGAACTTTCTCGAGAGATACAATCGTGCAGAGATGTATTCAGGGTAAGTCTCAATGTAGTTTGTATCGTGTTCTTGAGAAGGCTTAGAATATGCGATATCACCAGATTGAGCAATAGAAACCGAAATGCTCGATAAAAAACAAAGAGAGATAACGAATAAAGTCTTAAATGTCTGCATCCCAGCAAATTGGTAGATATATGAATGAGAAAATTATAAAAATAAAAACAGGATAGCCATTTCTGTGGTTAATTTCATTCAACTGAACAAATAAGGATTAAAAGATCAAATCAAAAAATGCAAGACTACTATTTAGCTGACCAGCAACTGCACTGGCTTTGTCAGTTACTGGCTAAGGTCAACCGAAGTTTTGTAAATGAAAAGGATGACGATAGCCATACAAACTTCTATTACGACCACAGCCATGAACGAATCATGGGTAGATGGCTTGAAAGTAATAATGGGACGTTCATTCTATGTTTGAACCTCATCGATCAAAGTTTTGAGCTTTTTGACAAGCATTTCAATTCACTTTGGCTGGTGAGTAGCAATGGAAAGAGCATACATGAAGTAGAAAGTCAAATAGGTTCGGCTTTAGGGGATTTAGGCCTGAGTGATGAGAACTGGAACAAAGCAATGCATTATGAAATCCCGAACTATGGGCTTACTAAAGGGCCAATAGAGCGTCTTAGTGAAGATCAAGTAGAGGCTTGGAAAAAGTACAGAGGACTTGCAAACTATGCCTGTATGGATCTCTTAGGCAGCTGTCAGGCAGATTCCGAGATCCGCATTTGGCCACATCATTTTGACACCGGAGTATATTTTCAGATAAATGATGATCTGGGAATTGGCTTTGGTTTGGCTATGAAAGACGATATGGCAAATGACGCCTACTTCTACCTTTCTGCATATGCCGATTCCATTGAATTCGATTATTCAAAATTCAGAACAGGAGATGATTGGGAATGGAAGAATGCTGAATGGAAAGGTGCAATCAAAAAGATTGGCACGCTATCATCTTTTGATCAAAAAGCAGCATTAGAGGCCATAAATGATTTTAGCAAGTCTGCCATTGAGCAGCTTTACAGCCAGCTTGCTTAATTTCAAAAATGTTGTAGATTGGTGGTAAAATTTTACGCCAATATGAGAACAGCCGCCCTACTTTTAATTGCCATTTCAGAATTATTGATCTTGCTATTACTCAATCTAGAGCTTAGTGCTTCAAGCTTGGGTATGATCAGCACACTTGTAGTAGTGGTCACATTCGCATTTGCTAGCTCGGCATTACTTCGCAATATCAAATCGCTAAAGCTTGGCAGAAATTACACCATTAGTGGAATCATTGGTGTAGTAATCGGCGTAATCTACTACTTATGGGCCAGGACGAATCTAGAGTCATTTGTGCTTTGGTTGAAAGAGTCTGGAGTAAACCTGATGTTGCTCATCATCTTTATTGCAGCACTATTCCTATTCTGGAATAAAGGGAAAAAAGTACAATCAAATGCTAATTAATCAAATAGGTATGAACAAGAAAGTGATTAAATTTATCGGAGTCTGTGTGCTATGTATAGGAGTAATCAGCTTAATGGTTCTTTTAGTTCGCAGCATAACTTAATTTGTAGAATATGAAAAAGAATATGGGATCGGCCGACAGGGTCATTCGCGCAATTGTAGCAGCAGTAATTGCAGCATTGTATTTCACTGGCACTATTAGTGGAACTTTGGGAATTGTATTGCTGGTGCTAGCTGCAATCTTCTTGCTGACTTCTTTTATAAGCTTTTGTCCGCTTTACGCCCCTTTCGGACTGAGTACTTGCAAGACGAAGGACTAAGCTAGTCTAGACTCTTATTCCGATGATGATCACATCATCAACTTGAGCCTCCTCCCCTTTCCAGTCTTGGAATGTCTGATAAAGTAGCTCTTTTTGGTCGTTCATCTCTTTTTGATGGATTTCCAGCAGATACTTTTTGAGTTTTCCATACATGAATTTCTTACCCTTTGGACCTCCAAATTGATCTGCATAGCCATCACTGAACATATATAGGCAATCGCCTTTTTGAAGCTTGATACTTTCCTGATTAAAGGCTTGTTCCATCACCTCTCCATCTTCAAAAGCATTTGCTCATTACCTTCCTCATCAGCTAGCATTACAGAGGAAATTGCCTTAGAACTCTTAAGTAGTGGTATGAAACGAGGAATAAAGGCCATACTATCGGATAGATCAAAACCCTCTAGGACCATCAACTCAACCATAAAATTGAATTCTTGATTGATAGGACGAAAGAAATCATCCATATCATCTAAAACCCTCTTCTCATGATATTCAAACTCCTCTTTTACAAGGGTTTCTTCAACATCTAAAAGATCTATATAAAGAAAGCTAAGTGCTGCTGCACTTGCTATTAGAATAGCATAGATCAGATATCTTCTGCCAAACTTTTTACTATTATTGTCTTGTCCCATTTTCAAAATCTAAAATAAATAAGAAATCTATGCGAGCCT
The DNA here is from genome assembly GCA_002706365.1 of Flavobacteriales bacterium. Lineage (GTDB taxonomy): Bacteria > Bacteroidota > Bacteroidia > Flavobacteriales_E > Vicingaceae > UBA1494. The sequence goes on along the minus strand of PALM01000039.1, from coordinate 41,149 downwards.
ATTCCTTATTGATATTCAAGATCTTAATCATAAATGTATTCTTACTTATTATTATCCCTTTGCAAGCACAACATGATATTGAAGGCATGTGGATAGTTGATAAAGTAGTTGCAGGAAATGATGAAATGACACCAGTAGGTAAATGGTTTGAGCTTAAAGATGATGAAACATTCAGATCTGGAAATGGTTGGTTGCAAAGTTCTAGTGGGACCTATGAATGGAATAAGAAAATAGACAGTTTATCATTCTATGATAGTTTGAAAATTGCAGACAATTATGGAGCATTCCATGTGGAGATCAGTGAACATTCAATGATCTGGACAAGAGAAGAAGAAGGAATGATAGTAATGGTAATGGCCAGTCGAATTGATGAAATACCCATGGCGCCTCAAGATTACCTCGTTGGAATGTGGGAACTTCAAACTGACTCAATTGAAAGCCCAAAAGTTGCTGATCACATTTTCTTTCGCTGGGATCGCAATATTCGATCTTGGAAAGACGGAAGCAGAAGTGGAGGATTGTGGAATTTAAATGCACATAGACCTATACTACTCACCATTGTGGGAGGAGAAGAATTAGAATGGGAAGTAGAGGTTGATGCTAAGAAATTAAAACTAAAAGGCCTATCAGATGCCATTAAAGGCATAGAAGTGAATTACTTAAGAATAGATCATTTCCCAAATTGACATTGTCACAGATCACTCATCCATATTGTAAGCTATCCATGAGTTTAGAGGAAGATCATCCTCATAGGCTCTATCACGACAAAGAATATGGCTTTCCAATTGGATCGGATGATGAACTATTCGGGAGGCTCTTACTAGAGATCAATCAGGCGGGCTTATCCTGGATTACCATTCTAAAGAAGCAGGAGAATTTTAAGAATGCATATTCGAATTTCTCAATTGAGAAGGTTGCTAATTACACTGAAAAAGACATTGATCGCCTGCTAAATGATAGTGGGATCATTAGAAACCGTCTAAAAGTAGGAGCAGCAATCCATAACGCAAAAGCAATCTTAGACTTGCAAAAAGAACATGGGAGTTTTGAGGCATTCTTGGATCAACATATTGGATATGAGCTTGCCGACTGGGTAAAACTGTTCAAAAAGCATTTTAATTTCACCGGTGGTGAGATCTGCAATGAATTCTTAATGAGCAGCTCATATCTTCCCGGGGCTCATGATGAGAACTGCCAGATTTACAAAGAGATTGCATCTAGAAATCCGAAGTGGATGATTTCAACCAAATAGTTTTTATAAGATTTGAAGTCTGATAATCAGACTTCTATAAAAATTGCTATTTTTCACTTGATTTCCATTAATCCTAGCATTATGAAAACCTTGCTTTCATTCATACTTATACTCCTTCTTGGTACTATCTCCGCCCAGAATAAAGACTACGAGCTATTTCAGAGAGAAGCCAAATTCAATAAGCGCTTATTGCCAAAGCTCGGTTCTACAACCAAATCGATAGACCAGATTGAATCGGAACGTGCTTATGTGAAGAAAACCATGAAAGAGTACTCTTCTGCAAGAGAGGCCTCAGACACTATGGTTAAAAGGGGCTATGAACTTTTAAAGACCGATCTAAAAGAAGCGATGAATAACTTCAACAATGCCTACCTATTAGATAGCTCAAATGCAAATGTATTTTGGGGTTTTGGAAGGGTATATAGTGAGTTTGGCGACTATGATCTAGCGGAAAAGTACTATAGAGAAGGCCTGTTTATTAGTGAAAAGAACACCATGTTGCTCAATGCTCTAGGAAAGAATTTTCAAGATCGCTATGCCCAGGAAGAGCTAAAAGAATATTTAGAAAAATCTATTGAACTACTTCAAAGCTCATATAAGTTGGAATCTAAAAATGCCGAGACTTCAGAACTGTTGAGTTGGGCTTATATAAAGCTAGGAGATTGCAAAACGGCTACCAAGTATTTCAACTATCACATAGCAGTAGCGGGAAATGATAGCAATGAGAGCCTGCGAAAAGCTATAATGAATTGCAAATCATCAGACTAGCTCAATTAAGCTCTTATAGGTATTTTCTCTTACCCTGTCTAACTCATTATCTGAGATCCAGGCCACTTCGGTGATTCCTTCTTCAGTTTGAGGTTTAATATCAATCTTACCGTTGGCTTTCATCTTAAACCAATAGGTTCGTTTTAAGATAGTATCTGACCCCAACTTATACATATGATATGTTGTAGGTAAGCTTGCTGTGATTTCTAGATCCTTTAAGCCGCACTCCTCTTCCACTTCCCTTATTGCTGCCTCTTCAGGACTCTCACCTGCCTCCATTTTACCTTTAGGTAAATCCCATTTACCCAAACGATGAATGAATAAACGTTCATCATTCTTATTGCTAACAACTCCCCCGGCAGCATCAATGATCTTAAATACCTTCTGAAACTTAGTCCAGCCTGCATTGAGATTCTTGTATATCAGAAACATCCGAATGGATTCCTTTTCGTTGAATAAGCTTTCCACTATGAGTTGAATTTCGTTCTCAGCAGCTTCATAAACTGCGAATTCCGAATTCTCAAGGTCAAATTCCGGGGCTTCAGACTGTAGTCTGAGCAAGTGTTCATTGATAAAAACTTTATACATTTGCGCCGATGAAAGTAAGCTCTGAAACGGCTAGAAAAGTAGCCGAATCCCTACTGCAAATTAAGGCCATAAAACTGAATAAGCAACAGCCCTTCAATTGGGCTTCCGGCTGGCAGTCACCAATATATTGTGATAACAGGAAAACATTATCCTATCCTGAGATACGCACTTATATCCGAAAACAATACTCCGAAGTGATCCGCAAACATTTTGCAGATGCAGATGTAATTGCCGGTGTAGCTACTGGGGGAATTGCCCAAGGAGCATTGGTAGCTCAAGAATTGGATCTGCCATTCATTTATGTGCGTTCTAGTAGCAAAGGACACGGACTTCAAAATCAAATTGAAGGAGTTGCAGAAAGCGGTCAAAAAGTAGTGGTCATTGAAGACCTAGTTTCCACGGGAATGAGCAGCTTGAAAGCGGTTGAAGCCTTGAGAGCATCCGGACTAGAAGTCTTGGGTATGGTAGCGATCTTCACCTATGGTTTTGATCTTGCTAAAGCTAACTTTGAGGAATACAATTGCGAACTTCATTGTCTATCTGATTACGATCATTTGATCGAAGAGGCTCTTGAAAGAGGATATATTGGCGAAGAAGACGTAAATTCATTGAAGGATTGGAAAAAGGATCCTGCAAACTGGAAATAGTAGACTATGACAATTATCGATACTGAGAAGAAGCTGAGTAAGAATGCGATCAATAAGCTTTTTGACTTCCTCTTCAATATGAACAACTTTGAGAAATTGATGCCATCCGACAAGATCGAAAAGTGGGAATCTAGCGAAGACCAATGCGAATTTACCATTAAGGGAATGGCTAGAATTGGACTAAAAAGAGAAGAAAGTCAAAATCCTGATTGGATCAAATTGAGCTCATTTGGAAAGGTGCCGTTCAACTTCAACTTAAAGATCAATTTGGAGGAAGTTTCGGCAGATGAAACCAATGCTCAGATCCATTTTGAAGGTGATATCAACCCTTTCATGAAGATGATGGTGGAAAAACCCTTGAAGAACTTCTTCAATATGTTAGTAGATAAAGCGGCTGAACTAAAGCTTTAATCCAAGAATTTCAGTTCCTTCACATTGAACTGCAACTCCTCTTCGCCCTTTTCAATAATAAGGGTACCTGAGTGGTCCACACCTTTTACTTTTCCCTGGAACTGATTGCCTTCGCTTTCAAAGTTCATAAAGCGACCTCTACCATATAGCAAATTATGATAATCCCGATTCAATTGATCGGCATTTCTTGCTAATTGGTTTATTCTCGTATTGAAAGATTGAAGTAGATCTTCTAGAAGAATTTTCCGATCCATGTCTTTACCCAGCTCCATTTTTAAGGATGTAGCTTGGCGATCAAAGCCTGGAAATTGAATTTGATTCACATTCAATCCCACTCCAATTACACTATGATTGGCCGTATTGCCTTGAATGCTATTCTCAATCAAAATGCCACAGATCTTGCGCTTCTTTGCCAAAATATCATTGGGCCATTTTACCGCCACATCAGCCACTGCCAAATTGTCAAGCAGATCAGCAATGGCAAGGGATGCCATTTTGTTCAATTGAAAAAGACTTTCTGTGGGAATCTCTAGCGTGAGAAAAAGGCTAAAAAGCAGGTTCTCTTTGGGTTTAGAGTCCCATCTGGCCGACTTCTGTCCTTTGCCTTTTAGTTGATAATCAGTCAAGATCACATCCCCATGCCTCATTTCTCCCTTTTTATTCAATTCTTGGGCATGAATATTGGACGAGGGTAATCGATCAAAAAATTGAATACGAAAATCTATGTCGCTGGCGTGCATATAAATTCTATGGAAGTTAGGACAACTGGGAGTTTAATCGCTCTTGATTTCAGTACTTTTGTATAATATCGCCTAAATTAGTAATGGGGAAAAAAATAAAGCAATTAAAATCCGACGATTTGACAGACATTATCGTCGAAGGCATCAAAGAAAAGAAGGGAGAGAAGATCGTTAAGTTAGACCTTAAGGGATTGGATGGAGCAATTACGGATTATTTCGTGATCTGTGAGGCCAATTCTTCTACTCAAATCGATGCCATAAAAGACTCCATAGAAGATGTAGTTCGTAAAGAGTGCGGGGAAAAACCCTGGCATGTAGAAGGCACAACAAATTCAGAATGGGTGTTGTTGGATTATGTGAATGTGGTAGCCCACATTTTTAATAGAGAAACGCGTCCTCATTTCGACCTTGAAGGTCTTTGGGCAGATGCGAAAGTGACAGAGATTTCAGCAGATTATTAGAGAATGGCAACAAAGAAAAAGAATCCTCAAAATAAAAATACAGGTCCTACATCTCCTAAGGGAGGAGGCAAGGGACCGAATGGTCCTAAGAAAAGTTTTAACTTCTATTGGATCTACGCCATTATTGGTGTATTGCTCATAGGTCTTAATCTATTTTCTCTCGGCGGTGGCGATAAGAAAGTCACCTGGAGCAAATTTGCCGATGAGATGCTTAAAGCAGGAGAAGTAGAGCGCATTGTGGTAGTGACTACCGGAAATGAAGCCATGGCTGAGATCTACATCAAACAAGATGCGCTTCAACAAGAGAAATACAAAGAAGTAAGACAAGAAGGCTTTGGCTCAGTTTCAAGCAGAGGTCCTCACTACTATTTGAAAATAGGTACTATTGATCAATTCAATGCCGATTTGAATCGTGTACAGGAAAGCATGTCTGAAGATAATCGCATTTATCCTGAATACGAGAGTAGAAGTAACTGGACAGGTGAATTGATCGGTTGGTTATTGCCGATTGCAATATTGATCGGTTTCTGGATCTTCATCATGAGAAGAATGTCAGGTGGAACAGGCGGACCGGGAGCACAGATCTTCAATATTGGAAAATCTAAAGCCACCCTATTCGATAAGGAGAAGAACGTAAATATCTCTTTTGATGATGTGGCCGGATTAGAAGAGGCTAAAGTAGAGATTGAAGAGATCGTTGAATTCCTCAAGAATCCAAAACGATATACGGAACTGGGCGCAAAGATTCCAAAAGGAGCACTTTTAGTAGGCCCTCCTGGTACAGGTAAGACCCTTTTGGCTAAAGCAGTAGCTGGAGAAGCCCAAGTCCCTTTCTTCAGCCTTTCAGGTTCCGATTTCGTAGAGATGTTTGTAGGTGTTGGTGCTTCCAGAGTTAGAGATCTCTTCAAACAAGCTAAGGAAAAAGCTCCCGCAATAGTTTTTATAGATGAGATCGATGCAATTGGTAGAGCAAGAGGTAAAGGAATGTCTCAAGGTGGCAATGACGAAAGAGAGAATACCTTAAACCAATTACTTACAGAAATGGATGGTTTTGGAACCAATAGCGGTGTGATCTTATTGGCTGCCACTAACCGTGCTGAAGTGCTAGATAGAGCATTGCTTCGTCCTGGTAGATTCGATCGTCAGATCTCAGTAGACTTGCCTGACTTGAATGAGAGAATTGAGATCTTCAAAGTGCATGTTCGTCCGCTGAAGGTCGACACAAGCGTTGATATTCAATTTCTGGGTAAACAAACTCCTGGTTTCTCTGGAGCTGATATTGCCAATATTTGTAACGAAGCTGCATTGATCGCTGCACGTAAAAAGAAGAAGAAAATATCTCAACAAGATTTCCTAGATGCAGTTGATCGTGTGATTGGCGGATTGGAGAAGAAGAACAAGATCATTACTGCAGATGAAAAGAAAGTAATTGCCTACCATGAAGCTGGTCATGCAGCAGTGAGTTGGTTAACTCGCTATGCTTCTCCTTTGGTTAAAGTAACCATTGTGCCTAGAGGAAGGTCTTTAGGAGCAGCCTGGTATCTGCCGGAAGAGCGTCAGATCACTACCAAAGAACAGATGCTAGATGAAATGTGTGCCGCCTTAGGTGGTAGAGCCGCAGAAGATATCATCTTTGGCAAAGTTTCTACCGGTGCATTGAGCGATCTGGAAAAGATCACCAAGCAAGCTTACGCCATGGTTTCCATGTATGGATTGAACGAAAAGGTTGGAAACATCTCATTCTATGATTCCAGTGGACAGAGCGACTATAATTTCCAAAAGCCATATAGTGAGAAAACTGGCCAATTGATAGATGAAGAGGTGAGCAAAATGGTTGAAGAAGCCTATACTCGCACAAAGAACATCTTAAAGGATCATAAGGAACAACTCACCAAATTGGCTGAACTTCTACTTGAAAAAGAGGTCATTTTTAAAGATGATTTGGAAAAGATCTTTGGTAAAAGAGCCTATAACGACAAGAGCAGATCTGATGAATTGCTAGAAGAGAACCTCAAGCAAGAAAAGAAGAATGGAAGTGCTAAGAAGCCAACAGTTGTGAGTTCTGAGCAAAAGGAAGAAGATTCAAAAAAAGAGGAAGAAGAAACGAAAGCCACCGACGATAAAGAAAGCTAGAAATCTGCTAACTTTAGCCCATGTCTCAGAACTGGGTAAAAATCTACGGCACTCAGGCGATCCATTTAGTTGAGATCGTAAGGGACTTATTGGAATCAGAATCAATAAAGACCTTCGTTATCAATAAAACAGATTCAATGCATACACACCTTTCAAATGGGGAAATTGAACTTTATGTGCAAACCCAGCAGGTGATGAAGGCCAAACACCTAATCGAGAAAGGACTGCAGTGAACAATTTCTCTGAAAGAGTACTAACCAGTGTATTATTTGTAATTGTTCTACTTGGAGCAATCATACAAAGCAATTTTGCCGCGGCAATTCTCTTTTTTGTAATGATCCTGCTTTGTCAGCGTGAATTCTACAATTTCTTTAAACCTAGTGATGTAAAGCCATTAAAGCTATTTGGAATAATAGGCGGACTGGGATTTTTCACAATTTCTGCTCTAGTTACACAAGATGATTTACGGATAAGCAGCTTCTATTTCCTGATTCCGGTGATCTTTTTGATCTTCGTAATTGAGTTATACCGAAAGCGCCCATTACCTATCCCCAATATTGCCACAACCATATTGGGAGTGATCTATATAGCAGTTCCAATTACCCTGCTTCACGAGCTCGCTTATTTTAGTCCATACAAATTCGGAGAGACTTATCACTATGAGCCATTGATGGCCTATTTCTTTGTACTATGGGCGAATGACACTGGTGCTTATCTTATTGGCAGCAAACTTGGCAAAAACAAATTATTCCCTTCAATTTCTCCAAAGAAGACTTGGGAAGGAAGCATAGGTGGAGCTGTATTGGCCTTGATCGTATCATATGTAAACTCTCTTTTATTCCCGCTATATGGATGGTGGTTATGGATGAGCATGGGACTGATCATTATACTTTTTGGTTCTTGGGGTGATCTTGTAGAGTCGATGTTTAAACGCAGTCTGAATATCAAAGACTCAGGAAAGCTATTACCAGGCCATGGCGGAGTATTGGATCGTTTTGACGGCATCTTTATTTCAGCACCAATGGTCTACTTTTTTCTGCGACTGTTAAGTCTTTTACATAACTAAGAGTCTAAATGGCAAGGAAATATCTTTATAATTGCTAAGCGAAAGATTCAGATGAAATTTCACAAAGAAGGTTATCCCACATTGATCCTGATCTCGATATTTTCGGGACTTCTAATTGCAATAAGTCATTATTTGTTAAGCGATTATGCCATTGCAATGCCTTTGGCAATTGCCATATCTGCCTTTTTGCTCATCATGATCATTCAATTCTTTCGCTCTCCAAATAGAAGCATTAGTCAGGATGAGAATGTAGTTCTTTCTCCATGTGATGGGAAGGTGGTAGTGATCGAAGAGACTGAAGAGACTGAGTACCTCAATGAGAAGCGCCGACAGATCTCCATATTCATGTCGCCTTTGAATGTGCACAACAACCGCTACCCTATTGGAGGAAATTTAAAATACTATAAATATCATCCCGGAAAGTACCTGGTAGCATGGCATCCAAAGTCATCTACGGATAACGAAAGAACAACTGTAGTTGTAGAAGACAATAAGCAGCGCACTGTTCTATTCCGACAAATAGCCGGCGCACTAGCCAGAAGAATTGTCTTTTATGGTAAAGAAGGTGAAAAGGTAGAGCAGGGATCTGAGTGTGGCTTCATCAAGTTCGGCTCTAGAGTTGACCTCATGTTACCTCTCGACGCCAAGATCGAAGTGGATATCGATCAAAAAGTGGTTGGTGGAAAGACGGTGATCGCCAAATTTAGCTAGCAGAATCTTCTTTGCTGTCGGTCTGAATTCTTATCGACTCTTCATGAATTGCATTGTACAGCTTTTCAATAAAGCCTTCGCTTAAGCCCAATAGTTCCGCTTGAGATTGAACTTGCTTCATGATCTGTTGCCATCTTTCCAGCTGAAGAATGGTCACTTTGTTCTGCTTCTTATAGATCCCGATCTCCTCTGCAATTCCCATTCTCACAGCCAGTTTATCGACCAATTCTTCATCGATCTTATCGATCTTAGCTCTAAGAAGATCCAGTTTATTGCGAAACTCCTGATTCTCTGATGAGGCCGACTTGAAAGTCACTCCATCTATGAGTTCTTTCAATTGAGCAGGATTGATCTGTTGCTCGGCATCGCTTAATGCTATAGCTGGATCGTAATGGGTCTCGATCAACAAACCATCCATATCCAAATTCATAGCCTTCTGCGCCAGCTGAGGAAGCAATGAAGGTTTACCAGCCATATGACTGATATCTGAGATCAAAGGCATAGAAGGGTACTTGGCTTTTAGCTGCACTGCCAAATCCCAATGTGGATAATTCCTATAATTCTTATTATCAGCTAGATAAAAACCACGGTGGATGGCACCGACCTTCTCATTGCCCGAAGAAAGCAAACGTTCTATGGCACCAATCCAAAGGGATAAGTCGGGATGAAGAGGATTCTTCACAAAAACAGGCACATCCACACCCTTAAGGGCATCGGCCAAAGCCTGCACAGAAAAAGGACTTGCAGTAGTTCTTGCACCTATCCAAAGTATGTCTATTCCCGCCTTCAAACTGGCTTCTACGTGTTCTGGCTGGGCTACTTCGGTGGCCGTCTTAAGGCCGAATTCATTTCCAATATCACTCAACCATTCTAGTCCTTCCTTCCCTACCCCTTCAAATGAATTGGGTCTAGTTCTAGGTTTCCAAACCCCGGCTCTAAATATGGCATTGGGGTAGTGTTCAGCAATCTGACTAGCAGTTTTTCTCAACTGTTCCGGACTCTCGGCACTACAAGGACCAAAAATAAAATTAGGTCGCTCTTTGGGCAGCCAATTGGTAGAATTCTTCTCCTCTGCTATTCCTTCTTCAATTTCCATTTACAAGATATCCTTTAATTCTTCCAGATGTGATACCGTATAGGTAGCTATTTTGTTCTGATCTTTTACGCCATTTGGTTGGAAATAGATCTGATCCATTCCCACCTCCTTGGCTCCCATTATATCGGCTTCAAAATCATCTCCAATCATTATACTCTCCTCAGGTGCAGCCGTTGAGCTTTCAAATGCATGATGAAAGATACGCGGATCCGGCTTATTAATGCCCACCTCATCGCCAACGATCACTTCACTGAAATACGGACGAATACCACTTTTCTCAATTTTCAAGTGCTGCGCTTCCTTAAAGCCATTAGTAATAATATGGAGAATGTAGGATTTGGCCAAGTAATCCAATATTTCCCTTGAATGGGGAAGTAAGTGAGTCTTACTTGAACATCGGCTCACATAAGCATCATTAAAACGCAGGGCCAATTCCGGCTCATCGATCTTGTACTTTAACATACTGCGATAGAATCTAGCCTCTCTCAATTGCTGTTTACTGATCTTTCCAGAACGATACTCCACCCACAGACCGTGATTGATAGCTTTATAGGTTTTGATAAAGTCGGATTCAGTGAGTCTACCCTTCTTGTCCAATCCAAATTCTGCCAGCAACTCCAAGATGGTCTCCTCCGAATTCTTCTCGAAGTCCCAAATGGTGCGATCCAGATCAAAAAATATGTGATTGTACTTTACCATATGCTTTTCAGATACGCACATTGAAGGCTGATCAATATGCTCCAGACTATAATGGAACTCACGAATACGCCAATAGTTCGCCCTTTCTCAGGGAAAAAAGCTGCAGCAACCAAAGACCCCAATGGTATGCCAAATAAGACTGGAGTGAGTATGGCCAAACCCCAGAATCCATATTTATTCTTGTACTTCACCATCTTTCGTTTCCTGGGAGTGAATATCCTCTTCCGTTTTGGAGGAAAGAACTCTCGATACTTCTTATAGAATAGCGAGCCAAAAAAATAAAATGTCAGAAAGCCACCAACTCCGCCAATTGAAGTGATCAAAATGGTTTCCCAGATATCGTAACCACTGATCAATACAGTTGCAGGTGCCAAAAAGAATTTCAAAGCACTGAATAGAAGAAGACCGGTAATTTTAAAGAATTCTGTCATACTATTCTTTGGCTCCAAAGGCCAAATCGCCGGCATCTCCAAGACCTGGAACTATATAAGATTGAGCAGTCATTTCATGATCCAAGGCACCTATCCAAATGCTTGTGTTCTCTGATACATTGCTTTTCACATTTTCCAGACCTTCAGAGCTGGCAATAAGGGAAACGATATGACAATGACGAGGCTTTCCTTTGGCGAATAGAGCTTTATAAGCAAGTATCATAGATGAACCACTAGCCAACATAGGGTCAGATATAATGATGTCTTTTCCCTCGAGACTTGGACAAGCAAAGTACTCCATCTCTATATCAAAACTACCATCCTTATGATGCTTGCGAAAGGCCGAGATATAGCCATTTTCCGCATGATCCAAGACATTCAACAAACCTTGATGCAAAGGCAATCCGGCTCTAAGGATAGTTATTAATACAGGCTGTTGTTGGATCTTCATATCCTCAGACATCCCCAAAGGAGTCTTTACCTCTACTTTCTGATAACTTAATTCCTTAGATATCTCATAGGCCATGATCTCACCACACCTCTCCAGATTCCTACGAAAACGCATGCGATCCTTTTGGATCTTCTCATCGCGGATCTCTGCTATAATATGATTGAAAACAGAGGGCTTTTCCTCATTAAGAATACAAACCTTCGCCATAGCTGTCAATTATAAAGTAAAATTATTCTTTTCACATAGACTGACCATTCTCAGTGGCATAATCATTCATCTTTTCGAACAATTCGCGCCAACCTTCCCACTCTTTGCTTTCACCAAGACTTTCATTGTGCCAAAGACTCGCAAAAATCCCATTTACAGCCTTGCATTCGTCTATAATCGGTTTTATCTGGTCAAATGCCTTTTCTCCTTCCACCTTAAGATAGTATTTCAGGGTGGCATCCATTACCATGAACGGATTAACCATCAATTTCAACTCTACTTCTTCATTAAGATCATAGAACGGATAAGCAAAAGCTGCTCCTGCTCTAAAACCCAATTCAGACGCATAACCCATTGTATAATCATCATGTATATCCGCTTCTACCAATCTTCTGTAAGTATCGGGAAGGTGAAGTTTCAAGAAATGCTGTCTACTCTTATGTATATCCCTTTTGGTGATCCTTTCTAACCTATTGATCTCATCCCCTAGCTTGTTGTGCTTGTAGTTGGATCCGAAGGAAGGGTGAATACCTACTTCTGCATAATCGGCTATTGATTTGATGAGCGATTGAAAGTGCCTGTTCTGATAGAAGATGTTCTTATCGTTCAAGCCATAATCTGCCAGAAGGAAGAAGTAGATAGGTCTGAGATTGTATCGCTTTTGAATGTTCTTCAGATAATTATAGCTATCGAAAGGATCGTTCTTCTTTCTGAGCAGCACCTGAATCTGAAGTTTTATTTCCTGGAAGTCAGTATTGATCAGATTTCTAATGAAGGCCCCTATATTTCTAACCAAACCCTTCTCTTTGTAGGCATAGGCATTATCAATATCGAGGGTAAGCAAATAGCGATACTGGTATTTTTTGAAGCTTAAGTTGGGATATTTTGATTTCAGTAATTCTCTGATCTGGATCAGCCAACGATCAACTACAGCTGTTTGTAAGAACCCTCTCTCTTTGGCCAAGCTATCTTCAGCATTGAATCTATCATACTGATCACTTAAATAGGGTAAGTACTCCTCATATCTCGTCAACATGAAGAAAGAAGCTGAGAAGGGATCATAAGGTATGCTAGCGTCTTCCTTATGATGAAAAAGGGTAGGAACTCCTTGATGTTCTCCAAACTCTATCTCCTGCTTTTTAATACCTCGCTGATCTAGAAGACCGGAAGCATGAAAATGAATTCCATCGTCAATTCGCTTTGAAGAATAAGAGAATTTAGGCCCTTCATATGCTAGATATTCTTTCTCATCATCTACAAGCTTGAACTCTTCCAGTCCAAAATAATGGCCCAGAACTACTTTGAAGATGTAGCGATTTCGCGGATTTGTTTTGGCTAGGTATATCAGGATCATTAGATCAAACCTTCGTCGGCAAAGCTAAAATAGGAGTTATTTCCAAGGATAAGGTGGTCTAGCACAGCAATATCCAGGTTCTTTCCCCCTTTTACCAACTTTTCAGTGAGTTGCAGGTCGGCTCGTGAAGGTTTAAGGTTGCCTGAAGGGTGATTATGACAAAGAATTATGGAGCTCGCCAATTTATTGAGAGCGGCTTTAAAGATCAATTTGGCATCTGCCACCGTTCCGCTTACTCCGCCTTTGCTCACATTGTGAATTTCGATGAATCGGTTAGCCCGATTGAGTAGTATGATCCAAAATTCTTCATGTGGCAGATCTAAAAGTTGTGGTGCAATGCATTCGAATGCAGATTGGGATGAAGTGATCATCTCCTTTTCTTTGGATCTAACTTCTCTTCTTCGCTTTCCTAACTCCAGGGCTGCAGCTATACTGATAGCCTTTGCCTCTCCAATTCCATTGAAGCTGCAGAGCTCTTCATGTGTCATCATTGCCAAGGATGATAGATCATGATCAACTGCCGCTAATATTCGCTTTGAAAGCTCCACTGCCGACTCCTCTCTATTGCCCGATCCTATTAGGATTGCAATGAGTTCTGCCTGACTTAATTCCTGTTTTCCTTTCTTGAGGAATTTCTCTCGCGGACGGTCTTCTACAGGCCAGGATTTGATATTGATCTTCGCTTTCAAGCTGTAATTGAATTGCTCTATTTAAGTTACTCATTTCAACTCAAAATGGGAAGCAGAGAACAGAAGTGCGGTATTGATGTTGTAATTGAGCAATTACAGAAGAAAATCAATCCAGATCGAGATGAATATTGGGGCCAAGATCAAAATGCGAAGAGAAGAGTTGGGCATGTCTGTCCAGCAGTTGAGCGATATGATCGGCATGACCAGACAGAATGTCTACAATCTTGAAAATCACGATCATATCCACACCAAGACCCTAGAATCCCTTTGCAAGGCTTTGAACATCGATCTTTTTTGGTTTTTCAGCGAGGGAAAAGAAGACTACCTCAACATCAAGGAGCAGAGCAAAAAGCAAAAGCTCAATGAAAGAATCAATGACATAGAGTCAATGATCCGCATCCTACAAAGAGAATTGCTAGAACTCAAAGAGATCAAGAAAAGACTATAAGTTTTACTTCAGGTAATTCTCTAGAGCTACCTCATTTGCCGCTTTAGCATCTGCAAGCTCACCAAAATTCTCCCCATCGATAAGCATCTGACTTCCGCCAACTTTACCCATATTGAAGAATTCAACTCCGTGCTTCTGCAATAGGGCCTCCATCTCAGCTTTCTTATCTGCAGAAACAGAAACTACTACTCTAGACTGAGCTTCTCCGAATAGGAAGGCATCCTTACGCACTGAATCATCAGTTTTCACTTCAAATCCAAATCCGTTAGGCATTCCCGCCTCAAGCAAAGCAATGAACAATCCACCATCAGCACAATCATGAGCTGAATTGACTACAGACTTGGCGATCAAATCCTTAATAGCTTCCTGCAATTTGAATTCTTCATCCAGATCAAAGTGAGGAGCCGGAGAATTCTTTACTCCACAATAAGAGTACAAATACTCAGAAGAAGAGATATCATTAACTGACTTTCCGATCAAATAGATCTCATCACCTTCATTCTGGAAAGCTAGTGTACAGATCTTCTCCTTATCCGGAACTATACCCATCATGCCAATAGTTGGCGTTGGGAAAACTGGCACATCTTTACCTTCTTGCTGCGACTGATTGTAGAAACTCACATTACCTCCTGTAACCGGAGTCTTGAATTTCTCACAAGATTTCTTCATCCCTTTGATGGCACCGACAAACTGCCAGTAAACTTCAGGATTATAAGGATTACCAAAGTTCAGACAGTTTGTAATTGCCGATGGCTCTCCGCCTGAACAAACAATATTTCTAGCAGCTTCTGCTACCGCTATTGCACAACCCTCTTCAGGATCTGCATATACATAACGAGCGTTGCAGTCTACAGTGAATGAAAGCGCCTTTTTGCTTCCTTTGATGTTCACGATACCCGCATCTGTTGGATAATTGGTACTCATATTCACCGTACCCACCATGCTATCGTACTGCTCGTAAACCCACTTCTTTGAAGCGATATTTGGGTGAGTGTACAAATGCTTAGCTACCGCTTTATAATCTTTTGGCTGATCAACTGAATTGATATCAAAAGCCTTATTCAGTTTATAGTATTCAGCTTCTTTGTATTCTCTTTCATAAACAGGAGCACCTCCACCAAGAACCAAAGACTCAGCAGGCACTTTTGCAACCAATTCTCCATTTGCATGGTACTCGATCATTCCGCCGGCTGTAACTTCACCAATCTGCTTACAATTCAGATCCCATTTTTCGAAAATACGCTCTAACTCGGCCTCTTTACCTTTCTTCACAACTACCAGCATACGCTCCTGTGACTCAGAAAGTAAGATCTCGAATGGCAACATACCATCCTGACGAGTAGGCACTTTATCTAGATCGATGATCATACCGTGCTCACCTTTGGCCGACATCTCACAGGATGAACAAGTAATACCAGCGGCTCCCATATCCTGCATACCGATGATGATATCAGTATCGGCCAATTCCATGCTGGCTTCGAGCAATAATTTTTCTTGGAATGGATCACCAACCTGAACAGCTGGTAGGTCGTCCATAGAATCTTCAGTAATGTCTTTTGAGGCAAATGCCGCTCCGTGAATTCCGTCTTTACCTGTTGAAGAACCAACAATGTAGACTGGATTACCCACTCCGTGAGAAGTGGCAGAGATCATTTTGTCGGCATCCATGATACCGGCCGACATTGCATTCACCAATGGATTGGTGTTATAGCATTCATCGAAGAATACCTCTCCGCCAATTACCGGAATACCAAAAGAGTTTCCGTAATCGCCAATTCCTTTTACTACTCCTTTCAACAACCACTTTGTACGGTCTGATTTGATATCGCCAAAACGAAGAGAGTTCAATTGAGCAACCGGACGAGCGCCCATGGTAAAGATATCTCTATTGATACCTCCAACTCCGGTTGCAGCACCTTGATAAGGCTCAAGAGCTGATGGGTGGTTGTGAGATTCGATCTTGAAAGCACATGCCAAGCCATCTCCAATATCAACCAAACCGGCATTCTCTTCACCGGCTTCTGCCAGCATATGCGGACCATCCTTCGGCAGTTTCTTCAACCATACGATCGAGTTCTTGTACGAGCAGTGCTCAGACCACATTACCGAATAGATACTCAGCTCTGTGAAGTTCGGATCCCTTCCAAGGATCTCTTTGATCTTATTGAATTCGTCTTCTGTAAGTCCCAGTTCAAGGGCAGTTTTTAGGTCTGCTGCGCTTTGCTCAGTGGTGGTCGACATAGGTCAATGCGTCTTTAAAATGAATTGCAAAAGTACAGCTTTTCCCTTGCCTCCAAAGGCTGATTTGCGAATAAATAAGTTGAATAAAGACCTTTATTTTACCTTTACCCACATGCTTTGGGGAATCATCATTTGTCTGGGCTTTCTAGCCCTTATTTACACAGCCTTTCTGAAGCTGCCATTTTTCAAGACTAGCAAGCTATCCACTTCTATTTTATGTGTTGCTTTCCTGCTGAAATTAGCTGGTGCCATTGCTCTTTTCTTGATCTACAGCTATTATTATCAAGATCGTGCTTCGGCAGATATCTTCAAGTATTACGATGATGCAGTCTTGATCTTTGAAGATGAGAATTGGCAGATCAGTAAGCTTGGAGATCTTTTTCAAAAAGAGAATGACAGAAGTACTGAGACCATATCTATTCTGCAAGACACCCAGCACTGGGATCAGCAATGGCATATTTTGCCAAACGATAATCGTCTTATGATCCTTGTCAACCTTTTCTTGCTTTATATCTCTCAGGGGTTTTACCTATTCCATCTACTATTCTTCGCCTTTCTATCTTTTATTGGCTCCATTGCCCTATTCCATTTTTTCAGTTCCCTGATCAATCTTGGTTCTAGATTACTACTTGCCATCTTGATCTTACCCCCTTCTTCATTATTATGGACATCGGGAATGTTGAAAGAGAGCATCTTTCTCTTTGCCTTTGGCTTGCTTCTGTTCACTATCTATAAACTCAAAAACTCTATGGATAGGTGGTTGATTCCTCTTTTTCTTCTGATGTTAGGCCTTTCTATTTGGGTAAAAAGCTATTTGCTAATCTGCTTTACTCCTGCCCTTCTACTCTACCTCTCAAAAGATAGCTTGAAGCTCAGATTCAATCTTTTGCTCACTTTCTTTTCTCTGCTTATCGCGATGCTGATTCTTTGGCCATCATTTGAAGCTAGTTTGAATGAACAATTGCAGCGCTTTACTGAATTGGCATTGGAAATTGAGGCAAACACCTACTTCCCTATAGATTCAATAGATGGTTTTGGGGGCTTTATTATGGGAGTGCCCGAAGCAATTTACAATGTTTGGATTAGACCGATAATGATGTGGGATGCTGGTCTTTTCAGTTTGATAAATGCTATTGAAAGTACCATCTATTTGGTTCTACCCTTCATTCTGATCCCTTTTGCAAGATCGAATGGCAATAAACGATTACTCATTACCATGCTCATTTCCTTTATTCTTCTTGCCTCGATAATCATTGGCAGCAGCATTCCGGTAATGGGTGCAGTGCTTAGATATAGAAGTCCACTTTTACCCTTCTATATCCTTCTCTTATTTACTTTTGTCGACACCAATAAACTGAAACATCAACTCTTTCGCCATGAAGTCAACTAGTCTAAAATTCTCACTCATTCTCCTTCTCGCATTGACCTTCTCTGCTTGTCAGAATCTTATTGAAGCTGATCTGATCATTCACAATGCGAATATCTATACAGTTGATAGTGTCTTTTCTAAGGCAGAAGCCATGGCTGTTAAGGACGGGAAGATATTGGAAGTCGGTCCGGAACATCAGATCCTCAATAAGTATCGTGCAGCTGAAAAAATTGATGCTGGATTGAAGTCGGTCTATCCCGGCTTCATCGATGGACATTGCCACTTTCTTGGTTATGGATTGGGCTTTTTTGAAGTTGATCTTGTAGGAACGAAGTCATGGGATGAAGTATTACAAAGATGTGTTGAGTTTGCAAAAGAACATCCGGATGGCTGGTTAACTGGAAGAGGCTGGGACCAAAATGATTGGGAAGTGAAAGAATATCCGCATAAGCGCAGCTTGGATAGTCTATTCCCAGATAGACCGGTCTTTCTGACTCGCATCGACGGACATGCTGCGATCGCCAACACAAAAGCTTTTGAAGCGGCAGAAGTCGACCTAAAAACCACTGTAGAGGGAGGTAGATTGGTCATAGAAGATGGAGAGTTCACAGGTATACTAATTGACAGAGGTGTTGAAAGGGTAGCAGCAGCGCTTCCCATGCTCACCAATGAGAGAGCAAAAGAAGCATTGTTGATCGCAGAAGAGAATTGCTTTGCAGCAGGCCTTACCACTTTATCAGATGCAGGAACATCTAATGCCACAGTTGAAATTATGAAGGAAATGCATAAAAGTGGAGAATTGAAGATGAGGGTGTATGCCATGCTTACTCCTTCCGGACAGAACAAAGTGAGATTCTTCAATAATGGTCCTTTCAAAAGCGAGCGTTTGAACATTCGATCTTTCAAATTCTATGCAGATGGCGCATTGGGATCCAGAGGGGCTTATCTAAAAGATCATTATCACGATGATCATGGGAATCGCGGTTTGATGGTTACCGATAGTGCAGAATTAATGGAAGAGGCCAGGAGAATGAATTCTCATGGTTTTCAGATGAACACTCATTGCATTGGCGATCAGGCAAATGAAATGGTGCTAAATATTTACGCAACAGTTCTTGAAGGCTCCAATGATAAACGTTGGAGAATTGAACATGCGCAAGTTATTGAGCCTAGCGACTTAGATATGTTCAGAAATTATAATGTGATCCCTTCGGTTCAGCCTACACATGCCACTTCTGATATGTATTGGTTGGTGGATAGATTGGGAGAAGAAAGAGCCAAAGGTGCTTATGCCTATAAGGATCTATTGGAGCAGAATGGTTTAATAGCATTGGGTACCGACTTCCCAGTTGAGGGAATAGATCCTATTCGCACTTTTTATGCTGCGGTTTTTAGAATGGATGAGAAAGGATTCCCGGAAGGAGGTTTTCAAATGGAAAATGCATTAAGCAGAGAAGAAGCCTTAAAAGGAATGACCATTTGGAATGCGATCGCAAACTTTGAAGAAGAAGAAAAAGGCTCTTTAGAGAAAGGCAAATTTGCAGATTTCGTGATCTTGGATACCGATATCATGCAAGCAAGTGCTGAGAAAGTCTTAGAAACGAAAGTTACAGCCACTTTCGTTGGAGGAGAAATGGTATTTGAGGCCGAAGACTAGACTTCTTCGTATTTGAAAGGTATTTCCAATTCGTGCTCAATGAGCTCACCAACGGAAAGTATATCATCGTCGCCTTCTTCGTATTTCCAGATCACGACAAATTTTCCACCATTTTCATGGATCGGCCTGAAGGCCAGGATCAGCTCTACCAATTGTTTTTGAGAAGCTGAGTTTAGATACTCTATTTCGCAGATCAATTCGGTATTTGCAGCGGGTTTTTCTGAGTACTTCTTACTCCAATCAACTATTGGCCTATAGAAGTCGATAGCATCTGCAGGATACGATTTACCTGACAAGGTCATTATACCACTGTCTGGATCAAAATTGATCTCAGGTGTTTGGAGAAAAGGTTCGATTTCAAGCTTTTCCATAATCTATCTTCAATTCAACCAACAGCCAATGTTGATTATCTTGTTCGTGAATTTCCCAGTTCAAATGGGCGTTTTGCATCTTTTTGATCATTATTAAGCCCAGGCTCTTATTGTTCAAGAGCGCAGTTTTATATTGATCTTTCAATTCTTCCTCTGAGTAGGCATCCAAATTCTCCAACCTCAGCTTCAACTCTTTCACATCCTCAGCCAATAGTTGATTAGCTGTCTTGATCATCACATGACCATCTTTTATCCCAACATTCACATATGAAGCGGGAATATTTGGCGAGAGTCTGTCTTCATTATATTCAGAGACATTCTGGACGAGCTCAACAAAGGCTGAAAATACGGCTTTGACCGTTTTAATATCTAATCCTTCGAGAAATTTCTCGAAGAATGAGTTGGCCATGGTAAGGAATGAATTGCAAAAAGTATGATTCAGTGGACCCCAATACTCCAGCTCATCCTCTGTGAAGGGAAGCTTAAAGAGTTTCTTCTTCTCATCTATACTAGCAAGAGTAGCCATACTGATACAATATAAATACTTTCAATCTAGCAATTCACTCTCTGTTGAGCTAGATTATAGAGTCGAAAGATAAGCATGATTGTTAAATTCGACTACAGCATGCAAATTAGAGGCATAATCTGAGATTTCAAAGTTTCAATCACCACTCTTGGCTAGAAATATGCTTGATTTTCTTTATATATTTACTCAAATCAAACTTCAGGGACATGATTAAAAGAATATTCGACCTCCATTTTCATCAGCTTAATAACTATCCTAAAGCTGATGCCTTAACGGCTAAGATCAATGGAGAATGGGTTCCAACCAGTACACAGAGCTTTATTGAGCAGGCCGAAGATATTGCCTCAGCACTACTTGAGAAGGGCTTACAGCCAGGTGATAAGGTAGCACTGATCTCTAACAATAGACCGGAATGGCATATTATCGATCTCGGAATTTTAATGGCTGGAATGATCAATGTCCCAATCTATCCCACCATTACTTCAGAAGATTATCAATATATCATGAATGATGCAGAGTGCAAGCTCTGCTTTGTAGCTGATGATGAGCTATTTCAAAAAGTAAAAGAGGTTGAAGCTAATATTCCCACTTTAGGAGGTGTTTATTCCATTGATAAGCTATCTGGCGCTGATCATTGGATTGATTTCAAGGCCAGCGGAAAGGAGAAGAATAGAGGTCGAATCAAAGAAATCATGGACTCTGTAAAGGAAGAAGATCTAGCTACTTTGATCTATACTTCAGGTACAACAGGCCGACCAAAAGGTGTGATGCTTTCACATAAGAATCTTGTCTCCAACTCACTTTCTTCTCGAAAGAGATTGCCTGTAGATAATAACTCCAAATCCTTGAGCTTCTTACCGCTTTGTCATGTGTATGAAAGAATGGTGAGTTATATGTATATCTATGTGGGAACTTCGATCTATTTTGCCGAGTCATTGGATACTATAGGTGATAACTTAAGGGAAGTGAAGCCAGAGGTATTTACTGCTGTTCCCAGATTGTTGGAAAAGGTATATGATAAGATCGTAGCAAAAGGTCAGGAACTTACAGGAATCAAAAGAGCCCTATTCTTCTGGGCTTTATCCCTTGGACAAGAATACGATGTGAAAGGAAAGAGTGGCTTCTATAAATGGAAATTGGGCATTGCCAATAAGATCATTTTTAGCAAATGGAGAGAGGCCTTGGGTGGTAACTGTAAGGCTGTGGCTTCTGGTGCTGCTGCTCTGCAGCCGCGATTGGCCAGAGTTTTCTTGGCAGCTCAGATCCCGGTTATGGAAGGTTATGGTCTAACAGAGACATCTCCCGTAATTGCGGTTAACTGTGAAGAGAACGACGGAGTTCGAATTGGAACAGTAGGTCGTCCGCTGGATGATGTAGAAGTGAGAATTGCAGCTGATGGAGAGATCGAAGTCAAAGGGCCGAATGTGATGATGGGCTATTATAAGAATGAAGAAGCCACCAAAGAAGTCTTTACCGAAGATGGTTGGTTTAAAACTGGTGATCTAGGAGAAATGGTTGAAGGTGAATATTTGAAGATCACCGGAAGGAAAAAAGAGACCTTCAAGACCTCTGGTGGAAAGTATATAGCACCTCAGATTATCGAAAATAAGATGAAAGAATCTTCATTCATCGAGCAGATCATGGTAATTGGCGAGGGTGAGAAACATCCTGCTGCTATCATTCAACCGGCATTCGACTTCATTAAGGAATGGTGTAAACGCAAAGGCATTGAGTATACAACTGATTCTGAAATGGTGAAGGAGCAGCGTATTTTCGATAGGATCTTTAAGGATGTTGAATCCTTCAATGAGGGATTTGCTCAGTATGAAAAGGTCAAAAAGATTATCCTAGCAGGAAGTGTTTGGGGAATTGATACCGGAGAAATGACTCCTACCATGAAAGTGAAACGCCGAGTGATCATGGAGAGGTATGCAGCTGAGATCGAAGCCTGTTACCGGCCTTAGAAAAAACACCTAGGTCTAGAATCACAAAAAGGGAAGCGGATGCTTCCCTTTTTGCTTCAATTACTAACCAATTAACAAGTCTACTACCTCTTGTTGTGTACAAATATACACACAAATTTATTATGCATGCATAGTTTTTAAGAAATTTTAATATATTTGGTAAACTATGACTCCTCAAGAAACTGTAGATTACCATATCAAGTGTGCATGGCTATGCATTTCTAATTTTTACGCTCAGATTGCAGAGCAGCATGAACTCAGTCAGACCTCGGGCTTCGTGCTGATGAACATTCACGAAAAGGAAGGAACCCCCGCCACCAAGATCGCTCCCATGATGGGGATGAAAGCTACTAGCTTAAGTAGAATCTTAAAGAAAATGGAAGAGGAAAAGCTGATCTGCAGAAAGGATGATGCACACGACAAGCGATCAGTTCGGATTCACCTCACAGATAAAGGAAGAGAAAAGAAAATAGTGGCGAAGAAAGTCGTCAAGGAATTTAACGAATACATCATCGATCGTTTAAATAAGAATAAACTGAATTCCTTTTTTTCGGTGATGCAGGATATTGGAGAATTAACTGAAGAATACAAAAACTTAAAAATCGCCAAATAAGATGCGAAGAATTAAAAAAGTAGCAGTCCTGGGATCAGGAGTAATGGGTTCGCAAATTGCCGCCCATTTTGCCAATATTGGTGTAGAAGTACTTCTAGTCGATATTGTACCCAGAGAGCTGAATGAAAAAGAAAAAGCTGCCGGACTCACATTGGAAGATAAGAAAGTCCGCAACCGAATTGTGGAAGAAGCTTTTGTAGCTGCCACTAAAATGAAACCGGCTCCCTTTTACAGCAAGAGCTTTGTAAACAGAGTTGAGAGGGGAAATATGGAGGATGATTTGCATAAGGTCTCCGAAGTAGATTGGATCATTGAAGTGGTGGTAGAACGTTTGGATATCAAACAGCAGGTCTTCGAGAATGTGGAAAAACACCGAAAGTCTGGAACGCTGATATCGACGAATACAAGTGGCATTCCGATCAATTCGATGCTGGAAGGTAGATCGGATGATTTTAAAAAACATTTCTTGGGGACACACTTCTTCAACCCACCAAGATATTTGGAGCTTCTGGAAATCATTCCAACCAAGCATACAGATCAAGCTATTGTCGACTTCCTTATGGATTACGGAAAACGCTTCTTGGGTAAGAAAACGGTGCTTTGTAAAGACACTCCGGCCTTTATTGCCAACCGTATTGGGGTATTCTCGATCATGTCGCTCTTCCACACGGTAAAAGAACTAGGATTAAAAGTGGAAGAGGTTGATAAACTGACGGGGCCAGTACTCGGCCGACCGAAATCTGCCACTTTCAGGACTTGTGATGTGGTTGGACTAGACACCCTGGTTCATGTAGCCAAGGGGGTAGCGGATAACTGTCCGGATGATGAGCATAAAGAGACCTTCAAAATTCCCGACTATGTGAACAAGATGGTGGAGAATGGCTGGTTGGGTTCAAAGAGCGGACAAGGATTCTATAAAAAGGTAAAGGACAAAGAAGGGAATTCAAACATTCTGTCGCTCGATCTAGACAAGCTGGATTATGTAGAGCAAGAAAAGGTGCGCTTTGATATCATTGGCGAAGTAAAAGGTCTGGATGATCCTCCAAAAAAGACCAAAAAACTTTTCAATGCCAGCGGTAAAGCAGGAGATTTCTATCAAAAGACCTTCCTAGACCTTTTCAGCTATATCTCTTATCGTATTCCAGAGATCTCAGATGAACTCTACCGTATTGATGATGGAGTGAAAGCAGGTTTCGGCTGGCAGCTGGGCCCTTTCGAAAGTTGGGATGCTGTAGGCATCAAAGAAGCTGTTGCCCAAATGAAAGTAAAGAAGGTCGATTATGCAAATTGGGTAGACAAAATGCTTTCCAATGGTCATGAGACATTCTATAAGATCGAAAAAGGTCAGAAATTATATTACGACATCCCTTCTGGTGAATACAAAGCTATTCCTGGTTCAGAGAACAGTCTGGTATTGGCCAATCTGCGAGAAGAGAATGTGGTATGGTCGAATAAAGGAGCTACCATCGTTGACCTTGGCGATGGTATTCTGAATCTGGAATTCCATACCAAGATGAATACCATTGGTCCGGATGTGATCAACGGCATTAACAAAGCCATTGACCTGGCCGAGCAGGAATATAAAGGATTGGTAATCTATAACGACGGACAGAATTTCTCTGCCGGAGCTAATGTGGGCATGATCTTTATGATGGCAGTAGAGCAAGAGTTCGACGAACTCAGTTTTGCCATCAAACAATTCCAGAACACCATGATGCGAGTACGCTACTCCTCAATTCCTGTGATCGTTGCTCCTCATCAATTGGCCTTAGGAGGTGGTTGCGAGCTTAGCATGCATGCCGATAAAGTGGTGGCCCATGCCGAAACCTATATGGGCTTGGTTGAATTTGGTGTAGGCGTGATCCCCGGAGGTGGTGGATCCAAAGAATTCGCATTGCGACTTTCCGACAGTCTGGCCGAAGGCGACATCCGTACCAATCGATTTAGAGAGCGTTTTCTAACCATTGGGCAGGCAAAAGTTGCTACCTCAGCTTATGAAGCCTTTGAATTGGGCTATTTGAGAGAAGGAATTGATGAAGTGGTGGTGAGTCGCGAATTGCAATTGAAACGAGCCAAAGCCGCTGCCATTGAGCTGGCAGAGAAAGGCTACACCCAGCCGATCAAACGCAAAGACATTAAAGTGCTAGGTAAAGAAGCACTCGGCTTAGTTTACGTGGGTGCAAACTCCATGCAGGCCGGAAACTACATTTCAGAACACGATCAATTGATCTCGGAAAAACTGGGATATGTTTTAGCCGGCGGAGAGCTATCTGAAATTACGGAAGTAAGTGAGGATTATCTGCTATCGCTTGAACGCAAGGCTTTCGTGGAGCTGTGTATGAAGAAAAAGACATTGGAGCGCCTGCAAAGCATGGTGACCAAAGGAAAAGTATTGAGAAATTAAAAGCATAAGATAAATGGAAACTTATTTAGTAGCAGGATATCGTTCAGCAGTGGGCAAAGCGCCCAGAGGAAGCCTTCGCTTCACTCGTCCGGATGATATTGCCGCCACGGTGATCAAGAAATTGATGGCCGACAATCCATCGATAGAATCTGCACATATAGATGATGTGATCGTGGGTAATGCCACTCCAGAGGCCGAGCAAGGACTGAATGTGGGGCGCTTGATCTCTTTGATGGGATTGAACAATATCGATGTGCCCGGAATGACGGTAAATCGCTATTGCTCTTCCGGATTGGAGACTATAGCCATTGCCGATTCAAAGATCAAGAATGGCATGAACAAGATGATCATTGCCGGAGGAGTTGAGAGTATGTCGCCCATTTCAATGGGAGGATGGCGCATTGTGCCCAACGCCAATGTTGCCAAGGAAAATCCAACTTGGTATTGGGGAATGGGCTTAACAGCAGAAGCAGTAGCCAATAAATACAAGGTAAGCAGAGAAGATCAAGATAAGTTCTCCTACAATTCACATCAAAAAGCATTGAAGGCCATTGAAAATGGTGTTTTCAAAGATGAGATCGTGCCTATTGAAGTGGAACAGACCTATTTGGATGCAGAAGGCAAAACCAAAAAGAAAACATACACCTTTGACACAGATGAAGGTCCGCGTGCAGATACTTCCAAAGAAGTACTAGCCAAGCTTCGTCCGGTCTTCGCCGATGGCGGAAGTGTTACCGCAGGAAACTCTTCTCAAACCTCAGATGGAGGCGCCTTTGTGATGGTAGCCTCTGAAGAGATGGTGAAGGAGCACAACCTTACACCGATTGCCAGATTGGTAACTTATGCAGCCATGGGTGTGGAACCACAGATCATGGGAATTGGACCGGTGAAGGCCATTCCACAAGCGCTTAAGCAGGCCGGAATGAAACTATCCGATATTGAACTGATCGAATTGAATGAGGCCTTTGCCTCACAATCGTTGGCTGTAATTCGGGAATTGGGATTGAATCCTGATATCGTGAATGTAAATGGAGGCGCAATAGCCTTGGGTCACCCCTTGGGATGTACAGGAGCCAAATTGACTGTGCAATTGTTGAATGAGATGCGCAGAAGAAAGAACAAGTACGGCATGGTGACCATGTGTGTGGGCACCGGACAAGGAGCCGCAGGAATATTTGAATTACTATAAAACAATAGATAAAGATGAGCAAGACAATCAAAGGAGGTGAATACCTCATTAAAGAGACCGACTCCAAGGATATATTCATCCCGGAGGAGTTCGACGAAGAGCAGAGAATGATCGCACAGAGCTGTCAGGACTTCCTAGATGCCGAAGTCTTTCCAAACCTTGATCGCATTGATGCACTTGAAGATGGACTAATGTATAGTCTATTGACCAAAGCCGGTGAATTGGGACTTTGCGGAATTTCAGTACCGGAAGATCTTGGTGGTTTTGGAAAGAACTTCGTGACTTCCATGCTAACGGCAGAAGTAACCGGTGCCGGACATTCATTTGCTGTGGCACTCTCTGCCCATACCGGAATTGGAACCTTACCTATACTTTATTACGGTAATGAAGAGCAAAAGCAGAAATACATTCCAAAGCTGGCTAGCGGCGAATGGAAAGGCTGTTATTGCTTAACCGAGCCGGGTTCAGGTTCAGATGCCAATTCTGGGAAGTCAAAGGCTGTTCCTTCTGAAGATGGAAAGCATTATATACTGAATGGGCAGAAGATGTGGATCACCAATGGTGGTTTCGCTGAGATCCTAACCGTTTTTGCCAAGATCGAAGATGATGAGGATCTATCTGCTTTCATTGTAGAAAAAGACTATGAAGGCATTACCATGAATCCGGAGGAGCATAAGATGGGAATCAAAGGCTCTTCTACCCGTCAGATCTTCTTCAACGATGTGAAAGTTCCAAAAGAGAATCTCTTGGGCGAGCGCGGCGAGGGATTCAAGATCGCATTGAATATCTTGAACATTGGTAGAGCAAAATTGGCTGGTGCCGCTTTGGGTGCATCTAAGGCAGCGATTACGCGTTCGATCAATTATGCGAACGATCGCGAGCAATTTGGCAGAGCCATTTCAAAGTACGGAGCCATCCGCTATAAGTTGGCTGAACAAGCTATCCGAGCTTTTGCTACAGAATCTGCCTTGTATAGGCTGAGTCAGAATATCGAAGACACCATTAAAGGCAAAGAGGCTGAAGGTATGGACAAGCAAGCAGCTACTCTGGCTGGCTTGCGAGAGTTTGCCGCTGAATGTGCCATTTTGAAGGTGCACGGTTCTGAGATGTTGGATTATGTAGTGGATGAAGGAGTGCAGATCTATGGAGGTATGGGTTATTCGGCTGAGGCCGATATGGAGCGCGCTTATCGCGATGCACGTATCAACCGGATCTTCGAAGGAACCAATGAGATCAACCGCATGCTTACGGTGGATATCATCCTCAAGAGAGCTATGCAAGGAGAGTTGGATCTATTAGGACCGGCTCAGAAGGTAGCAGATGAATTGATGGAAATTCCGGATTTCGATCTGGATGATAGTAGAGATTATGCTGCAGAGAAGCGAACTATTGAGAATTTCAAAAAGGCTGTATTATTAGTTGCCGGAGCAGCAGCGAAGAAGCTCACCACTTCCCTAGCCAAGGAACAGGAGATCCTCATGAACATCGCCGATATTGCCATGGAAGCCTATGTAACAGAATCTATGCTATTGAGAGTGGAAAAAATGAAGAGCATGGATAAGAATGTAGAGCTGCAAGAAGCCATGATGAGAGTCTACATCTACGATGCTGCCGACCGCATTCACAAATGGGGTAAAGACGCTATCAATGCCTTTGCTGAAGGCGATGAGCAAAGAGGTATGCTAATGGGGATCAAGCGATTCTCTAAGGTAGACCCTTTCAATTCCAAAGAAGCGCGTCAGAAAATAGCGCAGAAGATGATTGAGGAGAATCGATACTGTTTTTAGGAGACTAGAAGCCGGAAGCTGGATGCTGGACAACAAACTCCGTTACCGCGCGACTGTGTCGCGTGGTTAAAAACCTTACTAGTCACTTAAGAACATAATACCTAAAGCCGCCCCGAGAGATCAAGGCGGTTTTTTTTGTGTGGTTATCATTTATCCAATATGATGGTATAGCAACAAATATGGTATGATAATCTACATTCCCCTTCGTTTAGGAAATTATAGCAGTGGTTATCCGATATTTGTTTAGTCTACGTTCTCTGCAAGCAAAAAAAACGACCCAACAGGAAAATGGTTAAGACAATCCGTAAAATGGTTAAATCTGTCCATATTAAAGAACTGACCTTTGCTGTAACAAAATATAAATATTATGGCAAATAAAAATGTAATATGGTGTGATGAGAAAACACTATCAAAAGACTTAAATGGGAAAACCTATATTGTAACAGGGTCAAACTCAGGAGTTGGATTTGAAACAGCTCAACAACTTGTAAAACAAGGAGCACACGTGGTGATGGCTGTTAGAAGACCTGATGCAGGTGAAGAAGCACGAAAGAATTTCAAAGACATAAAAGGAACAAGTGAAGTCATTAAATGTGATTTAGCAGACTTAGAATCAGTTCGAGAATTTGTTAAAGCGTTCAAATCTAAACACAAGCAACTTGATGGATTAATGTGTAACGCAGGTATGGTGAATATGGAGAACAAACCAAAATATACCAAGCACGGATTTGAATATACTTGGTCAGCAAGTTACTTCGGACATTTTCTATTGACGGAACTATTATTGGATGATTTAAAAAATACGCCAAACTCACGAATGGCTATCGTATCTTCTGTTGTTCACGCAGGAAGTAAGAAAAACAGACCAAAAGTTCATTTAGAAGATTTAAACTATAAAAAAAGAAAGTACAACAATTTTGCTGCTTATGGAGAAGCGAAAGTAGCAGTTATTTTGTACGCAAAAGAATTAGCTGAAAGACTAAAAGGAACAGGTATAACTACATATTCTATTCACCCAGGTTGGGCTCGCTCAAATTTTGGAAGTGGTGGAAATGCTTTTATGAAAGCTACTTTTTCTATTTTAAAGCCAGTTTTTACAGCTTTAAACTTTAGTGACAGTAGTTGGGAGTCTGCTCAAACCTCTCTACATTGTTTATTATCTGATGATGCCCCAAATCATTCAGGAGCATATTTCAGTCAGCATAGTGTGTTGTATCGTGATAAAGAATGTAGAAAAGGCGGTTGGCCAATGAAATCTCCTAACCCAAATGCTCACGATATGGAAACTGCTACAAAACTTGTTGAAATGAGTAGAGAATTAGTAGGTTTAAAATAGAAAGTATGTATGATATTTTTAAAATAAAAAGCATATCACAGTTTCACGAAATTTTGGGTTTACCTGCCCCAGAACACCCTTTGATCAGTTTTATAAATGAAAAAGAAGCAATGAACAAACCCGAAATGGACGAAAGTCTTTTCGGAATTCGTTTCACTTCAGAAATGTACACGATAATGTACAAAGACAAGGTAAGTGGTTCTTTGGGTTATGGTAAAAACTCTTACGACTTTCAGGAAGGAACACTAATTTTTGCAAGTCCGGGTCAAGTTTTTACTTCACCAAAAAAAGAAGAGTTAGAAGGCAAAGAAGGATGGACTTTGCTTTTTCACCCTGATTTATTGCTCAAATCAAACCTGAGTGAAAAAATGGACGGTTACACTTACTTTTCTTATGAAGTTACAGAAGCATTGCACCTTTCGAAAAAAGAAGAAGCATTCATTTTTCAAGTAATTGAACAGATTAAATCTGAATATTCTCAAAATATTGATAAGCATAGCCAACAACTCATACTGTCAAATTTAGAGCTGCTTTTAAATTATTGTGTACGGTTTTATGATCGACAATTTTATACTCGAACCAATTTAAATAGCGATTTTGTAAGTGATTTTGAGTTAAAACTAAAAGCCTATTTTAATTCCGAACTTATTGTTGACAAAGGACTACCAACCGCAAATTATTTTGGAAACAAGTTAAATATGTCGTCAAATTATTTGAGCGATTTACTGAAAAAGGAAACAGGAAAAAGTATTAAGGAACATATTGACAGCTACATTATCAGAAAGGCAAAGAATATATTGTTGAATTCAAATAATTCAATAAGTGAAATAGCCTACGGACTTGGATTTGAATATCCACAAAGTTTTACTCGTATGTTCAAAAAGAAAACAGGAAAGAGCCCTAACGAATACCGAATGATGAATTGATGAAAAAAGCCAGCAGAGAACATTGTATATAAATCATAGCCGCCTATCGGCAGGCTACGCTTCATATACGAACCGTTGGCGGTAATTAGAACCAACCAAAAAGTATACACCAAACGAAAATCCGTATAAGACGGAAACCCCACTCTGTACTGACCTTTGTATCAACAAAATAAAACAGAGATGAGTACATCAAATCCTTTCGGTAAAAAGGGCTGGACGCCCGACAGAATGAAATCACAAAAGGGAAAAACCTTTGTAATAACTGGCACCACCAGCGGAATAGGTTTTGAAACAGCGCGTATCCTTTTATCTAAAGATGCAAAAGTTGTGATGCTGAATCGCAACCCTAAAAAAGCGGCCGACACCATTGCGGCTTTAAAACAAAAACTAGATGAGAAAATAGATGTCATTAACATCACTATGGACCTGGGTGATCAAGCATCTGTTAAAAAAGCTGCAGCTGAAGTTCTTGAAAAAGCAGATCGCATTGACGCCTTGATTTGCAATGGTGCTATTGCCCAAACTCCCACAAGAGAACTAACCAAAGAAGATTGGGAATTGCAAATGGGTGTGAACTACTTCGGGCATTGGACATTGCAAGCTTTATTGTTTCCATTGATTGAAAAATCAAAAGGGCGCATTGTAACTGTAGGCAGCATGGGCTACGACATGGGTATTAAAACCATCAAATTTGACGATTTGAATTGGGAAAAAGATTACACTCCAAATGACGCCTATAGCCAAAGCAAACTAGCGCAAATCATGGCGGTGTACGAATTAAATAACAGATTAAAGGCTGCTGGGAAAACAGATATTAAAGCCTATGCCTGCCATCCAGGTTCATCCAGAACTTCATTGATTGATACCAATGGCAGTTTTATGATGAAAGTGGTTTTTGGCCTCATGAAATTAACTCCACTTACACAGCCTGCGGATAATGGCGCATATCCAGAATTGATGTGTGCAACTGAGCCAGGCTTAGATGAGAATGCATTTTACGGTCCAACAGGCAGAAGTAATTGGGTAGGTCCTGTAGGTCCTCATGAAATTAAGGAGCATGCAAAAGACAAAGTTGTCATGAAAAGATTATGGAACTTGTCTGAAAAGGAAACAGGTATTAGCTGGAACCTTTAAGACACATGACTTTTATTAAAAAATCAATGGTTGTAACTCTCATTATCACGCTGGTTATTAGCGCCGGGACTTTCATTTTCTTAAAAACTGAACGATTTGGCGCGCACCCATCAGGGCAGCGTTTGGAAAAAATAAAGCAATCACCCAATTACGAAAAGGGCAGTTTTAAAAACTTACATCAAACACCTATGCTTACCGAAGGCGCGAGTTATGGAGGCGTTTTGTACGAGTACTTTTTTGCTTCAAAACCTATTGAACCTACAAAAGATTTACCTTCGGTGAAAACGGATTTACATGCCATTCGTGCTGATGAAAACGTGCTAATTTGGATGAGACACTCTAGCTATTTCATGCAAATTGATGGCAAGCGAATCTTAGTAGATCCCGTAATGAGTGGATATGCATCCCCTGTTTCGTTTACCACAAGAGCCTACAAAGGCACGGATATTTATACTCCGGATGACATTCCGGAAATAGACTTTTTGTTCTTATCACACGACCATTGGGATCACATGGATTTCAATACCTTGAAAGCCCTGGAACCTAAAATAAAACAGATAATTACTGGGCTAGGCAACGGTGCTCACCTTGAACGCTGGGGTTTTCAAGCCGAAGTAATTTCTGAAGGCGATTGGTACCAAAACTTTGAATTTGAAGATGGCATTAAAATAAGCGTTACGCCCTCGCGCCACTTTTCGGGCAGAGGCCTCACAAGTGCCAAAACGCTGTGGGCATCTTTTGTATTGCAAACGCCATCCACGTCAATTTATATTGGAGGAGATAGTGGCTACGATACCCATTTCAAAGAAATCGGAAAAAAGTACGGTCCCTTTGATTTGGCCATACTCGAAAACGGGCAGTACAATAAAAACTGGAAGCACATCCACATGCTACCAGGCGAACAGTTTGATGCGGCCAACGATTTGAACGCCCAAGCCATTTTCCCTGTTCACTCCGGAAAGTTCACGCTGGCAAATCACAATTGGGACGAACCTTTGAGCAAAATAATGGAACTGGCAGCCGACCAAGGCAAGCTCGTAATTACCCCTAAAATTGGTGAAGTCGTTCACTTAAAAGACAGCACCCAGTTATTTGAACAATGGTGGGAAACCGCAAAATAACAATAACAACTACATTTAATCATTCAAAAACAAACAAGATGAACATCCTAAAAGCAGCCACCGATTGGGCCAAAGCCGAAGTCGTTTCTACACCATATTTTGCCTTGGCAGGATTGCTTTTCATTGCCATCAGCATTGGTTTTTGGCAGCTGGGCAAAACAGACTTAGCCAAAGCCTACATCATTCCTACATTGGTTGCTGGCCTGTTATTGGTGATTATTGGATCCGGACTATTCCTTACCAATAAAAAGAGAATAACTCAGTTTGAAATAGCCTACAAGGCAGATGCCTCGGCATTTATTGCTTCAGAATTAGAGCGTGCAGAAGTCACGCTGAAAGAATACAAAAACATCGTTTTCACCGCTATCCCTATAATCATTGCGGTATGTGCTGCCGTGCTTTTCTTAGTAAACGCAGCTGTATGGCGCGCCAGCATGATTACCGGCATTTCCATGCTAGCAGTTATTATGCTCATCGATGGTTTAGCACATGCGCGCATTGCCGAGTACAATAAGCAGTTAATTCAAGCTCAAAATGAAATTAAGAATTAAAATGCAGCACTTTAAAACACTTTCGGCTTATTTAGAATATCTGGAGCTTCCTCGCCCAGAGCACCCAATGATTAGCATATTTACCGCTATGGGGGATGGTTTTTTACCCTGTCCTAAAGAAAGTTCACCACCAATCACTAACGATTGCTACACAATAAGCTTTAAGAAAATAGTAAGTGGAGATTTGACCTATGGTCGAACCAAATATGATTTTACCAATGGCGCCCTCTTTTTCATCGCCCCAAGGCAAGTTTTACAATGGGGCAATGGCTTGGTGTACGAACAAAAAGGTTTTTCCATCAACTTTCACGAAGATTTTTTAAAAGGCACCGAGCTGGCGCATCAGATTAAAAAATTTGGTTTTTTCTCCTATTCGGCCAACGAGGCACTTCACCTTTCGCCCAAAGAAGAAAAGCAGATTGAATCTATCGTAGAGAACATAGATCTAGAATACCAAAGCAATCAGGATGAGTTTAGCAAAGACATAATCATTTCGCTGCTCACCACCTTGTTGAAATACGCCAACCGATTTTACGAACGTCAGTTTATCAACCGCAAAGAATTATCCACCGACTTGCTAGAGCAGTTCAACAAGCAATTGGAAGACTACTTTGATGTTGGACATTTTCAGGAGAATGGCATCCCCAGCATCGAACAAATTGCAGATCAGCTTTCAGTTTCGCAGCGCTACTTGAGCGATACCCTAAAAAAAGAAACAGGCAAAAGCAGTACCGAGCACCTTCAATTATATTTGATAGATGAGGCCAAAAACATACTGCTTGATCCTCAAAAGACAGTATCTGAAGTAGCGTACGAATTGGGGTTTGAATACCCTCCATATTTTTCCAGATTATTCAAAAAGAAAGAAGGCATAAGCCCAACAGAGTACAGAGAAAAATATAAGATGAACTAATTTCATTGGCTACTAAAACTCTGAAAATAGAAGAAAAAGAAAATAACTACACACAACAAAACCTATACGCAATGCCCTGCGGGACACTGCGCATAGCCAAACCGTTATTCTCATTCATCCTTCGGCTTTTGAAAATGCGATTGCTTTTAGCTCTTGTTCGGTTCTTGAAATACCGTACTTCTTAGCAACATCTCTCCAATTACATACTGCAAGCTTCACTTCTTGAATTATCTTCTTTGCTTGGTCTTTAGTTAGTCTGAAAAAAGCGCAAACATCTAAGGCAAGTTCAAGATCAAGGGCGTTATCCTCTTCCGATATGTTGAGCTTCAATCCTGTACCAAACTCATTAGGATTAATGTCATATGCAGGAGAGAGCAACCAGCCTCTTTCTGTGAGCATAAATCCATGATTTCTTAAATGATCATCTGTATTACTCACACAAATACTAAACACTATTCTTCTCCATAATTCTTCTAGGTCATCTTCAACCCTAGCGCCGTTCGACTGTATAAATTCCACCAATTCTAAATAGCTGGCATCATCTTCATGATCTTGTCCATCTCTATATCCTAACATTGTCATTGCTGATGCAAAATGAATTCGTTCTCCTTCTTTTGTCCTGTCGAATCGCTTGGTCATGAATGTGTAATGATCTGATGAGAATTTATGAGCTTTGGATTCAGCCATTTTAATGCCAGCCATTTTTGCCAACTCATAAGTTACAATTTCCCATCCTCCTATATCTCCTTGGTCATTTCTACTGGGAAATTTTGCGATCCATAATCCTCCCTCTTCATCAGTAATACTCGCCTTCGGTCTTGCTCCACCTAAAGAGGTACCTGGAGCAACTAACATACTCAACCACTTAAGATATTCAGGATCATCTATCACTCCCTCTTCTTCCAATCGCAAACTAATCCGCTCAAGCTCTCTAAGAGATGTCCAGGGTGGACTTGCCAATTCACTATTATCATTAAGAAAGGGGGCATCCTGTTCCAATTTAAATCTTAAGGCTCCCATCCTATGCCCATCGAACACCCCTAGCAGATAATCGGTTTCAAATAGTTTTTGCTCAGTTCTTCCTTCCATTCTAGCCAGGGCAGCTTCCCTCCTCCTCATTAAAATACGTCCCCATCGATCTGGTGATGAATCCAAAAAGAGTCCAAAATTGTTCTGCTCATCAGTTAAATAATGTAAGCCAGAATACAGTTCTAAACTAGGGTCCAATAATTGAGAAGGACCATCTTTCAGCCATTTGTCATCATATTCAAATGAGAATATTTCTTTTCCTTTCAAGCGATTGCTATGTAAGACTCCCATAAAGAATGGTTCTTTCATTCCAACCCAATCAGCGTACACATAGACAGACCTTTTATTGCTTTGCTTCGACATTGGTGTATTCTACTTATCAGTTCTTTTTGGCGCCCTTTCTTTCACTTCCAATTCTGCATCTTGTATTTTTCTGCCTAGTTCATCATCCTTCGCCAAGTTCAAGAAGTCTTCACCAAGGCTCAATACCATAAGGACTTGCAAATATGAACCAATGCTCACTCCTGGATCTCCCTTTTCAATTTTGTAAAGAGTTGTTCTCCCAATATTGGCTCTCTCTGCAATTTGCTCGCTACTTAACTTACGCCTTAATCTCGCTAATCTAATATTCTCTCCTACTTCTAATAATATCTTGCGAGCCCTAGGTAGAAGCACTATCTTCTTATTGGCCATAATGTTCGTATTTACATACAAATATAGTTATTTTTGTTCATATTTACACACGTTATTTATTCAACGATATATTGACTAAAGAACAAAAGCAACGCACTGAACGCGATGTCCTGCTTGCCCACCGAAATGAAAGGGAGAAGGGAGCCTGCGCTGCACTGCTTGTCCTTCCGACTTGTCTGCTGAAACTTTAGTGGAGGCAGAAGTTGAAACGAAGGAGCGAGCGACGTCGAAGTGTCGAAGTGATGTCTAAATGAATACAGACAATCCATCTTGATCTCTCAAGGCGGTTTTTTTGTGAGATGCCTTTTGGTAAATTGCAGCGCGAAATAAGCGCTTGAAACACAATGCTTTCAATAAAGAAGTTTCTTCATAAAATCCAATTATGGATCGTCTAGATTTTCAGTATATCAAGAATGGCGATCAAAAGGCATTTGAAGAGCTTTTTAGAGCCTACTACCCTAGCCTTTGTCGCTTTGCATGCGGATACTTGAAAGATATGTCCCAATCTGAAGATACAGTTCAAGCTGTTTTCGTGAAACTTTGGGAGAAAAGAGAAAGTCTGACTATCGAAACTTCCTTGAAGTCGTATTTATTTCAAGCCGTAAAGAACCATAGTTTCAATGTATTAAAACATGAAAAAGTAAAAGCTGATCACCAAAGCTTCCAACTACTTAATGCAGAAAAGGCTAGTGAAGAACATGATCTAGAGACAAATGAATTGGCCAATTTGATAAATCAAAAGCTGGCTGAATTACCCGAAAAAAGGAGAGAGATCTTTCTAATGAGTCGTGAAAAGGGCTTAAAGTATGCCGAAATCGCTGAAAAGCTCAATATTTCAGTAAAAACAGTAGAAACACAAATGAGTCTGGCCTTAAAGTACCTACGCCAAGAGTTAAAGCATGCAATCTTGTTAGCGGTCGTGCTCTTAGAATGGGTAAAAGAAATTTTATAAGTGAATAGGGGTAAGTGATAAACAAGTTGTCATATAAGTAATACATGCAAGAAATTCCGGAACATATTGAACAGATCATCGCCAAACAACTGGATGGTTCCCTTAGCGATAAAGAGCAAAAAAGCTTAGAAGATTGGCTTTCCGAGAGCAATGAAAACTTATTGCTCTACAAGGAAACAAAAAGCATCTGGCTTCATGCTCAAGCAATTAATGTAGATGCTGCTTGGGAAAAGGTGTCTGCACAAATTGAGGAAAGCAAAGCAAACAATTCCAGTCAAGCAAAAGTCATCTCATTCCGACCATGGTTAAGCAGAGCCGCTGCAATACTTGCCATTTGTCTCAGCTCAATAGCAATTTACTATCTATTCAATAGAAACAATGAAACTTTAATTGCGGTTAAAGCGGAAACCGAAATTTATGAATTAGCGCTTCCAGATGGTTCTGATGTAAGCTTAAATCAGGGCGCGAGTCTTGAATACCCTAAAGAGTTTGATGCTAAAGAACGAAAGGTAAAGCTGAAGGGTGAGGCATTCTTTGAAGTGGAACATGCAGCTGAACGACCATTTATTATTGATGCTCAAGAAATAGATGTAGAAGTACTGGGTACTTCTTTCTTTGTGAATTCACCTGAAAATGCACAGCAAATTGAAGTGGGCGTAAAAAGTGGTTCTGTTTCTGTAACAAGCAAGAAAACTGCGGAAAAACACATATTAACCAAAGGTGACAAATTGATCTATTTTGTAGATGGTTCAGAATTCAAGATCGAAAAAATGGCGACCAATGAGCTTTTCTGGCAAGATAGCGCCCTACTCTACAATCAAGTTTCATTAACAGAAGTCCTTAAGGATCTTGAATTGCAATTTAAAGTGGAGATCACTTATCAGCTTAAGGATTTTGAAAATTGTTCTTTCTCGGGAAGGTTCAATACCAAAGAAATTGAAGAGATCCTTGAGCAAATCAGTTTGAGCTATGGCTTTGCCTATGAGCGAAGTATGAATGGATACGAATTAACAGGCAAGCCCAAGTGTCGAGATTAAAGTTCCTTCTACCATTCCTAATTATCCTACTAGTGCACATCCAGCTAAACGGACAAACTGAAAGCAATTTCCAGAGCAGGAAGATCAGCATCTCCAATCCATCAATAAAGCTTGGAGATGCACTCTTATTGATCGCTGAAGAGGCTAAATTCAATCTATCTTTCAATCCCGTCATCCTAGCAGTCGACAGCCTTCTTAATATAAATGTGAAGCAGAAAACAGCAGCTGTTGTTTTTGAGCAGATCCTCCCAAAGAATATTGTAGTTAGAGAAATGGGGAACAGTATCATTCTGCAGGAAAAACCGGCAAACAATATAATAGAGAAGGCCACTATTTCTATTGAAGGTATTGTATCTTCTTCAAATATGCCCATAGAAAATGTCTTAGTTTTTGAAGTTAGCGGGCTGACTTCTGATCTCAGCGATGAAAACGGACATTTCAAAATTGAAGTGGAAGTTGGGGAGTTTAGCGACATACGCCTATCTATTGCCAAAGAAGGCTATAGAGATACATTGCTTAGCCTTCCTTTGGAAGATCAAAATGTAGAGATCAAACTAGAAAAGCTTAGTCCGAAAGAGATTGAAGGCCCTCCCCATGCCATAAGCAAAAAAGGCTACAAAGACTTTCATATTTCAAGGGTACTCGTTCCCAAAAAAGTTCAAATTAGAACTGAGGATGCCCCATTCATTGTCTATAGAGAGTTTCAATTTTCTATATTCCCAGGATTGAGTACCAACAGCAAAATGAGTGGGAATGTAGAGAACAAATATTCCTTAAACCTAATTGGCGGCTACAGCTATGGCACTGGAGCACTAGAATTAGGTAGTGTCTTCAATATAGACAGGAAGTATCTTGAGGGCATACAATTAGCCGGAGCTTTCAATTTTGTAGGCGGAAAAGTAGATGGAGTACAAATGTCTGGAGCTGCCAATATTGTTGGCGAAAGGATTGAAGGTGTTCAGCTTTCAGGAGGTATAAACTTCGTCTATGGCGACCAGCAAGGATTACAAATGGCAGGTGGAGTCAATGTGAACTTGGGAAATACAGAAGGAGCGCAAATTTCAGGAGGATATAACCAAGCCAAGGATCTAGACGGCCTGCAATTAAGCGGTGGATTGAATGCTGTTATCGGGA
This sequence comes from Flavobacteriales bacterium, assembly GCA_002706365.1. Taxonomy (GTDB): domain Bacteria; phylum Bacteroidota; class Bacteroidia; order Flavobacteriales_E; family Vicingaceae; genus UBA1494. Next base: position 2,050 of record PALM01000039.1, on the reverse strand, counting down.
CTAACCATGGACTACAAATTGCACCCATTAATTATTCTACAATCTTAAAAGGCAAGCAAATTGGGATTGTAAATGTTGCTGACTCAGCTACTGGAACACCAATTGGCTTGTTCAGCTTTGTTCGAAAAGGAGGATATCAGCAGTTGGAGTTTTCTGCTGATGAGATCTCATATGGTAATTTGAACCTCAAAATGGGCGTTCCGCACTTTTACAACATTTTCTCGGCGGGTTTTGGATATCATCAAGATGATCTTTTCTGGAACTATGGTTTAGGTGTGGGTAAAGAGAAAAGAACTGCTGCAGATCGTCCCTTGAACTATGAATTGAAGTTCCACTGGCTATTTAAGGAAGTAAACAATTCATTTGACCATTATGGTTTAGTCAAATGGCAATTCCTTATTCAAAACAAGGCTAAACACAAACTGAGAATCTCTTACGGTCCGTCGGTAAACCTCATGGGTTTTGAACACAAACACACTGAATCGTCTGATTACCAAGACATTCCCCCCTACACTTTCTACAATGAAAAAGTGGAGGATCTTCAATTACAAGCCTGGATTGGATTTAGTCTTTCCCTTGGCTTCAGAGACTTCTTTTAGAGCTAGGCTGATAATTTCTTCTCTATTTCAATCCTTAATAGCATCAAACAATGCTAATTATTTAACCATCAGCGATTTTTCAATAAAAAAATTGAATTCTTTTTAGGGGTAGACTCAAACTCTCTTGTCATATAAGAAAACAACAATCTAATTATGAACAAGAAGAGTGATTTACGATTGATCATCATTGCAGTACTAGCCGTTCTAATTCCAATAAGTCTAGTTGCACAGAATCCAACTCAAACGGTGCGAGGGAAAGTTATTGATACTGACACCAAAGTAGGAATCCCTTTTGCCAATGTGGTAATCAGCAATACAGATCCATTAATGGGCACTACCACGGATATAGACGGTAATTTCAAGATTGAAGAAGTTCCCGTAGGCAGATTGCATATTAAGATCTCCTATGTTGGTTATGAAGCTATAAATCTTCCCAATATCTTATTGATTGCAGGAAAAGAGAAGGTGCTGACCATAGAGCTAAAAGAGTCCTTTCACCAATTGGAAGAAGTGCTAATTGAAGGAAGCGCGAAAAATGAATCTTCTAATGAAATGGCCTTGATGTCGAGCAAACAACTTTCAGTTGAAGAATCAAAGCGCCACGCTGGCGCGATCAATGATCCTGCGCGTTTGGTATCCTCATTCGCCGGCGTGATCAATGAAGGTACGGGAAACAATGACATCATTGTTCGAGGTAATAATCCTCGCTTCATTCAATGGAGACTAGAGGGAATAGAAATTCCCAATCCCAATCATTTTGCCTTGGAAGGTTTAACAGGAGGGCCAATCAACGCTCTTAATAGCAACTTATTGGCCAATTCCGACTTTTATACTGGAGCCTTTGCACCGGAGTATGGAAATGCGCTTTCGGGAATATTTGATATGCGCTTGCGCAACGGAAACAACGAAAAAACGGAATACAACTTCACTTTTGGGGTTTTGGGTACCGACTTTACAGCAGAGGGTCCATTCAAAGAAAACTACAATGGAAGTTATTTGATCAACTACCGCTACTCTACCTTGGCACTTTTAGATGGCATTGGCGCTGTTGATTTTGGCGGTGTACCTAAATACCAAGATGTCAATTTCAAAGTCTTTCTGCCCACAGAAAATGCAGGAGTATTCTCCATCTTCGGCCTTGGTGGATTGAGCGAGATCAATGGAGAAGACACCAAAGAAGACAATGAAGATGTGATCTTGGAAGAATTCGTCCAGAACAGCGAATTGGCAGTTGGTGGACTAAATCACTTTATTCCATTAGGAGAGAAGAGCTATTTAAAAAGTACCATTTCATACTCTTCAACAAGCAGCAAATACACGGAGAACCGACCATATGGAACAGAGGCAATGAAAGAGTTCAATAATTCCAGATTGGATAGAAACAGTCTTCGATTTGCAACAACATTCAATCATAAACTAAACTCGAGACATCAGTTTCAATTGGGTTTGAG
>PALM01000038.1 GCA_002706365.1 Flavobacteriales bacterium | reverse complement strand
GTCTGTAAGATCCATTGCTTTGTTAAGGCGTCCGTTCACGCTGATCATCTCCTCACGTACCAACTTACCATCGATATCGCGAACTGTCAATCTCATGTTGGCAGCCTTCTCAGACTCCACACTTAAGTTGAACAATCCAGTTGATGGGTTTGGACTGATAGAGAATACAGGTGCATTGCTAGCTCGATCTTCAATTCCAACTACAGAGTTGTTGTAGATCATTACGCTATCGAATGCAAATCCTTCAGCATTTACAGCTACATCAGATACAAATCTGAATCTCAATCTCACATTAGGCTGGTTAGCCAAGCCGAACAGATCATGCTCTGCTCTGATCCAACCACCTGATCCTGGTAAACCTTGAGTACCATCACCAACCCAAGCATCTCCCGAAGGATAGATTGCGTTAGATACAAGTACATCAGAGGTGTCATTGTACCAGTTGATCGTATCACCTTGCAGACCAACTCTTGTCCAAGTAGCTCCACCATCAGATGATGCTTCAAAGATTGCTGCATCCCAGTATGACTCAATGTGATACCAGATGTTCACTCCGATCGCAGGATTCGCCATGTTACTGAAATCCATACATGGACTCATCACCCACGAATCTTCGTTGTCGTTGTGGTTACCTGTTAGGTTAGTTACCCAAGCCTGAGTACCATTTGCAGCTGAATTGATGATCAATCCCGCTGGTGCTCCAAGCTCCCAAGTAGAATTTGCTCCACCTGAAGTCCAACCACCTGATCCATTCTCAAAGTCTTCTACATACCATGCGGTAGCAGCATTGACAATTGGAATGTTATCTACAGTGATCGTTCTTGAGTCATTTGATGTATTACCATCAGATGGAATGTTGGTTCTTGCAACGATAGTATAAGTACCAACAGCCGATAGGTTCACTGGAGTTGTGAAGCTATAGGTAGCTGATTGACCAGCTCCAATAGTACCTGTAAAGGTCTCTACTACAGGAGTACCACCGTTCAAGGTATACTCAACTGGGAAGTTGCTGATTGACTGAGAACCAAAGTTCTGAATCACAACCTCTACAGTATCATTACCCAATCCACAGTCAGAAGCCAAGCCTCTGAAGCTGGTTACACCACCATCAATAGGTGTTGGAACAGATAGTTCAACATCATCAATAGCGATATCCGCTGTAAAGCTTGATCCATTGAATCCTCTGAAGATGATCGATACGGATTTACCTGCATATCCACTCAATACATGCACCGCAGTATCCCATGGCGCTGTTTGAACAGTTTGCTGCTGACCAGAAATAGTCGTGATCAAGTTCTCCACTCCATTGGTATCTACAAGAACCTTCAATTGGTTCATAGTAGCACCAAACATGAAGTAGTGATACTTCAACTCAAATGAGTTATTGTTACCTACAAATATTGGAGGTGAAATAAGATCTACACTATCTCCAGTAGTACCACCAGATGTTTCCATATACATATACATACCATTGGTTGGACCACCGAAGAAGGTGTGATCCCACAATGGACCTGTATTAGAAGAGTTCTCATTCAAACCATTATTGGCATCTTCAGACTCCCATCTTGGTACAGTAGTACCACCGGTTGCAGTCCATCCTCTAGGGAATGGTCCACCTAATATACCAGGAGTAAATGTTTCAAAGTCCTCGATAAATGGAATACCATTCGCAGTATTGAAAGTCTCACCAGTACTCCAAATTGAAGTATCAGCAGGACCACAAATAGCTCTCACATACCAATCATAAGTTGTACTAGGAGCTAGACCAGTAAGATTGGTTGTAGGCAGAGTATTCACAATTAGTGAAGTACCTGCACCAGCAGCAGTTGGCGCTGGGCCATAAGAAACTTGCCACTGGGTTGCAGCACCATTCTCTCTCCAGTCTAGGTCAGCTGTGCTCAAACCAACGTTAGTTGAAGTTAAGCTATCAGGTAATGGACAGCTCACACAAGTGCTCACTTCCAATAGGTCGATAGCAACATCACTAGCACAACATACCCATCCAGTGTATTGGAACTGTAGGTAGATCGTTTGACCGATATAAGAGGTCAAGTCAACACCCACATTTTGGAATGGCGAAGCCATAGTAGGCTGCAATTGTCCGTTCCAGCTAAATACATTGGTAAAAGGACCAGCGGCTGTAGTATTACTAACTCCAAGAGTAAGGTTACCGATCTCAGTACCGGTCATATGCAACCAGAAAGATAGTTCAGCTTCTCCGCTAGCTCCAGTTAAGTCGATAGCAGGGCTCACCATAGTTGCAGGAGGAGTACCCCCAGAACCTTCCATGTACACATAATTCGTACCTGAATGAGCACCACCAGAAGGACCAGTGTTTGCAGAACCAGTTCCACCAGAGTGGCCAAAGTTCCACTGACCAGCAGTAGTACCTGTACCTACATTACCAGTCCAGCCACCTACTGCATCAAACTCATCCGTAAGGATAACCGATGGAGCACCAACTGTACAGTTCACTCCTCTTGGAGCCTGAATATTCGTATTAAAGCTCAACGGTCCAATCCATACAGAGGTGTCACCTCTACCACAGATCTCTCTGATGTAGAACTGATAACATGAAGCTGCACTTAAATTTCTAAGTGTATCAGAATTCCCAATTACTGTATTCACAGTACCTGAGCCTTGAGGAGTACCACATGGCATCCACTCAACTTCAATTGGGTTACCAACGATTACGGTATTCCAAAGAAGAACTACTGAGTCAGACCCAAGAGCAGTAATACTCTGATTTGATGGCGGTGGACATGTTGGAGGATCGAATTCATCCGCTCCAATATCCACACTAGCAGCAGCTGGGCGAGGACGAACATCGCCATCGATATCTACTGTGATCGGCACAGACGCATCACCACTATCATTTACGAATGCTCCAACAATATGCAGATCAGTTGGAGATGTAAACTGAGGATCTCCTTCCAAAGAATTTGCATTCAATAGTGGAGAAGCAGTAATCCATGAAGGTAGATCTGAATATGTAGCTCCGTTAATATCAACTAAAACAGTACCTGTTGTTGTATTATAAAGGTTGTTATCACACTTTACAAAGATGGTATCTGTCATTGCATTCATATCTAAAGCAGCCGTTGAAGACGAACTTAAGATGTTGTTACGGAAATCTATATTATCCATCTCGTAGCTACCAACAATGTGCGTAAAGAACAATGCAGGTGCAGAAGTACCAAAGGTCTGAATAGAGTTGAACCAGAAGTTCAATGAGTCTATCGAATAGATATATGCACCATAATCCGAACTAGATGACACCATGTTATTGATCATCTCATTCGGACGGTTCAATGGTCTTAGCAATGTGTTGGTGTTTGACCAGTATATTCCCCAGTCATCACAAACCACATTATTCGCATTGATCTTACCGTTGTTATTGGTATACATATAAATCGCATCTCCATTGATATTGGCTCTTTGAAGAAGGTTAATATCATTTCCAATAACTTCCGCAGAATCTTGATAATAGACGTATGCTCCAAAATACCATACAGAGTCCATATCATTATTCAAGATGCGGTTACCCACTGAATTAATGGTATTGAAATCTCCATAGAAACGAACTCCATAGTAACCACCGATAATACGGTTGTTAGCAATGGTGTTATAGTTTGTAGGAGGTGTTGGCGTAAATGTTGGTGAAGTGGTTGATCCAGATGCAGTTACATTAGTCACCAAAGTACTTGTAGAAGAAGTACTTACTCTCAACACACAATTACTAATTGTATTATAATCTGTTCCACCTGTCATGAGTACAGAAACACCCTGTGAAGAGTTAGTCGCCTGAATGGTCATGTTTCTGATTGTCACATAATCAACACCATTTAAGGTAACTGTTGCCAAATTGGTAGAGGCATCGTGCGACAGAATAGTCAATGATGAATCACCACCGTCAATAGTCAAAGTGTTGTTTACATTCAATCCAGGAACACGAGTTAATTCTAGGTACTCATTGTATACACCATTTGCAACATTCACCACTGCATTACCACAAACACCGAAGCTATTTACAACTCCTTGTAATGAAGAGAATGTAGTAAAGTTAGTTGCAGAAGCAGGTAAAGCTGGATCTAGGGTAACTGTACCATTCAATCCGGTTCTTAAACCTCCAAGGATCAAAGTGTTGTTACCGGCAAATTGATCAGCCTGACCATTCACATCTCCTGTATAGAAAGCAATGTTGTAAATCTGACCAGCAGAAATGTTCAAATTACCAAGAGTTACCGGGAATCTAGCACCTGGTGCTACAGTACCAGTATAGGTCAATGAATCCAATACACCATTCACATTCCAGTATACTTTTACAGAGTTCAATGTAGTTGAACCAAAGTTTCTCACTTCGATTACCGGAGTAAGCGTACCTGGACAAAGAGCTCCAGATGGAGAAATCACATCAGTAACACCTGCATCAATTGGAAGCACAGGATCAATGGTAATATCATCGATCGCTAAGTCACCAGAGAAGGTACCATTGTATCCTCTAAAGATGATCTGAACACTTTTCCCGTTATAACCATTTAAGAAACGGCTATCGAAGTTCCAAGGATCAGTTTGCAAAGTTGGTGTTTGACCAGTATAAGTTGCCAAACGATTTTGAACTCCGTTGGTATCTACTAAGACAGAAAGTCTGTCAATTGTAGGACCAAACATAAAATAATGATAACCCAACTCAACAGTAGTCAAGATTGAATCGATCAAGATTGGAGGAGAAACAAAATCTACTGAGTCACCTGCAGTACCACCTGAAGTTTCCATTAACATGTACATTCCATTGGTAGGTCCACCAAAGAAAGTATGATCCCAAAGCGGTCCTGTACCAAAGGTATTCTCATCATTACCATTGTTAGCATCCTCAGATTCCCAACGCGGAATGGTTGTAGCATTATGACTTGATACCCATCCTCTAGGGAAAGGGTTTGATTGAATACCAGGATTAAAGGTCTCGAAGTCCTCTATATAAGGAACTGCATATGCGGTATTGAAAGTCGTTGGCCCTACCCAAATAGACACATTTGTACCACCACAATTCTTTCTTACATAAAGATCATACGTAGTGCTAGGCGTTAGTCCGGTCATTGTAAAAGGACTATTCACACTAGCCACTGGTGTTCCAGAAGTTGCTGGGTTTCCAAATGGAACTACCACATAATCAATTCCAGTAGCTGTTCCAACTACCCCAGTTGCTGTAGTTAGCGTAACGCTAGGTACAACTGCTGCAGGCGGCGGAGCTGCTGTTTGCACTGTTCTACGAGTAGTATCGTTGAAGTTAGCCGTATCAGCAACGCCATTTGGGTTTGTAGTCCACGCCTTAACGGTTGAGTTACCTGAAGGGAAGTTGAAGGTTCCCAAAGTAACTTGCGCAAACCATGGATTTGCACCTGTAATAGTATCCAGAAGTCCGAAGTATCTGAAAGTTGGCTGTGCAACTCCATTTACCTCCCAATCCACATCAACTGAATCGATCTGATTGATACCGAAGTTGGCAATTGTCACAAGCACATTCTGCACACCGGCACAAAATACAGTTGGAGAATCAACTTTAAGCACAGCAGCATCATCTGATGCAGTTGAAGCTTCTAAGATCTCGATCTCTCTAAAGTTTTGATTAGACAACTGTCCTACTCCAGAAGCTTGAGGAATGAATCCTGTAATTCTGAAACGTTGCGCAGCAAGCACACCAATACCTACACGGTTGATACACTGCTGTGGCAAGTTATTGAAGGAGGAGTGGGTTACCCAGTTTGCTCCATCCCAATACTGCACTGTTGCTCCACCCAAAAATCTAGCGTTGGTCTGAGCATGGTGTATTACTAGGGTATCAAAAGTTCTCACCGTAGGAAAATCCCATTGGATCCAATCTACTCCGAGAGTTGTAGTGGGAGTTCCACCAGTATTGATCCACATTTGCTGTGAACCACATGTCCCCAAATTCAAATCATTCAGGGTACTACATGGACCAGTCTGACAACCAGCTGCACCACCACCATTGGCTGTAATAGTAGCCAGGGGAGCAATGTTTGTAGGTTGCGACCATGCAGAAAGAGAAATCAGCGACAATGACATAAGGGCGCTGAATAAAAAGGTAATTCTTTTCATCTTTTAGTCAATTAATTAATAAATAATTTTTTAGAAACTTACTGTCACAAGAGAGAGTATGCCTAGTGTTTTAGAGAGAGGAAATTGCTAGGACAATTTGTACGATAAGTACGCTTTCGAATAAAAATTAGGGTTATTTGAAAATAAAGCGCGAATAAATTTAACTCTTTTTTGAATCAAAAAATCTTTTTCAAAAAAATAATATCTATTATTTGTTAGCCAAGTGTTAATCATTCTAAAACAATACCTTATTAAAAAACAGCTGTAATAGCATATCTATCTATCGCAGCAGCTTTAAGCGGAATACAAAAAAAGCCTCTAATTAGAGGCTTCGGTATTTCAAAGTATTTAGGTGCTAACAGTCCACTCTATTGATCTTAGGAGTGAATTATCGTTAGACTAAAGTCTATAAATAAAAAAAAGCGGAAGCTTTTTCAAACTCCCGCTTTATAAGTTATTAGTTATTGCTTAGGATTTAATAATCTTCTCGATCACTCTTCCTTTATCGGTATCTATTTGCAAGAAATACACACCCTTAGGAAGGTCGTTCATATCGATCTTCTCAATATTATCATTCAATCTAACATTGATTCTTTCGATAATGATCTTACCACTTAGATCTCTCAGACTAATATTTCCTTCCAATTCATCCTTAACTCTATATCTGATAAAGATGTTATCGGTAGTTGGGTTAGGATAGATATCCATCTTATCTGAGATATCTCTCTCTTCCAATCCAACGAAACATTTGTCATCGATAACTCTAGTAATTATTGGAGAGACCGTTCCAGCACCACAATTGTTTGGAGTATTCACTTCAACTTGATAAGTGAAGATCCTGTTTTTCTCCAACTGCCATGGGTCTACTGTTACAGTCTGTAGTGTATCAATTCTAGTACTTAACAAATTAGAATCAAGATCATATTCTTTGATCTCCCATCTATAGCTGTACTTGAATCCTTCTCTACTACCGGCATTCAATAGTTCTCCTTTGTTATCGTTGAAAGAAGTACACAAGGTATCTCTAGATGGAACCTGATCGAAGTTTGGATCTACTCCAGCAAGGTTACCATATCTAGGAGATGGCTCGATTCTCACGATCAATGGGATATTTCTCAAACTATAACATCCGATACGGAATGTCTCAAGATAAATTGTATCCCAGAATGTGGTATCTCTTCTGAATGACAATGGATTCGTATACTGAATTCTCACTCTATTATTCTGAGGAGTGAATCCTGTTGTGTCATTAATGATCACACTCTCGTCGTTCAGATCTTGTCCAAAGTCCCTTCTCAAGGCATCCTGTGCTCCTCTATCAACTATTAAGTTATCGAAGAAGTACTGTCTAACATCAACCTTATAAGCGAATACCTTTTCAATGTTCGCCGGCAAGTTCACATCAATTGTCAATGTACTTTGATCACCAGCACATTTACTGGCTCTTACCGTATCAATTGCATATGGTTTAATCGCTACCACACTATCTATTGTAGAGTAGACATTATTACATACCCATACTCTATAGTAGGTAATGGTATCAGGGTTAGACACATATACTGCTCTATCTAGAGGCTGCTGGCCAGGCACCCAGAATCCTGTATCATAAGGATTCAGCGTTCTCTCTTGCCATGAGAGTCTACCAAAGTAGTTCTCAAGTGTAAGTGCAACAGACTCACCAGAACAAACGGTATCATTTGGAATAACATTCAATGAGATGTTACCTCCTTCTTCCCTAGTGTATACATCATATGAATCACTGTCGTTCGAGTTCACTACATCAGCTGCCATTGTAACCTTCACATTGAAGCTGAATGTCTCATCGATATGATACATATCAAATGTGCTATCCATTTGAACACAAACCGAACTATCAGGAGGTAGAGGGTAGATCAGATCGTTATCTGGATTGATCCACTCATTTACACTTAGTGTTCTAGTTAATGTAGCCCATGGATTACCCATTCTTAGAATGTCTACTCTAATGAAGGCGGAATCCTGAGTAAAGTCAACTGAATCACCTCCGTTATTTCTAATTCTTACCTGAACAGGTTGGTTCACTAAGTAACAGCTATTGATATCCTCTGTAGGAGTACAAAGTGAATCAGGAGCAATATCCAATGGAGGAAGGTTGTAAACGGCAATATCATCAATTGCACAGTTACCTGCACTTCCGCCTCCACGGAAACTAATGAATCTAAACCTCACGAAATCACGCGCATATCGCGGAGCGAGATCTACGATTCTATTCTGCCATGGGTCTGAAGCTCTAAGCTGATCTTCTCCAAGCAAACTATCCACATTTCTCCATCCGTAGTCGTTGTTAACCTGTAGATACAAGGCTCCCATTTGGAAACCAAATCTATGGTACCAGTAACTTATTTCCGGATTATCAGCTTGGGATAGATCCACGCATCCACTAAAGAGGACGACGGCATCACCAGCTTCTCCAGGTCTAGCATCTGTGATGAAATACCTACCTGTACCATTCTGTTTGGTATGATCATCAGCAGGACCAGTTAACTGAGTATTATTACTAGATCCCTGCTCAATAAGGAAGGTATAGCCCAGAGGGTTTGTCTGGAAAGCAGCCCAACCATTATATGGATCAGCACTTTCAAAGTCGGTTATATAAGGTAAAGGTTCTGCAAATGGGTGCAAGATCTGATATAACTCGATGAAGTTATCCGTTGTATCCGGATCCCCAGGAAGGAATACATGCGCAAAGAAGAAGTAATCCAATGGCTTGAATACCATGTTCACTGGGAATGAATCCAGTGGGAAGTCGATCTTATCACCTGGTTCAAAGTTATTGTAGTGAATACCTTTATATACCCACATTGTATCTCTCTGGTACAATCCAGGAGGGAACTTCTGTGTTCCAGTATCTACCGCAAGCACCACTCTGAATGAGTCGATACCTCTTAGTCCGGTATTCTGAACACGGAAAGTTACAATCTCATCACCGAGATACTGACAGAAGTTCATTGGTGGAATGGTAATTCTCTCCAATTCGATCTGTTGTGGGAAAGGTCTAAGGATACATAGATCATCTATTGCATAGAATCCTCCAACATTCAATGATCTGAACCTGATCTTCACGAAGTCACCAACATGATCTGCAAGTGAGAAACGGAATTTCTCCCAGTTGAAGACACCATCTCCATACAGGGTATCAACCGCTTCTTGCCATGGAGCATCACCTTCTTTAATATCGATGAACATCAAATGTCCATCCATTGGCGCCTTGAACCAGAATTCAAGGTTCGCCGTAGGTGTGTTGGTAAGGTCGAAACAAGGCGACTCAATTTGAGCCCACTGTCCCGGATTACCATCTGCATCATTGGCCAATAGGTAAACATCATTCAATCCTCTTGTATGACCAAGTGTTGGATCATCTAACCATGACTTGAATGTATAGGCTTCTCTATTACCAATCCAAGATGATGGCAAGATTCCATCCTTAAAGTTCTTCGCCAACCAGCCATAAGTCCAGTCAGAGAAATCTGTACAATATGGGAATGGACGAGTTTCATTCACAACTGTTGCAGTAATAGTATCATTAAACTGATAAGCATCTTGAATCTGATCTGCCCACACTTTGAAATCGTATTTACCAGGCTGAGTCATATCAACTCTAGTAGGGAATTCAAAAGTATATCTAGCTCCTCTGTTTTGACCGGAGATCAAGATTCCAACTTGTTGATCACAAACAGGATCAGATGTTACCGGAACTCCACCTAATGGAGTGAAGGTTACCTGATAACACATATCAAGTTGTAGGATATCAACTAATCCAGTATTCTGAACCTCTACTCTAACTCTTTCTTGATTTGAAAGACCACAATCAGCTCGTGGATCCTTAAATCTCACCATTGCCACATCATCAATAGCACGGTCGAGCAGTTCAATATCATCAACGGCCATATTACCACCAACACCATTAAACTGTGCTCTGAAGCGGATGTTACCGTTTGATACATTTGCAAACTGATCAAGACTCACCTGGAACAATTGCCATGGGTCTGCATCATCACCTTGCTGCACTCCACGGATTACAGCAACACCGTTCACCCACTGGCTTCCATTGTGCACATCTATAAAGAGGTCACCCATACCTTGAGGATCACCAAATCTGTGATACCAGAAGCTCAATAGAATTCTGTTGTTTACTGAATTACTGAAGTCTACAGATCCACATGGGAAGTTCAAACGTGCATCTGGATACACACCAGTTTTAAATCCTGATTCAATCACCCAATAACATCCATCACCATTCTTCTCTGGTGTTGCGAATGTATGGTCTCCACTAGGTCCGTTTGCAGGAATTGGAGGAGGAGGAATAGGCTGACATCCATCTATACAGTTAGACGGTCCACAGACTTTACTCCATGAGTAATTGTTTGTTGGGAAACGAGTCCAACCATCAGAACCACCACCTTCAAAGTCCTCAGTAGACCATGGTAGACCCATAGTTTGATTGAATACTTTCTGTACATATCTATTGTTGATTCTAATGGTATCTCCAGTATATCTAGTTGTAACAACTACTTCTTTATTACCTGGTGTCGACATATCAACTGTTCCAGGAAATCTAAAAGTTACAGAAGCACCTACTGGAATTGCGTCTGGAATGGTATCAATAACTTTAGGACTATTATTGATACTATATGCAACTTCCACAGAATTTGCTGGAATTGGGCTTAGACCAAAGTTTTCTACTTCAACTTTAACTGAGTCTTGACCTAAGTTACAGCTATTACCACTTGGAGAGCTTACCAAGTTAATTCCTACATCTTCTGGAATTGGCTTATAGATATAGATATCATCGATAGCCATATCTGATCTATCTCCACCTCTAATACCTCTAAATCTAATTTGAACTAGGTCTCCTGCGTAGGCATCCAAATCCACGTGACGAACTTTCCAAGGAGCTCCAGGAGAAGTTTGAGTTTGACCAGGAATCTGATCAACACCTAAAGTCCATACTCCATTGGCAAAAACATCTAAGAAAAGAGCACCTTGCTGAGCACCGTATTTATGATACCAGAAACTCATTCTTGCTTCAGTTTGACCGGTAAGATCAATACAAGGTGAATTAATCAAGGCTACGCTGTTCTCAATACCAGCAGTTCCATTGATATCAAATGATTCTGTATAAATGAAGGTTCCTCTTCCTGTAGTATGGTCGCCATCAGGACCTGTAGAAGGAGTTGGAGTTACTGCACCACCTGATCCACAAGTTTTCACTTGCACATTCCATCCAAACTCGGTTTGGGGTGCAAACCAACCTTGCTCCATTACTTGCCCTAGTGGTTGATCACAAAGTGCATCTCTAAAGGTTTCGAAATCTTCGAAATAGTTAGGAGATTTTTGTTGGTTCTTTATTTCATAAGATGGAATGGTATCATTTACATCATTCAAATCACCAACCATATCCGTCCAAGTCTTAATCGAATAAGTCTGATCTGGCGTGCTAAGATTAGCTGTTTGAGTGAATGAGAATAATTGTGAAGTCTCTGATTGAATAATGAAGTCTACCGTATCTGTTACAACTGGACCACCATCAACCTGATAAGAAACCAAGATGGAATCTGCTTTAGTATCTAATGTACCAGCATTGTAAAGTTCTACTGTAATAACTGAACTGTCAGAAATTTCGCAACCAGCAAGTGGTGCTTTCACATCTAACATCTCCACATCTCTAGGAAGTGGCTCAAAGATATACACGTCGTCAACTGCCATGTCTGACAAGAAACCACCTCTTCTACCTCTGAATCTTATCTTGATTCTTCTTCCCGCGTATGAATTCAAGTTGACTTCTCTAGTTAGCCATGCATCAGCACTACTTGTTTGAGTTTGTCCATTGATAACATCTACGTTGTTCCACTGAATTCCATCATAAGCATCAACAAACAATGGCCCCATTTGTGAACCGTATTTGTGATAACAGAATACCAGACGAGCTCCAGAATTTGGTCCTAGGTTTATACATGGACTGGTAATCGTTGGATCTGTACCAAAGGATGAGTTGGTTTCTAGGTAGGCGAAATTGTTACCAGAACAATCTTTATCAGGACCAGTATTATTCGTTTGTGTATTACCGGCTCTAATATTCCAAGAATAAGAGAAATCTCCTCCTGGATTAGGGTTAGCTACCCAACCTTGAGAGAAGTTGTTTCCAGGTACCATTGCATCGAAGTTCTGACGATATGGAAGGGAAACAGAGTTAACCGTTTGGTTATTCACTACTGTTACAGTAGCAGAAGTATCGTTAAATGTAAAGCCATCATTAGGTGTTGTAACCCATGCTTTTAGTGCATAATTTCTGATAGCTGAGAAATTGTATTGTTGTCTGAACTGATAAGTGAGGATTTGTCCAGGAGCAACACTTGTATACACAGTATCTCTTCTTACACCTCCATTATCTACTTGATAATTGAAGTAAAGAGTATCTAATGTATTATTTCCTTTATTCTCGTACTGAACTTGAATATTCTCAGTACCATATCCACAAAGTGGTGAACCACCAGCTGTTGGATATAGGATTCCATTAAGACTTACATCAACATTTTGTCTTTCTCTGATAGAGATATTATCAATACCAGCTCCTTCAAGGTTTGTGGATCCATCGGTAATAATACCGAAACGCAGTTTCACCTGTCTTTCTCCAGCGAGGTTATTCAATGCATTCTCAACCTGAATCCAACCGTTCGACTGACCAGTCCATCTTTGATTAGAAGGGTCATTATACCAGTTTTGTGGAACAAAGGTTGGGTGAGCTCCAAGTCTATTCCAAGTGAGTCCGTTATCTATTGAGTAATCAATGTAAATGAAATCGAATCCATTCTCAAATTGATGTATCAATGAAAATGAGAGAATTGGATCTGTTGTAGATGATCCAAAATCCAAACATGGAGAAGTCAAGTATGAAAATTCGTTATTGTTATAAGGACCATTCAAATTGGTCACATATGCATTAGCCCCTCCAGCTGCTGAAGAGATGATTGCATTGTTTGGAGCACCTCTTTGCCATGATCTATTCAGACCAGTAGCTCTCCAGTTATGATTCGCATTCTCAAAACCTTCAGTATATGTAAGGGTGTAGTTAGGCTCATTTTGAACTGATTTAGAAGCGGTATCATTGAAATTAGCTCCATCGCTTGCATAAGTTGTATAAGCCTTAATGTTATAAGTCTTAACTGCGTTCAAATTAGCAAGTCCAGTAAAGGTATAGATCAATGAATCACCAGCGGCTAGACTTGCAGCTATATTCTCAGAAACTACTTGAGCACCGTTATCTACATCAAATGCAACCGCATAGTTAGAGGCTGCATTAAATCCAATGTTCTTTATCTTAACTGTAACCGTATCATTACCCAAACCACAACCTGAAACTGGGTCAATAATTTGAGCTACTTGAAGATCGTTTGGCACCGGAGAATAGATCTCTACATTATCTAAACCTACATACCAACCCCAATCATTACCATCATGATATGTGAAACGAACCTGACAAGCTGAATTGGCATATGCAGAAATATCAATTACTGCATGCGGGAAATTAGCGCAGTTCTTATAGTGACCACAATCATCTAAGTGCTGAGAAAACACTCGAACCCAATTACTACCGTTAAATACATCTACATAGAAACTATCGGCAATACCGGTGAATTCTTTAAAATTATAATCGAATTCAAGTGTAGTAATTGGAATTGTGGCATTATTAAAAGCAGGAGTAGTTAACTGAACTGTATTGTTGTTATTCGCTCCTAGAACATCATCATCAAAAAATGCCAATGCAGTTCCATCAATATTTTGGGTACCAGTAGAAAAGTTACCAGTTCCTATGGCCGCATCAATACCAAATGACCAAGGAGTTGTTCCAACAGCTGCTGTGTTAGTCCAGCCAGTAGGCAGGGCAGAACCATTGAAATCCTCATTGATATAAAAGTTTTGAGAATATGCTCCGAGAACCGCGAAAATACTGAGTCCTAGAGTGAGTAGAATTCGTTTCATAGTAGATGAATAAATTGAATCTTTAAAGTTAGGAAAAATTTAAGTTTCCCTTTACGTTTGGGGAGACGACGCCACCGACAAATTGGTTGCTTCTTTCACATCAGATTTTAAACTTTATGGTTTAAAATTTAGTGCTTACCAATTTCTGTGAGATACCTTTCAGCATCTAAAGCTGCCATACAACCCGTACCAGCAGCGGTAACTGCTTGACGATAAACCTTATCCGCAGCATCGCCACTTGCAAAGACTCCTGGAATCTTTGTTTTTGAGGTTCCCGGATTAATGATCAAATAACCGGTATTATCCATATCTAACCAGCCTTTGAAAATATCTGTATTTGGTTTATGGCCAATTGCTACAAAGAAACCAGTAACATCCAAAGTGCGCTCTTCACCAGTTTGGTTATTGAAAGCCAAAACACCTTCTACTGCTTTTTCACCAAGGACCTCTTTTACCTCATGGTTATAAAGGATTTCGATATTCTCGGTTTCCATTACCCTTTGAGCCATGATATTTGAAGCGCGAAACTCATCGCGACGAACAAGCATGTATACTTTATTACAGAGCTTCGACAAATAGGTAGCTTCTTCAGCTGCAGTATCTCCTCCACCTACGATCGCTACATCTTGTCCCTTATAGAAGAAACCATCGCAAACCGCACAAGCACTCACTCCAAATCCATTTAGTCGCTGTTCAGACTCTAGGCCAAGCCATTTAGCAGAAGCACCAGTTGAGATGATAACTGAATCTGCAGTGATCTCCTTCTTATCATCAACCCATACCTTGTGTACAGGGCCGGTAAAATCAACTTTTGTGATCAAACCAAACCTAACATTAGTTCCAAATCGCTCTGCTTGCTTTTGGAAATCGATCATCATTTGCGGACCGTTGATCCCATCCGGATATCCGGGATAATTTTCCACATCATTGGTAATGGTTAGCTGTCCGCCCGGTTGTAATCCCTGATACATTACAGGACTCATATCTGCTCTTGCAGCGTAGATTGCCGCAGTATATCCTGCCGGACCTGAACCTATAATGAGACACTTCACATGCTCAACTTGCTCATTCTGATTTTCTTGCTCCATTTATTCTTCTATAATCGATTATTTCCTTAAAAATTTGAAGGCCTAAAATTAAGGATAATGTTGGATTGGAGTTAAGAGTACTTAGAGTGCCTAGAGTACTTAGAGTTTGAGTTGGGAGATAAACCAAATCTGAAATCAGAAATCTGAAATCTGAAATCAAAAAAGCCTGCATCGCTTCGCTCTGCTTTGTTTTTTCAATTCTCACTTCGCCACCAAGCAAAGGATTGAGCTCCTTCGTCGCTCCATCCTAAAAGGGGGGTGATTCAATCAAAAAAGCCTGCATCGCTTCGCTCTGCTTTGTTTTTTCATGCTCTCAAAGCTCTGAAGCAAGCTTCTCGCTTTGTCGCATAAAAAAACCGAAGACTTCGTCTTCGGCTTTTTTTGATTGTCGGGATGAGAGGATTCGAACCTCCGATCTCGCGCCCCCCAGACGCGCACTTTAACCGGACTAAGCTACATCCCGAATTAGATTGGCAAAATTAACAAGGAAAGACAAAAAAGCCGTGCACTTTCGTACACGGCTTTTTTATTATTCTTTTAGATCCTAGGATCTCAATTAAGTCTTTATTGAATATCTACTTCAACAGCGTTTAGGATATTTACTCTATCCCTTGAAACGAAGACCACAACTTTAAGGTCATTGATGATGGCATCACCTTCACCTCTTCGGTTGTTTACCGGATCGTTTACGAACTTATCTGGAATAGTATAATTGTATGTTGCTCTAACAACAGAACCAGCAGTAGTCGCACTTGTGATCTCATCACCCCACTGTCCGGTTACATAATGTCTAAGCATGTCATTATGGATGTAAGCAGAATCTCTAACTACAGAGCTTCCTACAATATCGATCTGAAGCCCCATGACATTGTCTTGCAAGATGGCTACATTGATCGAGTTTTTGTCGACTTCAGTTTCTGTATAGTAAAGTTCAACTTCAACAGTAAGATTACGGCTACCATCAACTGTTGCCCTTGCACCTACATTCACAGGGGCATCCATATTGCGCACCATTGCAGCTGTTGAAGCCCAATTACCTCTTCCCATTCCCAAAGGTGGAGAGATATTAGAGGTAAGATTGAAGTCACTGTTCACATCAAGACGATTCATTGTTCCTGCGGGATAACTATTAATTCCAGCTTGAGTGATCAATTGATCGGCGAAGATTGTTCTAAAATCTGGGAAGAAGATGGTATCTCCATTTGGATAAAGCGCTCCACCTCCTGGTGCAGCAAATCCACCACCATGAGTTGCAATAATGATGAAGTCATTTCCATACTGTTGCTTAATTGTCTCAGCTCTTCTTGTCCCATCTGGGCAAAACTGACACTTTACACCGGTAAAATCTTCTAATACCGCTACTCTCTTTAATGGCAAAGTATCTACAAGTGTAAGACCTAAGCCTCCACCTGTTCCCCCGCCAGTTCCACCACCTGTGCCGCCGCCAGTACCTCCACCGCTTCCAGTAGTATCTATAGGATTTAAGCCATTCCCCTGCAGGCCTGCAGCCTCAAGATTAGGTTCTAAGGGATCTTCTTTCTCACAAGAAGTAATTGAAACGATTGCCACAATGAAAAGGGCAAAAATCGATAGGCGAAATATCATCTTCATAGCTCCAAATTTAATAAGCAAAATTTAAATCGAGTGTATTTTGAGAAATTCAAACTAAAAGGGCAGCCTATTTATCTGTCCTCCGTAGACATTGACTTGGTTAGCCCTATTGCTAGGCTTCTCACTATCAACATCATAGAGTATTGCGGAAAAATCAGCATAAAAAACTCCTGCTGCTGTATCTACCTCGAGAATTCTAATTAGCGCATTGCTTGTAAACTTATCATTATTTGAAAAGTAATTCTTACCCTCGCTGCTCGAATAGAATATTCGAGTTCCAGGATCAGCCGCACCACTATATTCTCCTTTCTTTAGGTCTGGAAATCTAATGAATAGGGACTCCCCATTTGCAAAGGCAGAAACCACATAATATCCATTCGCTTCCTCAGCTTTTGCATTATTGGTCTGAAAAGAAAATATATCTAAGAAGGTCTTTACCCTATAGGCATTCTCCTCTGTCAATGCATCTCCTTGAATGGCATCCAAAGTCAATTCATTCCCATCTTCTTGACATGCAAACAGCAGTGAAAGAATTGAAAACAACAGACTAAAAACAAGGACATTAGATCTCATAAACACAAGACGTAAATTTATGCAAAACGATGCTTCAAAAAATTAGGCTGCCCATCCTTCCCTATCTAAACTTCTGTATTGAATTGCCTCTGCCAAATGCCCACTTTCTATCTCAACGGAACCTTCTAAATCTGCAATGGTTCTACTTACCTTCAAAATGCGATCATAGGCTCTGGCAGATAAACCCAATTTTTCCATGGCTTGTTTCAATATTGCTTGACCTGCTTTATCGATTCTGCATAGCTCTCTCAATTGTCTAGAACTCATCATGGCATTTGCATGGATCTCTTTTTGATCTTTAAAGCGATCTTCCTGAACCTTTCTCGCCTTCATCACCCGTTCTCTTATCAATTCACTCTTTTCATTCAACCTTTTCTCAGATAGCTTTTCAAAATCGACAGGGGTAACTTCTACATGCAGATCGATTCGATCCAATAATGGACCAGAGATCTTATTCAGATAACGATGCACTATAGGTGGAGCACACATGCAATCCTTTTCAGGATGGTTGTAATATCCGCAAGGACAAGGATTCATGGATGCTACTAACATGAAGGAGGCTGGGTAGTCGACCGTAAATCTGGCCCTTGAAATCGTCACCTTACGCTCCTCCATTGGCTGTCGCATCACTTCCAAAACAGAACGCTTGAATTCCGGCAACTCATCCAGAAATAATACTCCATGATGTGCAAGAGAAATCTCACCAGGCTGAGGATAACCTCCTCCTCCAACTAAAGCCACATCGCTTATGGTATGATGAGGTGAACGAAAAGGACGTAAAGAGATCAATGATTCCTTTTCTGATAGATGTCCGGCTACAGAGTGAATCTTCGTCGTTTCCAAAGCTTCATCTAAACTCAAGGGAGGAAGTATAGTGGGTAACCTTCTTGCCAGCATGGTTTTACCGGCACCAGGCGGACCGATCAAGATCACATTATGACCGCCTGCTGCTGCAATCTCCAATGCTCGTTTGATATTCTCCTGTCCCTTTACATCCTCAAAATCCAGCTCTGTATTCTTCAAAGAAGCTCCAAAGTCGCCCAATTGAGAAACTTCATGAGCTTTCAATTCCCCTTTGCCTTCAAAGAAATCGATCAAGTCTTTGATATTCTTTATCCCATAGACTTCCAAGCCATCGACTATTGCAGCTTCGGCGGCATTCTGAGCCGGAAGGATCAAACCTTTAAAGCCTTCATCTCTGGCCTGTATTGCAATTGGAAGTGCGCCTTTCATGGATTGCAATCCGCCATCCAAACTCAATTCACCCATGATTACATAATCTGAAATGGATTCGGCTTTGATCTGCCCAGAAGCGGCCAGTATCCCCATAGCAATGGTTAGGTCGTATGCCGAGCCTTCTTTGCGAATATCTGCCGGAGCCATATTGATGACTATCTTCTTACCCGGGATCTTATATCCATGATGCCTGAGTGCGGCATCTATCCTCTGCTGACTTTCCTTCACTGCGCTATCGGGCAAACCCACCAACAAAAAATTCACCCCGCGACCGATATTCACCTCTACGGTGATGGTTATGGCATCTACCCCTCTTAGGGCACTGCCGAAAGTTTTGATTAACATAAGACTGAGAAATGGTACCTTTATTCTAAGATAATCATTTTCGATCGGATGAAAAATTTTTTCTCTATCCTCCTTATACTCTGTTTCTCAACTGTTTTTGGACAGCAGATGCATCTATTTCGCACCATCTACTATCCGGCTGAGCCCTATGGTGGAGAGAAAGGATTAGAAGAATTCATAAAGCAAGCAATGGTCTATCCAGATAGCGCATTGGATGCAGATATCGAGGGAGATGTATTCATCACCTTCCTCATTGATCCGAGGGGAAAAATCAAATACAAAAAAGTTGAAGATAGCGGTCATCCTTGGTTAAGAGAGGAAGCCGAACGCATATTCGATTTGGTGGTATGGGAGGCTGATGCTGAGCGCGATGAAGACGAACTAGGATATGAAAAGATCAAGATCAGCTTTAATGCGAAGAAGTATATGAAGCTGGCACGCAAGAGAGGCTACCATCATCTTCCTTACGATAGCACTTTGAGTTATTCGGATGACATTAAGGTCTATACGCAAAGTCAACTTGACGCAGTTCCTGACATTGCCAATGCAAAAAGCATCAATGATCTGATATCTAAGAACTTTCGATTTCCATCAGTTGCGAAAGAGAGAGGAATTTCAGGAAGGGTAACTGTAGAATTCGTGGTTGAAAAATATGGGATTGCAAGCAATTTCAGAATCATTGATCCCCTTGCCGGTGGATGTAATGAAGAAACGATCCGACTGATACAGCTTATTAAATGGAAACCTGCAATTAAGGATGGAGAGGCTGTTCGCTCATTCTACACCTACAGCCTCAATTTCATGAATCCTCAAGGTCAGATCAGATGATTAGGCATTCATTCCAGCCTCTATAGATTGAATGAGAGAATGAATGATCTTAATGTGAATTTCCTGCGCTCTATCCGCATATTTTGATTGAGGAGCTCTGATCTCAAGATCACAGAGTGTAGCCATTTGTCCGCCATCTTTCCCTGTTAAGCCAATTACTTTCATGCCTCTTTTCTTAGCCGCTTCAATTGCATTGATTACATTCTTGGAATTGCCTGAAGTACTTATGCCCAAAAGCACATCCCCTTCTGAGCCCACACCTTCAATGAAACGAGAAAAAATATGGTCGAATCCATAGTCGTTACCCACACAACTAATGTGTGAGGGATCTGAAATAGAAATAGCTGCAAGAGCTGATCTATCCTCTCTAAAACGACCGCTAAGCTCTTCTGCAAAATGCATTGCATCACACATTGACCCTCCATTACCACAGGAGATGATCTTATTCCCATTCTTTAGTGCGGCCGACATCATTTCAGCAGCATCAGATACCAATTGCAGATTACTTTCGTTGGATAGAAAGGACTCAATGGAAGCTTTGGCCTCCTCAAAATTTTTACGGATGAGTGATGTGTGCATGAGATCTTATTTACAATTGATTGTCAAAAATAAAGCAAGCTTTCAAACTGCCACCGAGATGGCAATCTTTATTTTCGCCTTAAATCAAAATCATTAATTAAAGCTTAAAGATAAGATGAAGAAAATTGGATTTCTCCTGTTCATGCTCGCAGCAGTTGTGGGTGCAAAAGCTCAAACCGATGAGGGATGTCATGAACGCTATGTAAAGGTATTTGAAGTTAGAGGTGCTGATGAAGTAGAAGATGGGCTATATGCCGATGTGGTAATCACCTTGAGAAAAGGAACTTTTGAAGACTGCTTTATCGGTAAGGTCAAAGTGGAGAATGGTATGGTATTGCGAAATAGCATAGCACTCACATTCGTAGATGGCAGTTATGAGCAGTTCGTTCGCAACTACAAGAATAAAGAGCCAGTAAAGATCATAAATGGCATGTCTGAGACCATGATCACTGAAGACGATGAACTGATCAATGTACTCTTTATTGGATCTATCAAACCAAAGAAGAAAGCTTACAAGAGAGCTCCAATGCCTTCAAGTCTTTAATAGACCAAGACCAAATTATTTAGAAATCCTGTCTGAGAAGTCTATTGATTTTCGGCCAGGATTTCTGCTTTTTGCTTGAATGCATTCAAACCGCAATCTAGGAAATCGGCATACTCTTCCACATCTGGAGTATAACCAACAGGATTGCCTAAGAGGTATCCATCCGGACTCAGCATCACATAATAAGGCTGTGAGTTGTTATTGAAAACCTGGGTTTGGAAGGTAGCCCATTTGTTGCCAATGGTCTTGATCTTTTTCTTCTTCACTTCGTCGCCAACCTTATATTCAAAAACACCTTGCTGCTCTTCTGGTAATTTGATCTTATCATCCACATAGAGCGAAACCAAGACAAAGTCTTCTCTGAGTCTTTCCTTGATGCTTTCAACTGTCCAAACCGACTCTTCCATCTTTCTACAATTCACACAAGCCCAGCCAGTAAAATCGATCAACAATGGCTTTCCTACTGCTTGAGCTTCAGCTAAAGCTTCATCGAAGTCGGTGAACTCTGCATGGAAAGTTTCCTTTTCATACCAGCCGTAGAATGTTGGAGGTGGGAATCCAGAAAGCAGATTGTGATTCCAAGGAGGATTCTTCAGTACTCCAGGAGCAATATAAATTGTGAAGGCTAAAATGATCACAGTAAATCCAATCCTAAACGGAGAATAGGATCTCACTGGCGAATCGTGTGGGAATTTGATGATTCCCAATAGGTAAAGTACCAATCCAACTCCAATCAATGTCCAGATCAAGAAGAAAGTCTCTCTTTTAAGGAATCCCCACTGCTCTACTAAGTCGGCATTGGAAAGGAATTTAACCGCCAAGGCAAGCTCTATGAAACCAAGGACAACTTTCACCGAGTTCAACCAACCGCCGGATTTTGGCATTTTATTCATTACTGAAGGGAAGGCTGCAAAAAGGGCAAAAGGAAGACCCAAGGCAATTCCAAAGCCACTCATTGCTGTTGTAATTGGCCAAGGTCCATTTTTCAATGCATTACCCAATACGGTACCTAAGATCGGTCCTGTACAAGAGAAAGAGACCAGAGCTAAGGTAAGTGCCATAAAGAATATTCCCAGTACTCCTCCTACTTGAGAAGCTGAATCAGTTTTTGTGGTTAGTGAACTTGGCAGGGTGATCTCAAAATACCCGAAGAATGAAATGGCAAAGACCACAAAGACCACGAAGAACAACATATTCAACCATACCGAAGTAGCAACTTCATTCAAGACCTCGGGATCTGTATTGAAGTGAAAAGGAATACTCAGTATCGCATAGATCAAAAAGATGAAGAAACCATAAAGAACGGCTTTACCAATACCTTTACCACTTGCTCCCTCAGTGCCATCTCCTTTGGTAAAGAAACTAACGGTAAGTGGAATCATTGGGAAAACACAAGGAGTAAGTAGCGCAATCAAGCCGCCCACAAAACCAAGCAGAAACACTACCCAAAGGCTAGAAGTATCTGTCTGCTCACCACATTCACCCAAGGGCTCATCCAGATCCACCATTGGAAGTGCCGGTACTATTCCACTCAGATCAACTGAAGCTGAAGCGTCTTCCATATCCAGCGCATTCATACCCTTTCCTGTATTCAGATCGAAGATGATTTCTCTTAAGTCCGGAGGTAAACACATTACATCATTACAGACCATGAACTCATATTCCAATACAGCAGTTTTCTCTTCTGTTTTGATGGTTTGAATGAACTCTGCTTCATCATTGAAGAAATTCAATTCCATCTCAAAAACCTTATCGAACTTGGTGACTAGATTCTCTGATTCCAGCACTTCCCCTACTCTTTCGAAATTGCTCTTCTCAAAATAGAATGCAGTTGCAATTGGTCCATCCATACTCTCCAAGAACTGAGAATACAACTTCCAACCTTCATCGATCTTGGCTTTAAAATGAAGCTCATAGGTATTCTCTCCTACCTCTTTTGAAAAATACTCCCAGTGGATTGGCACAATAGGTCCTTCAGAATCTATTTGGTTCTCATCTCCACCTTGCATGGTAAAAGAGTTGTCAACTTCCTCATCCATCTGGGTTTGATCTGAAGAAAAAGATTGCTTTTTCTCACCTTTCCCTGGATGTTGATCTGATAATTCCGAGCCACCATTACTAAGTTTTGAGTCCGAGGTACGAGTCCGGCCGTTCTCTGCCAAATTCTCCGATCCTCGATCTCCGATTTCAGATTTTCCCTCTGGAACCTCGATCTGGAACTCCAAATCCGCATACTCCGGTGGCAAGCATTTTTCTTCATCACACACCATGAAATAAACCTCAGCGGTAATATTCAAGGGTGTAAGTGAATTGGTTTTAAGTCTTTGAACGAAGGTTACTTTGTCTTTGAAGTAACTCAACTTCATATCGAAGTTGGGGTCGTATTCATTAAGAGGCTCTGGCTCTTCTACCCCTTCTATGTATTGGTAGTTCTTCCCTTTGGGGAAAGTGAATTCAGTGGCAATAGGGCCATCATCAGATGGCAAGAACTGAGAGTACAAATGCCAGCCTTTGTCGATCTTGGCATGAACTAGCAGGTCATATTCTCCATCGGCAGTTTGCTTGACCTCAGTTGACCAGCTTACGGGATTGTAGATTTGGGCATTTATTGAGCCTAGCCCGATGAAAAAAGTGAAAAGCGTTGCAAAAACGCTAGTTGCGCTCAGTTTCTTAATGATCATAGCTCAAAATTACTACTAATGTTACTTATTTGTAAAGCCTTCTAACTGACGAATTTCCTCATTTCCCTTCAATCCGAAGTGTCGCTTGCATAAGTAAACGAGCAAATAGAGAATTGGAGTGTCGCAGGCGGCAACCAATACTTTAAATAAGAAACCACTCCAAAGCAGTGGCCAGAAGAGTTCCCACTCAATCGCATCAAACAAACAAAGCAAGGAAAGTACAGAAGCTGTATCCACAAACTGAGAAGTCATTGTTGAGGCATTATTCCTCAACCAAAGGTGCTTACCATTGGTGTAATCTTTCCAAAAATGGTATAGTCGAATATCTACCAATTGAGCAAAGAGATAAGCAATCATTGAAGCAGCTACTGCTGCCGGCGCCAAACCAAATACTTTGGTAAAAGTCTCATTATTAATGGGCGACCAATCAGTTGCTGGCGCCCAATTGGCCAAGCTGAGGATCAAAAGCATAAAAAGGGTGGCTCCCAAGCCTGCCAGCACTACTTGATTTGCCCTGCGCTTTCCATAGATCTCTGCAATTAGATCGGTGATCAAAAAGGTAATGGGGTAAGGCAAAATACCAACCGACAATTCAAAAGTATGTATGCCAAAGAAGTCCCAATGAAAGAATTTTTGAAAGATAAGATTCCCAGAAACCAGGCTGGCAATGAATAAGGCCGCTAGGATCAAGTACAGTCTCTCTGCTTGAATAGTTTTCTTTAGTGACTCATCCATTTGATGCGAATAGCTTTTTTGGTCGATTCATCCATTTTGAATGATTCGGATATCCTATTGCCCAACAGCCAGGCAATCTTTGAGTTCGAGCACATTAGGTATTGCTTTTCCTTTTCAAAGCGTGAGACCTTATCGTCGATGAGAATATCAGATATCTTTTTTTCTCCACTCATTCCCAATGGATGCATTCTATCTCCGCTTTCCCAATTTCTAAACTCAAGTGGGAAACTCAATTTGTCGGCATCGAAATATTCAACACTCTTATTTCCAAGTTCAACTTCATTCAAATCACATTCTTCAATTATGAGATGGTAGCCGGGAATAGAGATAGAGCCAAAAGATGAAATGGTGTAGACTACCATATCATTCTCCTGCATTCTTTCCAATATGAGCTGCTCGCGATCAATTAAGACCTTATGTGATCCACTGTAATAAATTGCTCCGATTGAAGTGGATTCTATACTCTTCACCAGCTGTTGGATTTGGTCTGCAGTAAAGCCAAGATCAACAAGCCAATGTCTAAGCGTAGCTTCTGGAAATTCAATTCTTTGGAATTCCTTTGTATCAAAGCTACTGCTTGAGACTTTTGAGCTGAGTCTTTTATCGATCTCCCTTTGCAGATAATGATCTTCTATAGCTTGCGACTCATTCAAATGTTGGAAAGTATCACGCATGCGCTCCAACAATTGAGGGTTCTTTTCTTTCCAAAGAGGAATCAAGTGTTTCCTAAACCAATTGCGCAAGTAGGCATCTTTTGCATTGCTACTATCTTCTCTATAGGCAATCTTGAACTCAGAGGCATATTCCAGCAGCTCATCTTTAGTGATTTCAAGAAAAGGCCTGTGTACTCCTTTGCGGTTTTGAATTCCGCTCAAACCCCTAAGGCCTGTTCCTCTATTCAAATTGATCAGAAAAGTTTCAAGACTATCGTCTAAATGATGCGCGGTGATAAGATAATCCGCCTTAGCTGCCTCGATCAATTCATCAAACCAATTATAACGCATTTCCCTAGCTGCTTCTTGAATGCTAAGCTTATTCTCCTCTGCATAATCTTCAGCAGATTCGATCTTCAGATGATGTTCAGCTTGATAATCTTTTGCGATCTGTCTGACTAAAGCCTGATCCTGATTACTTTCATCTCCTCTTAATTGAAAATTGAAATGGGCAATGGCATAAGGGAGTTTAAGCTCTCTAAAGACAGCCCATAGCACCATAGAGTCAACTCCTGCACTAACTGCAAGCAGAGCTTTACCCTTGGGCAAATCTTGAGATCTTATCTTTTTAGCGAGCTGGCTCAACATCTAGGTCGGTTTCTGGCTGTTCAAATATAGCCTTTGCCTTTAAGAGACATTCTCTGTACTCTTGTTCCGCATTGGCAAGATCGGTAATGGCTCCACCAACAGTCAGTGATGCATACTGCTTCTTCTCAGAGTAGAGTAATGAACGGATCACTACATTGAAATCGAAATCACCTTCGGGATCAAAATATCCCACAGAGCCAGAATACAACTCTCTTCGACTCTCTTCATATTCTTCGATCAGCTGCATGGCTTTGATCTTTGGAGCACCTGTCATAGAACCCATTGGAAAAGCTTGCACTATAGCTTCAATAGCATCTTTATCCTCGGCAAGCAAGGAAGTAATGGTAGAGATCAATTGATGAACTTGAGGGAATGAATAAACGCCAAAAAGCTCCTCTACTTTCACGGATCCCCTAGCCGCAGTCCTTGAAAGATCGTTGCGCATAAGATCTACGATCATCACATTTTCGGTTTGCTCTTTTAGATCGGCCTTTAGCTCTTCAGCTATCTTTTTGTCTTCAATGGCATCTTCTGATCTTCGAGCAGTTCCCTTGATGGGCTGACAGATCAACTTATTGGCTCTTTTGCACATGAAGCGCTCAGGAGAGGCACATAAAAGATAATCCGACTCCTGCTTGTAAAAAGCAGAAAAAGGCATGGGTGATTTGCGTGCAAGTTGATTGAAGAATGCGTTCGGATTGAGCTCGAGCTGCGAATGGAAGGTCTGACAAAAGTTCACCTCATAGATATTTCCATAGCGGATCTCAGCTTTTAGGCCTTCCACTTTCTCTATATAATCGGCCCTGCTTAATTGTGCACTGAGTTTCACCTCTTGGAATTCCCAATCTGCAATGCCCTCATTTTGATTCAATAAATTTTCAAACTCACCTTCATGGTGAGAATACCAAGTGGCAGAATTTTCCCCTCTCTTCCACACCAATAAGTGCTTGGGCTCAAAGAAAGCCAAAGGTGAAAAGTCGAACTGCTTTTCATTTGCCGAATGAAGGTCTTCCAACTCATCTTTTAGCTCATAGGAAAGGTGGCCAAAAAGCCATGATTTCTTCTCCTTGTAGAATGCTCTGAGTGCCTCAAAGGAATTGTCATTTGAATTCAGCAATCTATGTGCCCCAAATGCCGCTAGGAGTTCATATTTCCCATATTTATCCTGATAGTTGTTGGAATCCAGAATAGCTACATGCTCAAACTGCTCAGAAAGCTTTAAAAGCTCTGCTTGTAGTCTTTCCTTTTGAAAAAGGGATATTTCCTTAATTTTCTTCACTCTTTGCAAAAGTAAACAGCATTTAAATGGGTGCAGCCCTCCTTTATTACCTTCTAATCAAACCACTCTCACTTTTACCTCTTGGGGTACTGCATGGCTTATCCTATCTGGTTTATCTGATAGTTTACAAATTACTAGGATATCGCACCAAGGTAGTTCATTCCAATTTAAAAGGCTCTTTTCCAGAAAAGTCGGAGAGCGAGATCAAGTCCATTATGAATAAATTCTATTTGCATTTATGCGATCTGATCGTTGAAAGTGTAAAGGGCTTTAGCATTTCTCATAAGGCTGTAAAGAAGCGAATGAAGTTCAAGAATATGGACATAGTGGATCGCCTTCACAAGCAGGGAAAACATATGGTTGTTGCAGGCGGACATTATGGCAATTGGGAATTGTTCGCTTTGGCGATAGGAGACGCTACTGCTTACTCTCCTCTGGCTCTCTATACTCCTTTAGCCAGTGATTTCTTCAACAAGAAATTCCTGAAAAGTCGGGGGAAATACGGACTTAAGCTCCTCTCAGTAAAGGAGATCAGATCCAAGCTATCAGAGCTCATGGAAGAGCAATACATGGTTATTTTCGGGACTGATCAATCTCCCAGAAAGAGTCAAAGAGCTTATTGGACCAAATTCTTAAATCAGACTACCGGCGTTCAATATGGCGCAGAAAAGATTGCATTAGAATTCGATGCAGCGGTTACCTTTTTCAATATTTACAAGGTAAAAAGAGGTTATTATGAAGTGGATTGTCAATTGATCTGTGAATCTGCTAAAGAAACTGAATACGGCTACATCACTGAGATGCACACCAAATTGCTTGAGGCTGTGGTGCGCAAACAGCCAGAATTTTGGCTGTGGAGTCACAAACGTTGGAAACATTCTCCGCCTGAAGATGTAGAGGTATTAGACAATTTTAAATTATCCAATTTACCAAACTAATATGATAGGCGCTAGATTCTATTCTGTATTTCACTTTTTACTTCTGTGCATTCTCCTCTTTTGGAACTACATTGCCAATAGTGGCAGCTTACCTTACACCATGGGTGAGTTAAGCGCGAAATACCCTACTCTTTTCACCCCTGCCCCTTATGCCTTTGCCATATGGGGAGTAATCTATTTGGGGCTTGTCGCTTTAGCAATCTACATGCTTTATGCAGCCTTTAAGAAGGGTTTTCCAGACGATTTCATACCCAAGTCGGCTTCATATCTAAGCATTTCATACATTGGAATGACAGCCTGGCTGTGGTTTTGGGGAAATGATATGATTTTCTTCTCTCTCTGTTCCATGATCGTAATTCTGATCAGTTTGATATTATGTGTATTGCGACTCCGAATGGAATTGTGGGATGCCCCTGTGCATTTTATGGCTCTAGTTTGGTGGCCTATTGATCTTCTCTTCGGCTGGATCTGTGTGGCAACTGTGGCTAACATTACAATCTATCTTTATTCCATTGGCTGGGATGGGATGAGCTTATCCGAGCAGAATTGGACCTACATCATGATCGGTTTAGTGACCGCCTTGGGCTTGATCTTGATCGCAAGCAGAAATATGCGTGAGGTAGCAGCTGTTTTTATCTGGGCGCTTATCGCGATTGCCTACAAGCAGTGGGATGTAAATCCCGAGATTTCTTATCTGGCTGTAGCCGGAATTGTAACTCT
>PALM01000037.1 GCA_002706365.1 Flavobacteriales bacterium | reverse complement strand
AGCTCCTACTAGAGTGAGTTTGAACATGCTGAGTTATGAACCGCCAATCGATCAATTCAAGAAGAAGGACTTACCTATTGGAGTTTTGGTAGAAGGCGTATTCAAATCGATCTACGCCAACCGTATGACACCCAATATGTACACCTCAGGTGAGATCAATTATAAAGATGTAAGTAAAGAGACCATGCAGCTTTTTATTGCCGATGGTGATCTTATAAGAAACAGATATAATCCGGAGAGCAATGAATTTTACGCATTGGGAATGGATAAATACACTCAGCAGGTGTATGGAAACAAAGACTTCTTCCTGAATGCGGTGAATTATATGTTAGACGAAAGTGGCTTGATCTTATCGAATACCAAAAGCTTCAAGATCCGACTGCTAAACCGGGAATTCATCGCCCAAAACAGGCTGATGCTGCAGCTGTTGAATACGGCGGTACCTATAGCAATAGTGGTGATCTTTGGGTTGGTCTTTGGGTTGATTCGGAGAAGAAAATACAGCTAGACTGGGTCACAGGTAAAAGCATCGCAGGATTTGTAATCCTGCGAAAGGATATAAAAGAAAAGGCCGCAAGATTGCAAATCCTGCGGAGCGAAAGCGGTACAATAAAAATTCTATGAAAAATATCATCGGCATTATCATCCTAATCCTACTTGCAGCATTCACCTATGTACTTGTTGCAGATGTGAATTTATTTGAAGATGGTGATGGCATCTTCCGTGATTTTGACATCCAAGACACCGCCAAGGTAGATCAGGTATTCATTAGCGAACCGAATGGAAAGAAGATCCTTTTGACCCGTCGTGGATTCGACAAATGGATGGTGAATGGAGAATACCCTGCTCGTCCGGATGGAATTGCGCTTATTCTAAAGACCTTGCACGATATCAAAGTGCAGCAAACAGTTAGTAAGGGAACCATGCCAAGGGTGATCAAGCGATTGGCCAGTAGCGGTAAGAAGATCGAGTTCTATATTGATGGAAACGACGAACCAGAGAAGGTTTGGTATGTGGGTGATGCCACTGCATCTAGAGTGGGTACTTATATGCTTTTGGAAAAGGACGGCAAGAAATCGAAGCAGCCTTTGATCACCCATATGTTGATGGAGAGAGGGAATTTGAATTCTCGCTTCTTCGCCGATAAAGTGCTTTGGAAAGACCGAATCGTGTACAAAGGAGATCCAAAAAAGATCGCCAGCATTAAGGTGAAGCATAAATACGACACCATTAGCTCTTTTAGGATCGAGAAAGTAGGTGAAGCAAAATTTGTGGCCACTAGTCTTGAAGATGGTGAGCAAATTGAGGTACATCAAGACATTGCAATTCCCTACTTTAAACTGTTCGGCGGCATCTACTATGAGTATATGGATGTGAAGAGTCCGAAAGAGCAGCTCGACAGCGTTTACAGTTCAGAACCGCGACATGATATTCAAATTACTTTAGAAAGTGGAGAAAAGTATTCTTTCAAGAGTTTCAATATTCCGGTTAAACCGGGATCGACTTTGGGAGATAAACCGATCTATTTCCACCCTGAGAGAATGTACGTATACAGCAGCTATATGGGCGATCAGAACCATCCAATTGTTCAGAATCTGACCTTCGATCCCCTTGTTCCCGGTTTTGAAGACCTAAAGTCATCAACAACTGTTGAAAAGTAATTTTTTCAGTCTTCTTGAACCCTTTGGCAAATACTATAAATTTGTTTGCTATTCACCAATCTTGAGAAGATGAAGTTTATTGTTTCCAGCTCCGCACTTTTAAAGCAAATTCAGAACATTTCTGGAGTCTTGAACAGCAACAATTCACTGCCGATACTCGATCATTTCTTGTTCGAGATCAGCGAGGGAAAGATCGCTGTAACTGCTTCGGATTTGGAGACTACCATGACTACCTCCTTAACGGTGGATGCAAAGGAAGAGGGCATTATTGCAATTCCTGCCAAGCTATTGCTCGATACACTTAAGTCGCTACCGGATCAGCCATTGACCTTTACGGTGAAGATGGACAATCACGCTATTGAGATCAGTTCCGATAATGGTAAGTATCGTTTGAGCGGACAAGATGGTTCCGAATTCCCTAAGAGTCCGGAAGTGGAATCACCTTCAAAGTTCAAGGTTACTGCAGATCTGCTTTTCAATGCCATTGAGAAGACCATTTTTGCTTCGGGTAACGACGATCTTCGTCCGGTAATGAGTGGAGTATTCTTCGAGCTATCGAAAGAGAACTTGACATTTGTAGCTACGGATGCTCACAAATTGGTGAAATATGCAAGAACTGATGCCAGCGCATCTAAGTCGGCCTCTTTCATTATGCCAAAGAAGCCATTGAACTTATTGAAGAATGTATTGGGCAGTGTAGATGAAGATATTGAGGTATCATTCAACGACACCAATGCTTCTTTTGCATTTGCAGAGACCAATTTGATCTGTAGATTGATCGACGGAAAGTATCCGAATTACGAGGCGGTAATTCCAAAAGAGAATCCAAACAAATTGACCATAGAGCGTGACAAATTCTTGAGCTCTATCAAGCGTGTGAGTATTTTCTCGAGCAAAACCACCCATCAGGTGCGTTTGAAATTGAGCGGTTCAGAATTGAACATCTCAGCTGAAGATAACGACTTCAATAACGACGCAAAAGAAAGATTGACTTGTCAGTACGACGGCGACGATATGGAGATCGGCTTCAACTCCCGCTTCCTCATTGAAATGCTATCAAATTTAAATAGCGATGAAGTCGTCCTTGAGATGTCGGCACCAAACAGAGCCGGACTTCTATCTCCAGCGACTAAAGAGAATGATGCGGAAGAGGTGTTGATGCTTGTGATGCCGGTGATGTTGAACGGATAGCCTTTGCTTTGCAAAGACTAGAACCTAGAATTTAGAGCCTAGAACCTAGACTTGAAATTTAGGATGAAATGCAATTCGTAAATGAACTACATCAGCCTTAAACACTAAGGTACAAAGGTTTATCACCAAGATTGCAAAGGCATTTTGGTACAAAATGTCTCTGCAATCGCTGTGTCTTCTCCGTGCAGGACTGCCGAAGGCAGGTCCTCGGTGACCCAAAAAATACTGATAACCAAAATTTGATGATTTCTGATTTATCTAAACTTTAGGCTCTATATTCTAGATTCTTAGAAAAATCTATCTTCACATACCAATTCGGTATCATGAAGTACATCTCAATTCATCTATATCAAAAGATGCTCAAGCATGCCCTAAAAGAAGGCTTGAAGCGAGATGAATTGGTCGATCTACCCACACCCATAGATAAAGTAGAAGAGATCAAAGCCGTGCCGGCCGATCACTTCTTTTTTTTGCATGAATTCCTGGATGATAAGTTGGGTCCGGGATTTTCAATTCGGGTTGGACAAGAAATGAAGATAGAGGATTATGGGGTGCTCGGACTATCCTGGCGCACTTGCTCTTGGGCTGGGGAGATCTTTGCCCGCTCTGAGCGCTACTTTAAAATGCTCTCGAACACCTACGACTTCGAAGTGGTGGAAAAGGGCGAGGATGCTTATATCTATCTGAATCGCGAACCACATCGCAGAGGCTTGGAACTTTCCAATGAAGCTACCCTCTCGGCTACTGTTGTGGTATTGCAGGCTATGACAGAGAGCAAGATTATCCCTACTCAAGTTAAGTTCAAACATGCCGCACCTGCCGACCTCAGCAGCTATGAGCAAGCTTTTCAGTGTGAGATCCTATTTGAGCAGGATCATTATTCTATTCGTTATAAAACGGCTGACTTGCATATGCGGACAGCCAAAGCGGATAGGGAGATCAATAACTTCCTTATTGAGCGAGTAAAAGAAGAAACCCAAGGCATAGCGTTGGGAGGCGATAGGCTTGCAGATGATGTGGAACACCTTATCAGAAATGCATTGCCATCTGGCATACCAGCTATTGATGAGATTGCCACTCAATTGGGCATGAGTAACCGCACTTTGAGTCGCCGTTTGGCAGAAGACCAGCTAAGCTTTAGGGACCTTATCCGCAAAAGTCAGGAAGAAGTCGCCAAAGACCTCCTTAAAAATACCGACCGCAGTCTGGCCGAAATTGCCTTTGAAACGGGCTTCTCCGATCAAACCGCCTTCAATCGCGCCTTTAAGCGATGGACTGGACTTTCCCCTCTCGAGTACCGTAAACAGTAGGCTTTCTAGCATTTGGCAGAAAATGTCAAAACATTGGCTTAATGTGTCAAGCCCAGGCACTTAGCGCTTTAGAATTTTACCCTCGAATTCTAAAGCTAATAAAATGAATGTCAATATCAATGAAAGCTTACTCCTTATTCTAATAGTTCTTATTGCTACCTCACTATTGGCATTTAAGTCAGAGGAATCCACAAAGCTCACTCATCCAATTACGGAAACAGATGAGACAGATGAACTAAAGGCTTTGGCCTTTCAAGTCCTAAAGACCAAATGCAATACTTGTCATATCAAGCAAAACCCCTTCTTCATTTTCACCAAGAAGAATATGGAGAAGCGCGCAGAGCGAATCAATCGTGCGGTTTATATCGAAAAAAGGATGCCTAAGGCAGATGGGGAAAAGCTCACTCAAGAAGAATCATACATCTTGAAAAGATGGCTAGAAACTAAAAACCTATAAATCTATAATCATGGAAATCTCATTCAAATCGATCTCACTATTAAGCGCCGTAGTAATTACTGGATTATCCGCAGGCTTCTTTTACGCCTGGTCGGTATCGGTAATCCCCGGCACAAAACGACTAGCAGACCTCACTTATTTAGAAAGTATGCAGTCGATCAACAGAGCCATACTCAATCCAGCATTCTTTGTGGTATTCTTTGGCAGCATGATCTTGCTTTGGTTGGTGACCTATCAGAGCTACAGTGCGAATAAAACCATGTTCATCTTCATGCTCATCGCGGCAATCACCTATACGGTAGGCACCTTTGGTGTAACCGGCATGGGCAATGTACCACTGAACGAATTGCTAGATGGAAAAAACTTAAATGAGTTAAGCATGGAAAAGCTCGCCGACTTCCGACAGTTCTACGAATCCAAATGGAATAGATTACATACGGTGAGGACGGTGTTCTCGCTAATCTCATTCATTGCAGTAGTCATTGGTATGTATATCAGGAGATGAGTCCGAGTCCGACCCTTCGACGGAGCTCAGGGACCGGGGCCGACATTTTGGAACTTGATACACTTTCATAGCTCTAAAAGCCGGACTCGGTCTTCGACCTCGACCCACACAAAACAACATTTAAACTCTTAAATACAATTAATCATCAATAAATCTTAAACAAAATGAAAGATCAAATCCTAGTCATCGGCGGAAACGGTAAAACCGGTAGCCGAGTAGTAAACATTCTAAAAACAGCCGGACATGATGTGCATGTAGCCGGCAGAAACAGCAATCCAAAATTCGATTGGGAAGATCCCAGCACTTATGCAGAAGCATTAAGGGGTATGGACAGAGCGTATATCGTCTATTATCCAGACTTGGCAGTTCCAGGAGCTAAGGAAGCCATCGACAATCTAAGCAAAGCAGCATTAAAAGAAGGCTTGGAGAAGGTAGTCTTGCTATCGGGTAAAGGAGAATCAGAAGCCGAAGCCTGCGAAGAAATTGTGGCCTCTTCCGGATTGAATTACACCTTGGTAAGAGCCTCTTGGTTCGATCAGAACTTCAGCGAAGGAGCCTTTTTAGAGTTTGTGTTGGCTGGAGAGGTAGCACTTCCAATGCCAGAAGCTGAAATTCCTTTCGTTGATGCCAACGACATTGCCGAGGTGGTGGCCAAAGTCCTGATCGACGATAGTTATAACGGACAGACCATCACCGTAACTGGTCCGCGTAAAATGACCTTCAGAGAAGTGGTAGACAGCATGGCTAAAGGTCTGGGTCGTGAGATCCGCTATATTCCCATAAGCATTGAGGAATTCAAGGCAGGTATGAGTCAGGCCGGTTTGCCGGATTCATATGTCTGGTTATTTGGCTATTTGTTCGAAGAAGTCTTGGGCAATCCTGAAAATCAAGACATCTCAAATGATGTGGAGAGCGTATTGGGAAGACCAGCCACCGATTTTGATGAATATGTAGCCAAAACCAAAGCTAGCGGTGTTTGGAATCAATCAGTGCCTCAAAACATCTAAATCAAAAGCGATGAAAACACTTAATCTAAAGAGAGTAGTTAGTTCAGCAATCATCGTTTGGGTAATAGGAGTCAGCGCATTCGTTGGCTCCTACTACATCCCCATAATGGAAGATGCAGACGCACAAGCAAACTGGACACTAACTCTGGCACTAATTCCAGCCATTATCATTGGTCTAAGGTTCTACAACAGAAAAGCTGTCAAGACGAATGGTTTACTATTAGGCGCATTCATGTTCCTAGTCACAATTGTTTTAGACGCATTGGTCACTGTACCAGTATTCATTATACCTGCAGGAGGCAGTCATGCAAGCTTCTTCGGAGATCCTGGCTTTTGGATGCTTGGAGTGGAGTATGTGGTGGTGGTTGCCGCAGCTAATTACTTCATCGTTCCAGGACGAAGACAATGACGGCTTTTAGTTAAGAAATGCCCTCAGTGTACTCTGCAATGCCCTTCGACTTTGTAAACCGAAGCTAATCGTAGGTTTAAGCTTTAGCGAAGAAGGGTGTCTTCTCTGTGTAGGACTGCCGAAGGCAGGACTTCTGTGTAATAGCTAATACGTAATTAAAGTAAGCCCTTCATCCACATCCAAAGCAGGAGACATTAAGTATCATATATACAAACCCTATTTTCCATATTAAATAGTTTAATTGAATTCCTTTCGTTTCCAGCAAAGCGCGCTCTAATTTTGACCAAACTTTATACAGTAGTCATCATGGAATCAAAGGATTACGACTTCAAAGATCTCTTAATCGCCATTGCCATCACCTCAGCAACATTGATTTATAGTTTTAATCAAGATGCTAAAAGCAATCAAGCAAAAGATCAAAACACCTCAGCCAGTTCGGATCAAGTAGAGAATACAAGAGGGATTAGCAGTATTGATTGAATAAAGACGAGGACGTCCTTCTGCGCTCTTCGAGCTTCGAAGGATAAAAAGACGAGGACGGCATTGGGATTCGAAATTTCCTCAGTGTTCTCTGCAATGCCCTTCGTAGCTTTAGCGAAGAAGGGTGCCTCCTTTGCGCGGCCCGACAGAAGGAGGGCCACCGTGGTTAAAGCGGATTGTAATTTCTTCAATAAATCCCGTCTAAACTCTAATGCTTCGACTTCGCTCAGCACGACGCATCTAATCTCTAAACTCTTTTTCTAAATTCTTAACACCTTAGAATCATCTTCTTTCTCAATTCTATACGATATTTGATAATAGAAGATTAAAAGCAGAAAGACATGACCATTCAAATCAACACCGACAAAAACATCGAAGGCTCTCAGAACATGGAAGCCTATTTCACCGAACGTCTAGAAGAAGGCCTAAAGCATTTTTCAGAACTCATCACCAGATTGGAAGTCCACGTATCCGATCAAAACGCCGATAAAGAAGGCGCCGACGATATACAAGTGCGCATCGAAGCCAGAGTAAGAGGCAAAGAGCCCGTCTTGGTAGAAGCCAGAGCCGGCAATCAAGAAGCCGCTTTGAGTGCAGCGATTGATAAGATTCAAGGGCTGATGAGGAAGATTAAGGGAAAGTTGCTCGATCGCTAATCTTTTTGCGATTAAATTCTCAGGAACGAGCAGTGTTCAGAGTTCAGATTTTAAGAGCACAGAACTTAATGTTCAATGATCAATGTGTGAATGATGAATGACTGATATTCACAGATTGAAAATTCACTCTTCGATCGCTGTGGTTAAGCTTCGCAAGAAACCAGAGACCAGTCCTTCGACTTCACTTCGACTCCGCTCAGGGCGGCGCTTGAAGTTAGGATGAAGGATCAAGGA
This sequence comes from Flavobacteriales bacterium, assembly GCA_002706365.1. Taxonomy (GTDB): domain Bacteria; phylum Bacteroidota; class Bacteroidia; order Flavobacteriales_E; family Vicingaceae; genus UBA1494. The sequence goes on along the minus strand of PALM01000037.1, from coordinate 26,314 downwards.
GTAAGGATTAAGGATTAATTTATGTAGTCTAATTCCTCTCTTGCTCTCAACTCTAACCCTTGCTGTAAAAGGCCGGGGCCAGGATTTAGGACTTAAATGTCACCGTGAACTTTGCGCAGAGCTCCTTCTCCGTAGTAGACTACTAAGAAGGAGAAGCGAAGCGCCGCTGTAACCGCCATGGTTAAAGTTTTTTATTGGATGCATGAAGCCAGAAGCTTGACTTTAGGTTTTGATTATGAAATAAGGGCACATAAACTAATTCCTCTCTTGCTCTCAACTCTAACTCTTGCTGTAAAAGGCCGATGGCCGGGATTTAGGACTTAAATGTCTCCGCGACCTTTGCGCAACCCGCCAGCTGGCGGGGCCTTTGTGAAGCTATGATCCGCCGGCTGGCGGAGAATAGCTTTTGTGGTAAAAATCGGATGTTTTTAATATTTCTTCTTCTAATTGCTGCCTACAAGAGTCCTTCGGCTATGCTCAGGAACCACCTCAGGCAGCGCCATTCATATTTCATTTTGTCTAGATTCTAGGCTCTAGGTTCTAGGCTCTTAATTGCTACATTAGCTAAGTGAACAATATCAACCTCATCCTCCGCTTCCTCTTAGAAGTAGTAGCCTTCTTAGCGCCAGCATTTTATATAGCCAGCTTAACCGAAGGTTTCCTCAGCATTATCCTCCCTCCACTCTCTGCACTCACACTTACACTGCTATGGGGCATCTTCGCCGTCCCAAACGACCCTTCCCGCTCTGGAAAAACGGTGGTTAAGACTCCGGGTTGGATAAGGTTGGTTTTGGAACTTGCCATTTTTGGCTTTGGGGGCTGGTGTTTGTGGGAGATGGGTTTTAGAACCTCAGCATTTATCTATGGGGCTGTGGTGATTATTCACAATCTCATGTTCTATGAAAGGAATATGTGGTTGATAAGACAATGAAGCCCTACTCCATGCTCCTTGCTTCGAACTTGTTCAAAGGTGAGGAATTTGTGGTTGGTGAGGCATTAAACTGCTCTTATACAATCAATTTGGCTTCAAATCCTTTAGTGATTATATTGCAAAAAGACTAATTAATCAAATATTGGATAACAAGCTTATCCATTTGCTAACAAGTGAGTGTTTTTTAGCCCCTTGTTGTGCATTATTAAAACCAGACCTATAAAATGGCATTCAAGAAGACAGTCAAAGAAAAACTCGAAACAAAGCTGAACACTTTAACTCAGTTCGATAGTATTTCTTCTAGTGGCGGGACTTATCAATTTGATGAAGAAGTCTTATTGCAGGTTTCGGAAACTGAATTAGTCTATGGCAAAACAAGATTTTCTCCGACATCTACCTCTCCTCTATGGGAAGACAACTATTCAGTTACTTTAGTCTTAAGCCATGAGAATCTAACTCTTGTAAATTCTAATCCAATAAATCCTCCAAAAGGTGCTAAAAATGTCTATGAGGTATTTAAGAACCTAGGAAATACTAATATTGAAAGAATACATATTGGTCATGTTTCTAATAGTATCAATGGAAATGAAATTAAAGTTACCAAGACTCTTTATGAAACAATAAATCGAATCAATAGAGAAGAAGGAAAAGACAAGAAAGTACGGGTTTTTAATAGAGTTGTACCATATATGAATTCTGAATTTGGTCTTGATACTTCTGAGATTGAAGTTGAAAGAGACTATTCACTTCTACTTGATGAAATTCTTGCAAGTGGTGAATTCACCCAAGATGACATTGTAGCATTTACGAATAATTTGGAATCAGGAGAATCATCTAAAGTTGTAATTGAAAAACATATCAATAAGCAAACTGTGTGGCTAATTAATACAGTAGAGGAAATATTAGACATAGACAAACTGACAAAACCTAAAGCGAAAAATATAGGCTCAGAAAAGTTTAAGTACACTAAAATTAGTATCACAGGACCAGAGCACTTGATGGAGAAAATATTGAGCGATTATGGACAATATTCAATCTTTGGAGTACCTGCATTACTCAACACTGACAAGTATGTGATTCATGAAGGAAGTTCGCGTTCCCAATTTGACCTAATCCTAATAAATCATTTAGGAGACATTGAGATTGTTGAACTAAAAAGGCCTGACCAATATCTTTTTGATTATGGGAATGGAAGAGGGAAGTTTTACCCCTCCAAGGATTTAGCAATAGCTATCTCACAAACAGAAAGATACATAACAGCAATCAATAAGGATAATGATGATGAATATAAGATTGGAGGAAAGAAAATAAGAGAGTTTATTAATGACGAAATTGGTAACACAATGTTCGTTGAAAGTATTCGGCCAAAAGCACTGATAGTTATAGGCTCTTGGAAAAAACTCTCTAAGGACTATAGTCAACTAAGTGATGCAGTTAAGGCAAAAGTGACTAAAGAAGATTATGACAATGATTGTCTCCAAGCATATAAAGAGTTACAACATTCACTTAAAAATATCAAAATCCTGACTTATTCTGAACTCTTGGAAAATGCTAGAACGAGACTTGAATTAAATAAAGAATAAAACAATCCACAACAAGGTATAAAATGCATAGCCACCCTGCGGGATGGCTACTACAACTTATACTGATCGTTGGGCACAATTAAAAGAATGAACATTGACAGAGAAACTTGAAGATTTAAAAAGGAGAGCTCAAAATCTTAGATATAAAGACGAGAAGGAATTAGACGATATTATTAGGAAATCCAAGATGTATTTGGAAAAATTATTTCCCAATAAATTCACTTACGCTTCTGAAATCGGTCAAATACGGTTCTTTCCAGGGTATTACGTGAGCGGCATGGGAGATAGGCCATACCGAGAAAGTTGGTCAAAAGGACAACAAAAGCTAATTAACCTATTGGATACAAGAATTGAGGAACTAAAACTTGAAAGTTCAAAACCAAAATCTATCAAGCCAGAAGTTCAGGTTGTTGAAAGGATAGTTGAAGTACAAGACCAAGAAAAAATAAATGAATTGACTCAAGAAATAAATACCCTTAGACAAACTAAGTCTTTATGGTCAAAAATTAACTGGGGAATCTTTATTCCTATTCTGCTATCAATAATTGGTGGAGCTTATTATTTTGGCTATCAAAATGGAAAAGCACAGTTCGATATTGAAAAACTGGAACTCTTTGAAACTAATAAGGTTTTCTTAACCCAAAATGATAGTTTGAAAACCGCATTAGACGCCTCACAAGAGCTAGTTTCTGAACTTGAACAGCTTGTTCCAGACAATTCGGAATTAAGACAAAAATTCCCGTTAAAAGTCAGAATATCATTTTTATCCCCAACGTCAATTTTTAACGGTAGTACACTGATTTCAGCTAAGGAAGATTTTGGAGACAAAGCAATTTTGGATTTCAAAGGCATAAAAGGAGTGTCTAAACTGTATTCAGGAGATTTTGACAGTTTAAGAATTGAAATTAAGCAAGGAGATCGTTTCTATATTAAAGATGAAAAGGGTGTCATTTATCCAGTAAATGTACTTTCCAGTGGTGTTGACGTGGATTTGGAAATAACAGAGAAAAAGTAACTGTGCCCAACAAAGGCTATAAATCATGTCGCTGAGCGGCAGTTGATAATCAATGCTAAAAACAAAGAATACATATAAACGAGACGGACGAGCTCCACAACCAGCAAAAGAAGCGACTTCCAAAGTAATGAGCGCTAACAAGGCTAAAAACACTAAGCCTGAGCTAATATTGAGAAAGGAGCTTTTCAAAAACGGGATTCGGGGTTATCGCCTACATTGGAATAAAGCACCTGGTCGACCCGATATTTGTTGGCCTTCTCAAAAGAAAGCAATCTTCGTTAATGGGTGCTACTGGCATCGTTGCCCAAAATGCAATCTCAAACTACCAAAATCAAATACCGCATGGTGGAAGGCAAAATTTGATAGGAATATAGAACGAGACCAAAGAAAGATCGAGGCTCTTGAAGATGATGGGTGGAAAGTCCTCACCATCTGGGAATGTGAAATAAAAGAAGATGTCGATGAAACTATTGAGAAGATTCAGAGTGAATTTTTCAGTTGATAACTATTTGATCATATTTTCCTCAAAAGGTCCCTTATCCCTTAAATTTATTGTCCTTAATAGATTTTTGAATGAGTAAGTTAAGAGTAGTTGAGCTATTTGCTGGGGTTGGTGGTTTCCGCTTAGGATTAGAAGGATGGAAAGGCAAAAGTGCTAGCTCTCACTATGAGAAAAAGCTAGATAGCAATTATCAGGTTGTCTGGAGTAATCAATGGGAGCCGAGCTCAGCACGATCAGGTGAGCGACAAGAAGCCAATATGGTTTATCAACTAAATTGGCCAGACTCTAAGGAACACAAACATTATCCTAATGACATAAATTTGGTTTGTTCACCACAAATGACTGACAAAGCAGTTCAAAAGAACATTCCTGAACATGACCTTCTTGTTGGAGGTTTTCCTTGTCAGGATTATTCAGTTGCTGGTGTTAATTCAAAAGGGATTGAAGGCAAAAAGGGAGTGCTTTGGTGGAATATCTATAAGCTCATCAAGGCAAGAAAGCCTAAAATGGTATTTCTTGAAAATGTAGACAGGATGTTAAAATCCCCGACTACAAATCGTGGTCGTGACTTTGCCATCATGCTCTCATGCTTTTACAAACTAGGTTATAATGTCGAGTGGAGAGTGATCAATGCAGCTGAGTATGGAATGCCACAAAGAAGAAGAAGAGTCTATATACTTGCCTATAAAAATGATTCATCCTTTAAGATCAATGACCTTTCAAAATGGCTATTAACCGATGGAGTCTTTTCAACTTCTTTTCCATTTGAGCCAAAAGGAGAATTGGTCGGTCGCAAAATTTTGAAGGACCCTGCAAAAACTAGCGATTCTTTTAAAGAAGGAAAATTCTTTAATGCAGGAGTCATGAAGGATGGTGAGACTTTAATGTGCGATTGTTTTGTAAATGAAGCCTCAATTGAAAGCGAGAGCTATAGTTCAAAGTATCACATCCTTAAAAATGTACTAATTCAACCGAAAAATGGAGAATTGAAGGACTATATAGTTGATAAAGACAAAAAGCTAAAAAAGCCGCTAAATAAAATTCAAAGACCAGACTTCCCGATTAATAAGAAATTAAAAAGAGAAGGCTCTGTAGCCATTTTAGAAACTGAATTTGATAAATGGATATATCTAAAAGGCAAAAAAGCTGAAGAAAGAGTCAGCTCGAAAGGCAAATTCTACTACACAGAAGGTCCTTTGTCACTAACAGATGATTTAAAGAAGCCATCGAGAACCATTATAACAAGTGAAGGCGGTCCAGGAGCATCAAGATTCAAGCACCTAATAGAAATTGATGGAACCCTTAGAAGACTGCATCCAATTGAGTTAGAACGACTAAATATGTTCCCTGACAACCATACAGAAAAAGGGATTGATCCAGAAAAAGACGAATTGAAGGAAATCACTCCTTCTAAAAGGGCATTCTTTATGGGAAATGCTCTTGTTGTGGGAATTGTAGAAAAAGTTGGCAAAGAGCTTAATAGCCGTATTAATGAAGTTCGATAGTGTTAAAGCCATAGAGAATTATTATTCTCATTTTCAGAACTGGTCGCTTGAATCAATTTATAAACATATAAAAAAAGAATTTCCTGAAGTAATTATTAATACTAATAAAGGTGCTGCAGGTCAAGTATTAGAAGGGTTGGTCGGCAATTCACCAAATTCAAATCCAAATCCAGATATAGGCTATTTAGGTCTTGAGTTAAAGGCGCTACCTATCAGAAAGGTTGGAAATGCATATCAACCTAAAGAAAGATCAAAAATCAAATCAATAAATTACAATCAAATTATTGAAGAAGAATGGGTTAACTCAAATTTAAAAAACAAACTTGACAAGGTGCTATTTCTGATTTATGAACACCCTATTGGTAAGTCGTACAAAGATTGGAAAGAGTTTAAATTTAAATACACTCTTCTATATGAATTAGAGTCTGAAAGCCCAAGTGTGGTCCAAGAGGACTGGGAAGGCATTAAATACAAAGTCAAAAGTGATAAAGCTGATGAATTATCTGAAGGTGACAGCACTATTTTAGGGGCAAGTACATCAGGCTCTGGGAAGCCAGTTAAATATGGCAATAATAAATCTGCAAAACCCAGAAGTTATAGTCTCAAACACAGTTATTTAAAAAACTTTTATGATAGAAAGGTCAAAAGGAAAAAATATTACTCTTTAGAAATATCGAAAGATCTAAAAACGGAAGATTACCTGATTGAGAAAATAAATCATCATTTGGAAGGAAAGACTCTCGATTCGATAGGAGAAGAATATGATGTAACCTTTTCAAAGAGTTCAAAAAGTTCATTTAGATTTTTAATTAATCAGCTTTTAGGATTTAGTTCAAATCAGAATATTCTGGATATAGATTTGAAAGGTATTGAAATTAAAACTGTACCCGTAAATAGCAACTACAATCTATGGGAAGCAATGTCATTCCCAAAATTTAGCTTAGTCGATTTATTAGATGAAGAATGGGATGGAGAAATTGATTCAGTGTTCAGAAATTTGATAAGTAAGACATTCATATTTATTCCTGTAATAAAAGAGAAAATCAAAGTTAAAGCAGGAACTAAACCGAAATTTAAGCACTGGAAAACCTGGAAGATTGGTAGATCCGTTGTATGGAAGGCGTCTAACGAAGAAATGAGTATCATAAAGAAAGAATGGGAATTCGTTAAAAGACAAATTGAGACTGGCATTGAAGTAAAGAGTAAGAAACATGGTGAAGGATACAGGCAAGAAAACAATTTGCTCAAATCAAGTCAATCTCAAATAATTCATGTTAGACCTCATGCAAAAGACTCAAATGATATTGACATTCCATTTTTTGAATATACAGAAGAGAAAATTAGAATATCGTGGCAAAGCTTTTGGCTTAATAAAAAATTTATTGCTGCCAAGCTGAAATAGTCAATCTATTGATAGTATTCATTTCCGAATTGCGAATTACAGTTTTTCGGCGATTATAATTCGAAATTGACCATGTATGAACTACTAAGACAGAGAGGCTAATGTAGCGCTTCGCCCTCTCTAAGGATAAAGGAGGGAATAGCTCTCAAAGTAGTATTAAAGGAGTTGATTGCCATTTGAAAAACCAACTATTGTCTAAATGGCAAAACCGGCCAGGAAATTCCTGACCGGCACATTATTTACTGCAAAGCCTTATTAATCAATATCCCTCCAATAGCAATTGCTGTCACAATAGCTATGACATTGATAATCTTTGCTGCATCCCCATAGACATGCATACATTTTTGTCCTGAGCAAACTTTCGCCTGCTCATTTAAATTATATCGATTTATCATAATCAACATTTTATTAAATTATTAATTCCCCTCACTTCGCCGGAGGGTTTGGCCTCAATGTCATACCTTATTCAGTATGACAAGCTGGAGAACAGACTTTGCATCCATCAGCATTTGGATATCCAAGGCTTTTCGCTTTTCTTACTGCAGAAAAGCAGCTTGAATGATAACCAAGAGGAACATAATCAGTTAATTGATTATAATGCCTACAATCAGAAGCATGCACTTCATTATTGCCCTTTGGATTACTTTCTGTTCTCTTATTCATTCTATATTCTTTCATAGAATTAAAAGATTTACCGAATGAAGCATTTCATACTGAGGCCTCCATTCATTTGCCCAAGAAAAAGTGGGCAACAGAAAAACTGCTACCTTAGCAGACGAAATAAGACTCTCAAATTTTATTTCACCAAGACCGAAGCCCCTTTTCTTTAGCTTCGGTTTTTTTGTTTTAGAACCCTTAAAATCCTTCCTCGGTCCTCATTTTCTTTGTCACCTTTAAAATAAAGTTCAATCAGCATTATTCTGCCTTCTTCTTCAAAATATGCATAAACCAATCTTAATCCAGAATTCCTACCACTCCCCTTTAACGACCTGCACGCAATTTTCTTCACTTTTATTACACATTCCTCGATTCCCAAGTCATGGATTTCAAAACTAAAAGGAGGTCGTTGATTCGGTTCTACTTCAAGAACTTTTTCAAGTGTTTTTAGATCATCTGGAAGTGATCTAAATCGCTTACCTAATTTCTTAAGGTCTTTCTTATACTCTTTGGACTCCTCGAATTCCATCTCATTCCTCATCTTCATAATTCCGAACAGAGAATGGAGTTTCTCTATAGAAAGCTAATTCATAATCTATCACTTCCCCCTCTTTCGTTGCCTTCCAAGGCATGTCTTTATGAGAATACTCGCTAATTTTTGCAGCTGTCCAGTCTGAGTACTGATCAATCACATGATCAATCACTTCAACATCTGCCGCTGTCAACATCTTTCTATTAGCACGGGCATTTGATATGTAACGCTTCTGCGGAAATCCATGAAAATCTGTATTGATTATTTGGATTTCATTCTCTTCAATCATCTTTTTTAGGATTCCATCTATTTTATATGGTGCTGGTCCAAACTGAAGTTTCCTATAACGCGCTCCAGTTAAATGTTCTTCATACAGCTCGTAGAAATTGAAATCTGAAAAATATAAAAGCTTGTAAAGCATCGTTTCTCCCACATTCGGCTTCCCACTGCATTGCTCAAGAATATAAAGGAGCACATTCTTGAACTTCTTTAGCCTTATTTTTGGAACAACAATTCGCTCTCTATTCTCTTCATCTATCTGCTTTTCTATCTCATCATAATCAACTTCTATCTCTGTCCATAGTCTAAAATCCTTGGCAAAGAATTCATCTAGAGAAAATTTTAGAATGCCCGAGAGTTTGGCTAATTCAAGCGCCAACAAAGCTCTTTTGCCTGCTTCAATTTGCACTAATGAAGATCTTGATACACCTAACAATTTCGCTAGCTGTTCCTGTGAGTATCCATTATGCTTTCTCAATTCCATTATCCTTCTTCCAACTTCAGCAGATTCTAACTCAAGACTCATGATATTGATATTTGATTCTTAACAAAGATACCATTTGTTTGATTATAAAACATTATTTTGTTGGAATTTAAATCTTTCTATATTTGTGATAGAATTTAGTAAAAATGAAATACGCACTAGTTCAAGACAAAAAGTCAACTGCATTTAAAGGCGGTAGAGGTAAATGTCAATGCTGCCAGTCAGAAATGATTGCGCATTGCGGGGAATTCATGGTGCACCACTGGAAGCATAAAAGCAAGCTAGAATGTGACCCATGGTGGGAGAACGAAACTGAATGGCATCGCAAATGGAAAGATCATTTTCCAAAAGATTGGCAAGAGGTCATTCACCATGATCAAAGTGGTGAAAAGCATATTGCAGATATCAAAACTGATCAAGGCTGGATCATTGAAGTTCAACATTCACATATTTCACATGAGGAGATTAATTCTCGTAATGATTTTTATAGAAAGATTATCTGGATCATTGATGGATTTAGGCTTAGAACAGATTACAAGAAATTCTACAGTTCACTAATCAAAGCCAAGCATTTTCAAGTGAAGGATATAATCATAGCCTGTATTGATTCACCTGAGGAAAGCAAATTGATTAGAAATTGGAATCGTCATTCAGTTCCAGTGTTTATTGATTTTCATATCGATAATAAACTTTGGTTGATCTTACCTACTAATACACAAGATATCGCTTATGTTGCTGAATTCAAGAAAGACATTTTTATTCAAATCGCTAATAAGAATAGTGCTCAATTCTACAACATTATTAATTTCTTATTGAATTCAATTAGAGTTTATCATTTGCAAAAAAGTGGTCAACTTAAATATCTTAGAGTTCCTCTAAGAACATTTAGGAGAGGAAGACGAGGCCCAAGACTATAAGAAAGCTATATAGAATGCCCACCATCATCCTCCGCACCAAAATTGCAGCAACGATAGAAGCAGTCTTCGACCTCTCCCGAGACATAGATTTTCATCAAAAGTCAGCTTCTCACCCTATGGGTAGAGTTCAGATCTTAAGAGATCAGATTCTAAGAGTTTAAATTTTTAGATATTAGTTCCTTCATTACTCCCGATGGAATTTTTGTTTATCATTATCATCTTGGCGATTTTCCTAGTCGTCGTTTTCAAAAAATTTGGCAATACTGCAGCAGCCAAAGGCAGAAAAGCGGAAGCAAGAGTAAGTAAGATCATTCAGAGAAGCCTTAAAAATGAACGATTTGGGCTCTTTAATGATCTTTTGATCGAGCATGATGGAGACATTACTCAGATAGATCATGTATTGATCTGCGACAGAGGGATATTTGTTATTGAAACTAAAAACCTCAAAGGCTGGATCTTTGGAGGAGAAAGAAGCAGGAATTGGACGCATGTGTTGTATCAATCTAAACACAAATTCCAAAATCCCCTTCATCAGAATTACAAGCATATTAAAGTGCTTCAAGCAGCATTAGAATTACCTAGAAGCAAACTCATTTCACTTGTCGTTTTTACAAACCGAGCAGAATTCAAAACTGAAGTTCCGGCTAATGTGATCTACATCCATAAGCTTCGATATACTCTATTCAGTTGGGACCAAGGTTTGCTTAAGAATCATGAAATTGATGAGATTTATTGGAAGTTGGATGGGATCCGGATGGAGAACAACCGTAAAAACAGAAAACTTCATCGAAGGCATGTCAAAAACATTGCTAGGAATAAGTGATTAGGATTCGTGATTGAATTGGCATTGATGGCTATACCACAGGGTCTAAAATAAATCTGAAATCAGAGATCTGAAATCAGAAAACAGATTCTCGTCTTCGTCTTTTTATCCTTCGAAGCTCGAAGAGCGTAGAAGGACGTCATCGTCCTCAAAACACCAGTCTCCGATCCTCAATCTCCGTTCTCTTTAAGCTATTACACAAGGGATCGCCAAGGTATCTCCCTTCTACGCTTGCATCTCGACGGAGTTTATCCTGAGCCCAGCCGAAGGGCTCGATGTGACAGCTTCGAAGGGCAATGCAAAGGTTCGCGAAGGCATTTCCTCCCAAATGCCGTCCTCGTCTTTCCGCCAGAAGGCGGACGCAGCGTCCTCGTCCTGAACAAAAGGCACGATGATTGCTCATCCCCACTCTCAAACCCATATCCCATGAAAACTTATATCCTTCTCCTCCTCAGCCTCAGTTTCTACATTAGCCTTTCCGCACAGGAAAATCAAAGTCCGCAAAGTACTGCCATTACCGATATTGGTCGCTATGAGATCGTGCAGTCGGAAGGTTCTGCCAGATATACCTTTAAAGTGGATAAGCAGGATGGTAGAGTCTACCAAATGGTAAAGAATGATGAGGGGCTATATTGGCAAGAGGTGTTGGTGATGCCTAATCCTTTGGATACCGCTAAAGCGGGCTATGTGAATTATCAACTCTTTGTGTCTGGTCATGGGCCGCGATACACCTTTCTGATGAATGTGAATACCGGAGCTAGCTGGCAGCTTGCAAAAGATCCGGAGAACGAAAAGATCTTTTGGACGCCGATGGAGACGAATGGGATGGGGAGGTAATTACGAATGTCGAATTACGAATTACGAATGGCATTGATTCTATACTTTAATCATTGACACGCATGCTGCTGCCTGAGGCGGTTCCTGAGCTCAGTCGAAGGAGAACTCGTAGGCAGCAATTAGAAGCAGAATCAAAACTACCATCCGCTTTAACCACGGTGGCCCTCCGTTTGTCGGGCCGCGCAAAGTAGGCACAGAAGCCTTCCTTCCGTCAGGCTAGCACGGCGGCATTTCGAATCCCAACGCCGACCTCGGTCCCCGGCCTTCGGTCCATGCCGCTTCTCGAGTGATTCCGATTTATCGGAATAGCCTGCCCGACGGCTGGCGGGTATCGAGAGAAAGGCATAACTAAATGCCAGCCTTGAACCCTGCTTTCAGGCAGGACGGACTCGGACTAATTTTAACCACAGCGAGCACCACCTACTTTGTCGGTGGAGGCGAGACTAGATATACATTACGGCAATATTATGATTTATTCCCTATTCGAAATTGGAATATAATTGCTTTTTTAATTTATTATCAGTTATTTATTACGTATTATTACATATTCGAATATAGAATATTTTTCAAATGAAGTCAGCACAACACAGTATGAGCCCACTAGATATTGTGGTTTTGGTTCGTTTATGTCTGCAGGAAGGTCCTATTGCACAAATGCAGTTGGCAGATGCACTTTATCTAAGTCAGTCAGAAATTAGCAAATCCATGCGGCGTTCTCGCTATGCCGGCCTTTTATTTGGCAAGGAGAATAAAGTGATACGACAAGCCTTACTGGAATTTCTAAAATATGGTATCCGTTACGCCTTCCCTCAAAGACCAGGTGCCATTGTTAGAGGCATGCCCACTTCTCATAGTGCACTTCCCTTGTCTAAAGAAATTCAAAGCGACGAACCCTATGTTTGGCCAAGCCCTTCTGGAGCTGTTCGCGGTCATAGTATTATCCCTCTCTATCCCAAAGTGGTGGAAGCGGCCAAAAATGACCAAAAACTTTATGAGGCTCTGGCCTTAATTGATGCATTAAGAGTTGGAAGAGCTCGCGAACGAAGTATCGCAGAAATAGAATTAGAAAAACGCTTATGTTGAAAAACACCCAAATAAATCGAGCAGTCACAAAAAAGATTGCAAAAGCCTTGGGTGCATTAAACAATAAGGTGGTTTATGTGGGTGGAGCTGTGGTGAGTCTGTATATCAATGACCCCTCTGCAGAAGATGTGAGACCAACTAAAGATCTGGACTTAACACTACAAATAGCTAGCTTAAGTGAATTAGAAGCGCTTAGGGAAGAATTAGTGAGTCGGGGTTTTGTGCAAAGTGCTCAAGACAAGGTAGTCTGTCGCTTCCGCTATGATGATGTATTGGTTGATGTGATGGCAACCGAAGCAATTGGTTGGGCACCAGGAAATAGATGGTTTGCCTCAAGTTTTCACCTGGCAATAGAATACCCTCTGGATGACATTACAATCAAACTACTACCCTTACCCTATTTCTTAGCCACCAAATTCGATGCATTCTTTGATAGAGGAATAAAAGATGTGTGGAATAGTCACGACTATGAAGATATCATCTACTTACTGAATTACCATACTGAGCTTGTTAAGCTAATTGCAGATGCCGAAAAAACGGTCAAAGAATATTTAAAGGAATGTGCAGTAAGAATTCTCAAGAATGAAAGACTACAAGAAGCGATCATCGGAAATCTTTATCATGAAGCACAGGAAGAGCGTTATTATTTAATTATAAATAAACTAAAGGAAATTTCAGTCGAGCTCTAGATAAATTACGAATGTCGATCTTAGGCCTCGGTTCCTGAGCCGAGCCGAAGGATCGGCCATCAAACCTCTATCTTTTTCGCTTAATTTATTCCTCTTTCAAATCCAATTCCTCAAAATCGAGCTTAATCAGTTCCCAGTATTTTCCTCTTAGACATTCAGGATCTGGATCTGAATCAGCACTGGAAAAATCTTTGATCATTAGAATTAATTCACTTCGTGCTGAGCCATATGGATGCCGCTTTTCATAAAATTCTATCAATTCTTCAATTGAGTGCTTATTTAAAAGCTCGTGTAAGTCCCAAAAATCCTTTTTTCTTCCTCCCCTTGAGACCACATCAAGCTTCATAGCTGCTATTTCTTCAATGCTTGCTAATCGAATGCCTTCAATTTCAATAAGGGGAAATACAAATGGTTCTGATGAATACATAATATCCAATTTCAATAATTCATCCTTATTGTTCCCTACAAAATAGAATCTCCCTGCCCCTATATCATTAATTGATGAGTCGTCTACAAATGGAAATGAGGCTTTCAATGCTTTCTCGATTTCATCAAAATCCACACTTCCATATGCAGCATCAGTGAACAAATCTATATCTATAGACATTCTGTGGCCTAATTGTAAGCTAAGTGAAGTGCCTCCAACTAATCTAAACTGCTTAAGCTCATTCATCTTCATGAGCTTTCTTAAAGAATCCCAAAGCAAATCAGAAATTGTTTCTAAATGCAAACTCATCCTAAGCTGGGTTCATTAGATACTCTTCAACATTTCTATCAAAAGAAGGTAGTCTATTCTTATCTATTGATTTAACAGCTCTTTGAAGTCTCTTCTTTCCATAATAAGAAATGATCTCATTGATCTCATTTTCATTTCCTCTTTCCATAACTCTTTTTATAACAGCTTTGCTATTTCTATCCCAGTCAATCTTGTTTAAATCAGTATCCCAGAAGAGTGCCCTCCTGAAATTCTCAATATTAGGTTTTGGTTTCTCAATTAGTTCATATTCCATCTTTACATCATAAGCTGATTGAAGGATCATAAAGTAGTCTTCAGCAACATTGAATTCTTCTCCAAGCTTTATTGATAACTTTGGATTAATGCCTCTCCTCTCATTTAGAATAGCACTAATTGTTTGCTTGTGTTCATCAATAGCTGCAGCAAGCTCACTGCTTCTTATCCCCCGCTTCTTTAGTTCTCGCTTAAGAAGACTTCCAGGATGAACTCCTTTAACTTTATTTATTCGTGGTAACATAAAATCTTTTATCGTATTCAAATTTACTCATTATTAAATAAAGTAAACAGTTTTGTTTACGTTTAATAAACATTTTTGTTTACTTTTTATTCATATGACATGCTGTAAAATGTTTTTTGAATTGGCATTTGCAGCTGAGATTTTAGATATTAGAGGCGCTGTGCTGAGCGTAGTCGAAGCATTAGATTTTAGAGCGAATTGGTGATCAAAATTAGAATCCGCTTTAACCACAAGTCCGCCAGCTGGCGGACCAAAAAGTCGCTTCACTTCTCCTTCGTAGTAGCCTACTACGGAGAAGGAGCTAGGCACGAAGGGCACAGTGAAATAGTATATTGAACTCCTTTGTGACCTTAGTGTAAAACTTTGCGTCTTTGTGGTAAGAACGGATGTAATTCTATATCAAATGGCATCTTGGTTCTATATCCCGTCTATCGACAATCGGCCTCATTTCTATATCTTCGTTTCCTTCAATCATTTACCTATGAAAAAACTAATCTCCGTCTTCGTCCCTGTCCTTCGAAGCCTTGGCGTAGTAGGACTCGTCTTCGTCCTTTGCCAGATCAAGGCCCAAAAACTCTCTATTCCTCAAGACACTACCGTAACAAGCTACAAAACCGGAACCTTCAACGGCTCCCAAATGACTTATGCTGTCGAGACAGGCATGCAACCAGTTTGGAACGAGAAGGGAGATCCGATTGCTAGCCTTTCGTATTTCTATTATCGCAGACATTCTGGTCCTAAGGATGGTAAAACAGGGAGTTCAGAGAAAAGACCTCTAGTCTTCTCTTTCAACGGCGGTCCCGGCTCTGCTTCTGTCTGGATGCACCTGGCTTATACCGGTCCTAAAGTGCTGAATATCGACGAAGAGGGTTATCCCATTCAGCCTTATGGCTATAAAGACAACCCCCACTCTATTCTGGATGTGGCGGATATCGTTTATGTGGATCCGGTGAATACCGGCTATTCTCGTATGATTCCGGATGCGGAAGGTAAAATGCCCGATAAGAAGCAATTCTTCGGCATTAATGCGGATATAAAATACCTGGCAGAATGGATGAACACCTTTGTCAGCAGACACCAAAGATGGGAGTCGCCCAAATATATTGTGGGTGAGTCCTACGGTGGAACACGAGTGATGGGCTTGGCAGCAGAGCTGCAAGATAATCAGTGGATGTACCTTAATGGGGTGATCATGGTCTCTCCAGCAGATTACAGAGTTTTACGCTCCGGAAGTCCAGTAGGGCAAGCTCTAGACTTACCTTATTTTACTGCCGTTTCTTGGTACCACAAAAAGCTTAACCCAGAGCTTCAGAATCGTGACCTGCTGGAGATCTTGCCGGAGGTCGAACAGTACAGTATGAACACTTTGCTACCGGCATTAGCATTGGGGAGTGGTCTGAGTCCGAGTTCGGAGTCCGACATAGCGGAAAAGATGGCTTACTACTCTGGAATTGACAAAGAGGTCTTCTTACAATTCCATTTAAGGGTGCCTACATCTTACTTCTGGAAGGAGTTATTGCGGGATGAGGCTTATACCTTGGGAAGGTTGGATTCTAGGTATTTGGGGATCGATAAGTATGAAGCGGGTGAACGTCCGGATCATAATATCGAGCTGAGTTCCTGGTTGCATTCTTTTACTCCGGCCATTAATCAATATATCAGAGAGGAATTGAATTTCATGACGGATGTGAAGTACAATATCTTTGGGGATGTGAATCCTTGGGATCGAACCAATGATCGAGTAAGAGAAGGTTTGCGTTCTGCTATGGCGCAAAATCCATTCTTGCAGGTGCTCTGCCAGTCGGGGTATTATGATGGAGCAACGACATACAGTCAAGCGAAGTATACATTGAGTCAGATAGATCCGTCTGGAAAAATGAAGGAGAGGATTCATTTTAAGGGCTATCGTTCAGGTCATATGATGTATTTGCGTCAAGAGGATTTGGTGCAGGCTAATGAGGATTTGCGTGAGTTTATTTTGAAGACTTCTGCGGAAGGGAAGCCTGCTAAATACGAGCGTCAGAAGAATTAATAGCCATTTTCTTTAACCACGGCGACGCAGCGAAGGCACAGCGATCACGGCGATATTTCGGTCTAAAATGCCAGCTTTCGACAATCGGCCATCGGCTATCAAATAGCATCCGCTTTAACCACAAGCCCGCCGGCTCCCGAGTGATTCCGCTCCGCGGAATTGTATCGAGGGATAGGCGGGCCGCAAAGGCGCTGCGCTCTGCACAAAGGTCGCAGATACATTTCAGAAACAAATGCCGGACTCGTACCCTGCCGATAGGCAGGACGGACTCGGACTAATTTTAACCACAGCGGACACGCCGAAGGCACAGCGATCACGGCGGCATTTCGATTCCCAATGCCGACCCCGGTCCCCGGCCTCGGCCTCAAAAAAAGGCGCTTCGCTTTCTCAGAGGTTCACGGAGGTTTGAATTCATCCTGTGAAACTCTGTGACACCGATCGAAGCTTTAGCGCAGGTTGGCGAAGTACTCTGCGAGCCTTTGCGGTACAGCTTAGATTTCCTTCCTTAATCCCTAAAGCCACGTTTGTGCGCTAATATCGTGTCCTAATACTACCAACTGTTTCTTTATTTAATACTTTTCAATCATGAAAAAGCTTTGCTACATCCTACTCCTTTTGCCGGCATTTCTCAATGCGCAGGGAGATACCACATCCATTGACACAAAAGTTGAAGCCGTTACAGTTTTCTTTTCAGGAGCTGAGGTGCATCGAGAAGGTAAGATCAACCTTTCTAAAGGGAAACACACCATTAAGATCGAGGATCTTCCTTCGAATCTGCTCAGTCAGACCCTACAAGTGGAGGGTATGAATGGAGTGAGTATCCTTTCGGTTAAACAAGAAAAGAGCAGTGGTAATTCTGAAGAGGAAGAATTGGCTTATGAGCTTATTGAAGATCAGATCGATAGTTTGAATACCATTTCAAGAAAGCTGAGGAACGAGATCTATGCTTTAAGGGTCGAGGAGAAACTTCTTATGGGGAATTCTCAGTTTGGCGGTGCTGAAAAAGGGGCGGAAATCGATGAGCTAAAACAGGCATCGGCCTTTTACCGAACTAGACTACTCAATATTCACAATGAGATCATCGACCTGCATATTAAGATCAAGAAGAACAATGATGCGATTGCAGATAAGTATGAAGAGCTGAATAAGCGCTTTGCAAATAAGAATAAATTGTACTCCACCGTTTTGATTAGCTTGGAATGTGAAAGCCCAACTAATACAGCGCTTCAGCTGAGTTACTACATTCCCACTGCCGGATGGATTCCCACCTATGATTTTAGGGTGCGAGAAATTACAGATCCGCTGAAGATCATCTACAATGCTAATGTGTTTCAGTCGAGCGGTGAAGATTGGGATAAAGTATCGCTTACCCTCTCCTCCAATAACCCATCCATTAGCAGCGCCATCCCCGAAATGCAAAAGTGGTTGGTAAATAGGAATCAACCCTTTGTGAGCGACTATCCAGATTTTAGTCAGAATGAAAACCTAGCAAAGGATGGAGTTAGCTCTCTAAAAGGAAAGATTAGAGATTATGAGACGGGAGAGCCAGTTCCCTTTGCCAATGTATCTCTAATGAAAAATGGAGAACAATATCTTGGTGCAACTACCGATTTTGATGGCTTCTATACTTTGAAACCCATAGAACCGGGGAATTATGATCTTCGTGTTTCTTACATCGGATATCAGACAATCCAAGTAGCTGATTTGCTAATTCCAGCGGCCAGAATAGTAAATCAAGATGTGATCATTTCAGCGGGTATAGCATTATCAGAAGTAGAGGTAACCGAATACTCTAGCCCTCTTTTCGAGAAGGATCAAACTACTATGGAAGAGACAGTGACTCGCGAAGAAATTCAGAGAATGGCGGTGCGATCTGCTACAGATATTGCCGGTACAGCAGGAAATGGAGTCTTTTCTAGAGACTACGGTCATACCGATATTAATTATAGAGGTGCAAGAGATGGAAATGATGTCACCTTCATAGATGGCATACAAGTCACTGGAAGCACACAATTGCCAAAGTCGGCCATTGAAGAAGTAAGTGTCCAAAGTAGAGGTAAATCTGCCGCTTATGGAGATTCGGATTATTATGGTGATTATTCCTCTGGCTCATCAAATCGCTATATATCAAGTAGAAGTGATGCTGAAGGACCGAGAAGTAGCATGCGACAAATGGTGAGTTTTGAGAAGAACGACAATGCACTTAGTCTGGAGTATGAGATCAAGGTGCCTTACACCATCCCTTCTGATGGAAAGGATTACAACATCAAGATCAAGGAAGAAAGCATGAAGGTAGATTATGAATACCATGTGCTACCGCGTTTTGAAAAAGAAGCCTTTCTTATGCTGAATCTCACAAATTGGGAAGAGCTCGATCTACTCTCTGGTGAGGCTTCTATCTATTACAGAGGAACGTATACCGGCGAGACTTACATCAACAGTCAGGCAACTGAAGACACGCTCTCAATTTCCCTGGGCAGGGACAAGCAGATCTTTGTAAGTAGGGATGAGAATAAGGAACTGGATAATCAAATCATCTTTAGCAATAACATCAAGGAAACAGTGGCCTGGGAAATTGTAGTAAAGAACAACAAGCAGTTTCCAATTAGAGTTATTGTGAAAGACCAATATCCTCTATCGAATCGCAAGAATATCGAGTGCGAACTCTTGGAAGCTCAGGATGCTGTTGTTGATGAGAAGAAAGGCTTTTTGGAATGGACATTCGATCTTGATGCTGGTGCAAAGAAGGATGTTGGTTTTAGTTATGAGGTGAAGTATCCGAGGTATGGGAATTATATTGTGAGATAATTGCCATTTGTAGCTATACCAAGCTATACCACAGGGTCTAAAACAAATCAGAAATCAGAGATCAGAAAATTGAATTACTAGCAATAGATCGAAGTCAGGTTTCTGAGCTTGTCGAAGGAGAACTAGTTGGCAGCGAATAGAAGCAGAATCAAAAATACCATCCGCTTTAACCACAAGCCCCGATTTAATCGGGGCCACAAAGGCGCTACGCTCTGCGCAAAGGTCGCAGATACATTTTCAGAAACAAATGCCGGACTCGTACCCTGCCGATAGGCAGGACGGACTCGGACTAATTTTAACCACAGCGGACTCGCCGAAGGCACAGCGATCACGGCAGCATTTAGATTCCCAATGCCGACCTCGGTCCCCGGCCTCGGCCTCAAAAAAAAAGGCGCTTCGCTTTCTCAGAGGTTCACGGAGGTAATTTCGGTAAAACTCCGTAAAACTCAGCGATGTACTCCGTGTGACTCAGTAATACAAACAAACTTCCCACTTTCTTCTTCCCGAAGATCATAAAATCCAGCTCCTGGCTTCCAGCTTCTAGCCTCCTAAAAAAGTCTTTTCTCTTTATTCTTTTTTCTTTGTTCTAATTGAAATATATCTTTACAAGCATGAAACACAAGCTTCTCCCTTTCCTGCTGCTCGCAACAGTAGGATGCAAGTTCAACAATGAACCCGATCGCCAGCCAATCGTCTTGCAAGAGATCGACTACCAATTGCCCTATTTGTTTACTAGTCAGATTGAACACGATCTCGCCACTGAAACGGCGGAATGGAAATATCAAAAAGCGGCTTCAGAATATGCCGCTAAGGGCGATTATAAGAATGCTATGTCGACCTGGGATTTGGGGATGCCGGGAGGAGAAAAGACTTACAGTCAGGAGGAGATCGATTCCATCAATCAGACTTATGAGATCAGAAATGCCAAAGATTACATTATTGAAGCTGCTGATGAAGAGCAAGTGATCATTATCAATGAAGCGCATCACAATTCCTCGCATCGCTTTTTTACAAAGAGTTTGTTGCAAGGATTGTACGATAAAGGCTACCGCTACTTTGGTTTAGAGGCATTGAGTCCGGGAAAATGGATGGATTCCACACTAAACGAGCGAAAATATCCCATTCAAGGTTCCGGTTATTACATCAAAGACCCTCAATTTGGGGATTTGGTGAGAAAAGCAATGGAAATTGGCTTTGAAGTCTTCCCTTATGAAGACACCACCAATGCCAGTGGCAAATTCAGGGAGATTGGTCAGGCCAAGCAGATTGCCGATATGATCCGCAAGCATCCTGAAAGCAAATTCCTCATCCATTGTGGCTTTGCACATGCCTATGAAGGAGAATATGAAGCTTGGGAAAAGACCATGGCCGGAAGGTTGAAGGAGTTTACACAGATCGATCCCTACACCATCACTCAAACAACTTATTCAGAAAGAGGGGATAGTACTTTCAATCATCCATTGCTTAAAGCTTTAGATCCAAAAGAGCCATCAGTTTTGATCAATAAAGAAAGTGGAAAGGCCTTTGGTTACGATTGGAAAACCAACTACACTGATCTAGCCATTTTACATCCTATGAGCAGTTACATTAATGGCCGGCCCGATTGGCTTTTCGCACAGGGAAATAAGCAAGCAGAGATCTATGTACCCGAGCATAAAATGTCTTACCCTTTGATGTTCCTTGCTTTCAAAGCTGGTGAAGATGTGCAGAGGGCAGTGCCAATGGATATTGTAGAGGCAGATAGTACAAATACAGAGGTCCTAATGGCCCTTCCTGCTGGAAACTATTCAGTCATCTTAGCAGATTCTGTGGATGCGATGGTGTTTGATTGGAAGGTTGAGTGAGTTGGCATTGGCCTATTCATCAATTCAATGCTATTGTTAATAGAATGTCGCTACCTGAGGTGGTTCCTGAGCGTAGCCGAAGGAGAACTCGTAGGCAGCGAATAAAAGCAGAATTATATCACCATCCACTTTAACCACAGCGGGCACAGCGAAGGCGCAGCGGCACAGCGACATTTCGATCTTAAAAAACCAGTCTCCAGTCTTCGATCACCAGTCTCCTTTTACCTATTACACAAGGGTTCACAAAGGTTTCCTGCCTTAGGCAGAAAGGCGCAAAGGTTCACTAGGAGTGGAATAACAAATCATTGTGAACCTTAGAGCGCGCGAAGCGCCATAGCGAGCCTTTGTGCCATAGCCAAAGAATTGTTATGAATATCAATTATCGGTTATCAGCATTGTCTCTGTACACTGTACCCTTAATATCTGAACTCTCAATAACTTTCCAGTTTCTTCTTTCCAGTTTCCAGTTTAACTTCGCTTCATGAATTCTAATGACTTAGAACTACTAAAGCAATTATGCGAAGTAAAAGCTCCCTCAGGCGAAGAACTCGCTATGCGCGATTGGCTTTTAGACTACATCACTGCCAACTTATCCAGCTGGAAAGTGCAGCCGAAACTGGTTTTTGGAGATGATTTTCAAGACTGTCTGATCCTCATCTTTGGAAAACCCAGAACTGCTGTCTATGCCCATATGGATTCTGTGGGTTATACAGTTGGCTATGGAAATGAGTTGATTAAGATTGGCGGTCCGAAGGGTGAGGAAGGAACTATCTTAGTGGGTGAAGATAGTAATGGGCCTATTGAAGGGAAGTTGCATTATGCTGTCAAGACGAGGTCGGAAGACGAAGACGAACAGGAGATTGATACGGTATTGCAATTTGACAGGGAAGTCGATCGAGGAACTAGTCTAACTTACAAAGTTGATTTTAGATCGGATGATAAGAAAGTGACTACGGCTTATCTAGACAACAGACTGGGAGTTTTAAATGCATTGAAATTAGCCGAGACGCTTGAGAATGGTGCGATCTGTTTTTCAGCCTGGGAAGAAGTGGGTGGTGGATCTGTGGGTTATTTGGCCAGATATCTCTACAATGAATATGGAATAAAACAAGCCTTGATCTCTGATATTTCTTGGTTAACAGAAGGAGTAAAAGCCGAAAAAGGTCCGGTAATCTCAATGCGAGATTCGGGAATTCCTAGAAAAGCATATGTCAACAAGATAATTGAATTGGCTCGGGATTCGAACATTCCCTTTCAATTGGAAGTTGAGTCTAGTGGAGGAAGCGATGGAAACGCATTACAGAAGTCGCCCTACCCTATTGATTGGTGCTTTGTAGGAGCAGCAGAAGAGAACGTACACATGCCAAATGAGACGGCTTATTTAGCAGATATGGATAATATGTTTGGGTTGTATGAGTATATAATGGAAAGACTATAGCCTCTTTGTTGAATAGGTTTGAGTACGGGTACGAGTCCGGGAATCAGATTCATAGATTATCATTTTAGTTTTTTATGAGAAGCCGGACTCGAACAAAACCCTCCGTAGCGATAGCAAAGGAGGACGAACTCGAACACACTTATGGTAATTATAAAATGTTTTGGCAGTTTTTATTCTATAGTTAATTAAATTGAACAAAACCCATCATAGACCTGGTCGTAAGCGAAGTGAAGAACGTCGCGCTGCACGAAAGAAGGCAGCTGCCGAGGGTGTGACACACTACCACGAAAGACTCAAGCTAGAGAAGATTCATCGTGAGGCACCCGACAATATGCATAAAGTCCATGTAACCATGGTCTTGGTCTATTTTGCCTCATGCATACTTGTGCTGAATGCCTTCCTAATTGCCGATCTAAACACTTTCGAATTCATCCAGCTGATCTGTCTAATGCTGGCGATTTCCTTCTTTATCCCAGTTAAGTTCTATCGCCGCAAGTTCACCATGAGCATGTATGAATACATCATTCTCAACATCATTGGAATTTCCCCATTCTTTTTAGCCATGTTCTTTGGAAGCAATTGGATGTTCAAAGGTGAGACCTATGAAGAAAGCTATAGTATTGAAGAAATGGTCCGTGAAGAGAAGTCGGTCATCCTCATATTAGAAGACAACACCTACCAAGACCGACAATTCCTTCGAACCTTATATCATAATGAAGAGTTCGAGAATGAAGGAACAGATAACTACAGCATTTACTTTGCCGATGGGCCCTTTGGGGTGAGGTTTATTGAAGGAAAGAAACTGCATTGAATGGCCGATTGCTAGGTATTAGGATAAATATGTCGCTGTGATCTTCGTGTAAAGCGAAGCGCCTCCGTGAAGCTATGAGCGCAGCGATTAGCTTTTGTGGTAAAAGCAAATGACACAGTTTACTGAACAGAACCAACAGAACCTATTTAATCGACTCCAACATCAAAATACCATCAGCCTTAACCACCAAGAGCACTAAGTTTTTACACTAAGCACTCAAAGTCATTCATAATTCACACATTCATCATTCACACATTCAACATTCCTTATCTTTAATACATGAAAAAGCTCCTCATCTTCTTATTCATCCTATCTACTTCAATCACTCTAAACGCTCAAAAAGCCAATACCCTCAGCTGGCCAAGAGAAGTAAAAGTTAGCGATTTTACAATCCTAGTCTACGAACCGCAGAATATAGAGTACATCGACTTACGCCTTAAATCTAACTCAGCCGTTTCAGTAAAGAGAGGTGATGATGGTCAACCGGTTTTTGGGATGATGTGGACCACGGCTATTTTGGATGTAGATAGAGAGTCGAGGATGACCAGTCTAGCTTCTATTACAGTTGATGAAGTCCGTTTTCCGGATGAAGTGAGCGAAGCACAAAAGGAGGCTTTTAGCGATATCATTGAGAAAGAGATTCCCAACTGGGAGTTTCTAATTCCACTTGACGACTTGATCGATTCCATGAAGACTGTGAGTAGTTATCAGGCCGAGCTCAACAATGAGCCTCCAAAGATCATCATTGCCAATAAGCCAACTGTACTTATCCTCACAGATGGAGAACCAAAGTTCAAAGAAGCCGAGAATGGATATGAAGTGATCATCAATTCTTCATCCTTCATCGCAAAAGAGAGTGCAAGCAATTCTTACTATCTGAAAGGTGGGGATTTCTGGTATAGATCAATGAATTCTATGGGTCCTTGGGAAGCTACCACAGAGGTGCCTGATGCATTGAAAGCATTAGTAGAAAAAGCCGGATTGGAAGAGGATCAGGTTGAAGATGCAAAGTACAAGAGCAGCAGTCCGCCTGCAATTATTATGGCCACAGAGCCCGCCGAATTGGTTGTGACTAAAGGAGACCCAAATTTTAGTCCGCTCGATAGTACAGCCCTACTCTATGTCGATAACACAGAATCCGATCTCTTTATGCGGATTGAAGATCAACACTATTATCTGCTAATCTCGGGTAGGTGGTTTCATGCAGCACAACTAGAAGGAGATTGGCATTACATCGCTTCGGAGGATTTGCCTTCTAGTTTTCAGCGAATTTCAGCCACAGGACCAAAAGCAGATGTATTGGCATCTGTTGCAGGCACCAAGCAAGCGCAAGATGCGATCTACGATGCTCAAATTCCACAAACAGCAGCAGTAAAGAGAGACACCGAAGCATCTGAAGTGGAATACAATGGGGAGCCTGAATTTGAAAAGATCAAAGGCCTCGACTTAGAATATGCAGTGAATACCAATAGTTCGGTTTTCAAAGATGGCGATCGCTATTTTCTATGTGATAATGCCATTTGGTTTCAATCAGATTCTCCAAAAGGACCATGGGAAGTGTCGGAAGAGCGTCCGGAAGAAGTCGACGATATTCCGGCCGAAAACCCTCAATACAACACCAAATACGTTTATATCTATGAGACTTCTCCTTCAGTAGTTTATGTGGGATATCTTCCGGGCTATTATGGCTCTTATGTATATGGGGGATCAGTGGTTTATGGAACAGGATTCTATTACAATCCGTGGTATATGGGGCATTACTATTATCGTCCTTATAGCTATGGATTTTCCATGCGCTATAACACAGTAACAGGATGGAGTTTTGGATTTAGTTTCGGTTCACCTTATGGATGGTACGGACATGGATATTGGGGAGTACATTATCATTGGGGACCATCTTACTATCGTCCGCCATACTATCGCCCAGGATACAGAAGACCAGTCCCTGCAAGACCAATTTACCATGCAGATCGAGGTGGAGTAAATCGTTATCAGCGACCTTCAACTAGACCCGGAACAGGCGCAAACCGTCCAAGCACTAGGCCTTCGACAAGACCAAGTACAAGACCTGCCAACAGGCCATCTACACGTCCCGCTGCAAGACCAAATCAACCAAGTACTAGACCGGCGACCAGACCATCACAGCCAAGCACCAGGCCGGCAACAAGACCATCCCAGCCAAGTACCCGACCTGCAACAAGACCTTCTAATTCTTATTCAAGACCAAGTACCCGCCCAGCAACTACACCAACTAGGCCTGCATCTAGACCAGCTGCCAGACCGGCTTCAAGGCCAATGGCAATGCCATCGCGTGGCGGAGGGGGAATGAGGAGAAGGTAGTTGCTCTGAGGATGAAGACGTCCTTCTACGCTCTTCGAGCTTCGAAGGATAAAAAGACCAGGACGACATTGGGAATCAAAATGCCGCCGTGCTCGCCGTGCAAAGCGCAGCGCCTCCGTGAAGCTATGAGCGAAGCGATTAGCTTTTGTGGTTAAAGCGGATGGTCTTGATGGCCGATAGCCGGGGAAGAAGTGCCTAAAGTGCACTAAAATGCAGCTAGAATGCCTAAAGAATAGAGACTGGTGATCGGAGACTGGAGACTGGGTATTTAGGTACGAAATGTCTCTGCGACCGTTGTGCAAAGCGCAGCGCCTTTGCGAAGCCCCGTCCCTCGATACAATTCCGCGCAGCGGAATCACTCGGGAACCACAGGGGCTTTTGTGGTTAAAGCGGATGGTAGTTAATCAATAAAATCTCTTTTCAAAATAGAATTCGCCTTAACCACAAAGAGCCTTTAGACCTTGAAAGTATATTTTTAAGGAGTTAAATTCTAAGAACCAAGGTAAGAAGGTGAACTAAACAAAGGAATAGTATCCAGTATTAATTTGT
>PALM01000036.1 GCA_002706365.1 Flavobacteriales bacterium | reverse complement strand
TCTAGGCTCTCGGTTCTAGGCTCTCGGTTCTAGGCTCTCGGTTCTAGGCTCTCGGTTCTCGATTCCAGACTCTCTTTCTTCACCTTCTTCTTATACGGATTATCCGAAATCACCATTGTGTCCGACATCGTATCATGCCATCCAGATTTATCATTCATTAAGAAGGAGAATGGTTCGAAGGGAATGTACCTTGCAAGTGAGCGTTTTAAAATGGTAGCGAATGAAGGAGCATCTCCTTCTGTTGTGACAACCTTTGTACATGTAATGAACTTTGCGAGTGTTCTTCCTGTGGTAAACTCTAGTATGGAGTAATAGACTAAACCAGCAATTATATTAAACAGCATATTGAACCAGGTATTCTCAAAATCGAAGGTATCAAGCACCTCTGGGGCATACATTCCCAAGAGCAATCCTATATAGAAGCCAAAGACATAGACAAAGACCAGAACGAAGATATAATCGAGTAGATAATTGAGAAAACGCAGTCCTTTATTTGCTATTTGTCCATCAGCTTTCTTGACCTTTTCTTGCTTTGCAACCAATTCCAGCTTAGCGGGATCTCCTTCATAGTTGGGACAGCTCTCTTCAAAATCGGCAATCTTGCCGGTAATTCCGCAGATGATACCCTGCTGCATATCAAACATTTGGTACTTACACCTCTTACAAAACCTTAAGTGCTCTTCTCTTGTCAAGACGATTAGTTGAAATGAATTGGGCTAAAATAAAGAAAGCTTACTAATAAAGGCTCCCATAATATTCACTATTCACAATGCTTAAATTTGTAGTATGAGCGATATTCAGGAAATGGAAGTTGAAGGCATGACCTGTGCCAATTGTGCCTTGGGAGTAAAAAAGGGATTGGAGAAGATGGGTCTTGAAAAAGTGAATGTCGACTTCGCCTCAGGAGAAGTGAACTTCGAGAACATCCCAAATCTCAGTGCGGAAGAAATTGAAAAGCAAATCCAAAAATTGGGTTATTCCGTTAGGACAGAGAGTCCTGATACAGCGGAAAGCGGACTAAGTAAGATTGAAAAGAAGTTCTATTTCTCTTTGATCTTCACCATTCCCCTCTTTGCGCATATGTTCTTGCCATTTGAGTTCTTGCACAGGCCATTCGTTCAGTTGGCACTATCTATCCCTGTGATGATAATTGGTCTAGAGCACTTTGGAAAAAGCGCATTTTACTCTTTGAGAAATGGCATGCCCAATATGGATGTATTGATCTTTATTGGTTCAAGCTCAGCATTCATTTATTCTTTGATTGGCACATTTTACTTCAGTGAGCAAGCAGCTGAGTATCTATTCTATGAAACTGCGGCTACCATCATCACTTTAGTGCTTTTGGGTAATGTGTTGGAACACCGCTCAGTTAAGAAGACCAGTTCTGCAATTGGAGAATTGAGCAAGCTGCAGAATCCGGAGGCTAAAAGGATCAATGAGAATGGAGAGGTAGAGATCGTAGATGCAGAAGTATTGAGAATTGGAGATCTGGTTCAGTTGAATGAAGGAGATCGAGTACCGGTTGATGGAAAAGTGAAAGTAGGTTCTGCCTATTTGGATGAATCGATGCTAACTGGGGAGTCGGAAGCTATCCATAAAGAGAAAGCAGCTAAACTGATCGGGGGCACCATTTTGCAATCTGGTAATCTACAGATGACCGTAAGTAGGGTTGGCGACGACACCATACTCTCAAAGATCATTGAGTTGGTGAAAAAGGCCAGAAGTGAAAAGCCCGATATCCAGAGATTGGGTGATAAAGTAAGTGCGGTATTTGTCCCTGTGGTTATAGGGATTGCTTTAGTCACTTTTGCCGCTTGGATGCTTATTGGAGACGTGCCTTTCTCTAAGGCCATGATGAATGCTATTGCTGTATTGGTGATCTCTTGTCCCTGTGCAATGGGCTTAGCTACTCCAACAGCTGTAATGGTCGGTGTGGGTAGAGCAGCCAAAGAAGGCATTTTGATCAAGGGTGGAGCCACTGTTGAGGAGTTTGCCAATATCAAAAAGATCATTTTTGACAAAACAGGTACGCTCACAAAAGGAGAGCTAAAAGTGAGTGGAATTGAGCTCTATGACGAAATGAAGATGGCAGAAGTAGAAAGCCTGATCTATTCCCTTGAGCAGTTTTCATCCCATCCTATTGCCAGATCCTTGAATCGGCAAATGAAAGAAAGAGGAGCCTCAAGCATTCCACTAATGGAGCAGCATGAAGAGAAAGGAAAGGGAATGAAGGCTAAGAATATGGATGGGGAAGTCTTTCAATTGGGTTCTAAGAATTGGTTGGCAGCATCATCGGATAAGGAACATGCCCTTTATCTAATGAGGGATGGAAAGCTACAAGCGGGAATCGATCTTACTGATGAACTTAGAGAAGGAGTAAAAGCCACTCTAGAAGCTTTTAAGCAGGCTGGAATTCAAAGTCAGATGCTCAGTGGTGACAGAGAAGAAAAAGTATCCAGAATGGCTGCTGAATTGGGTATTGAACACTATCGGGCAGAGATGTTGCCTGAAGACAAGATCGAGGTGATCAAAGCAATTGCCGACAAGGAAAAAGTAGCAATGGTTGGAGATGGAATCAATGATGCTCCGGCTTTGAACCAAGCTAATGTGGGGATCTCATTGAGCGATGCTTCTGAAATTGCCATGCAGTCGGCACAGGTGATCCTACTCAAGTCGAACGACCTCAATATCGTCTTTAGAGCCTTTAAGATCTCAGAACAGACATTACTCACCATCAAACAGAATCTTTTCTGGGCTTTCTTTTACAATGTAGTGGCAATACCACTAGCTGCCTTTGGTTTTTTGAGTCCAATGATTGCTGCACTATCAATGGCCTTTTCTGATGTGATTGTTATTGGGAATTCTTTGCGACTGAGAGTTAGACGGATCTAGGATTTGGGAGCTGGGATGAGGGATATTTGTTATTGGACACGGAGAACACGGAGAAGACTCAGAGAATTCTGAGGCAATTCATATCAGAACTAACGTCTTCGTCCTCGTCTTCGATCCTCGATCTAATTCAAATATCTGAGTAGTATGATATCCTAAAACTTATTTTTACAGAATGAACTACACTCCCACCGATATAATCAACTACTACGAACAATGCGAAAACGCATATCGTGATGCATGGGGAATGGATCGAAATCTTCAGTTGAATCTGGGCTTGTGGGAGAATGGGACGAAGAACTTGGCTGAAGCATTGCGTAATTTGAATGCCAAGGTCGCCGAGCTAGCAGAGGTTTCCAAGGATTGCAGGGTGCTGGATGCAGGCTGTGGTGTTGGTGGGACAGCCATCTACTTGGCCAAGTATTTTGGATGTAAGGTCACTGGTATTAGCATCACAGAGCGACAAATAGAACTGGCAAAAGAGAATGCAAGGAATGCAGGATTAGAGCAGCTTGTCGATTTCCATGCTCAGAATTTCATGCAGACTACTTTTCCCGATGAGAGCTTTGATGTGATCATTGGGATGGAGAGTATATGTTATGCAGAACCTAAAATTGATTTCCTAGAGGAAGCCAAGCGGTTGTTAAAGCCTGGAGGCAGATTGGTATTAGCTGAGAATCTGCAAGGAAAAGAAGAACTTTCAGACAAGGAAAGAAGAATTCTTTATACAGATGGTTTTAATGGATGTAAGGTAAAGTCGCTCGATACCGAAACACAATACCTGGATAACTTGAAATCCCTCGATTTTAAGTCGATTGAATGCATCGATAAGAGTGAAGCTGTGAGGCCTTCGATCGTTCGACTTCGTCGCTTCTTCTACCCCGCATGGCTTTATAATCAATGGCATCGTTTGATCGGCAAAGCTTTTAGTGAAACACAAGAGGCAAATACGAAGATGTGCTATTATCTGCTCAGTGGATTAGACAAAGGTTTGTGGAAGTATGGACTGATCAGAGCAGTGAAGTGAGTAGGAAATGCGCTAATCCTTCTACGCTAAAGCTTCGAAGGACAAGGAGTGCAGCTAGAGTGTGCTAGAGTTGGGAATTTCGAAATTTAAATAGTAAAAGATGTCGCAATTTGAAGATGAATAAATGAATATGGAATCTGCGAGATCTCCCTGCCCCGACGGCTCCTGCTTGCCCACCATAATAATAGCCATAGGCTATGAAGGTGGGAGTGAATCCGCATGTCTCGATACTATTCCGATTTCATCGGAATCACTCGACAAGCTAGAGGAATTGTATCGAGGGATAGTCGGTGGCGAAGAAAATCTGCGTAACCTGCCGGCAGGCAGGTCCGCGGGAAACAGACAAAATAGAATATGAAAAACAATGGCTATCAGCCCTTTAAAGATTTAAAAGTAATTGAGTTGGCTTCTGTGCTTGCCGGGCCCTCGGTGGGGATGTTCTTTGCGGAATTGGGAGCGAAAGTGATCAAAGTGGAGAATCCCAAGACCAAAGGAGATGTCACTCGTTCATGGAAACTAGCTTCTGAAGACAAGAACCACCCCTACTCTGCTTATTATGCATCTGTGAACTGGGGAAAGGAAGTAAGAATGCTGGATCTTGGAGAAGAAAGAGATAGAATTGAGCTACTTGATGAGATCAAAACTGCAGATATATTGATCTCCAATTTTAGACCTGAATCTATAAAGAAGCTCGGTTTGTCGTTCGAACAGATAAGGGCCTTAAACCCAGGGCTTATCTACGGAGAGATCTTGGGTTTTAGGGGAGAAAAACGTCTGGCCTATGATGTGGTATTGCAAGCGGAATGCGGTTATATCTCGATGAATGGATCAAAGCCGGGTGAAGAAGCCAAATGGCCTTTGGCAATCATCGATCTTTTTGCTGCTCATCAATTGAAGGAAGGCTTGCTTTTGGCCCTGCTTGAAAGAGAAAAAAGCGGGAAAGCGGCTCATGTGACTGCCAGTCTCTTCGAAGCCGGCCTAGCCAACCTCAGCAATCAAGCGACCAATTGGTTAATGGCTCAACACATACCTCAACCAATGGGGAGCTTACATCCGAATATTGCTCCATATGGAGAGACCTTTAGCTGCAAAGACAGTAAGCAGATCATCTTAGCTGTTGGAAGTAATTCACAGTTCAAAGCACTTTGTAATTGCTTGAATGTAGATCTGATAAGCGATGAGCGATTCAAGGACAATCAGTCCAGAGTTCAGAATCGGGAAGCGATGGCAGAGCTGCTAGAAGAGCCTTTCAAGAAGTATGATCGAAGCGATCTAATGGAAAAACTCATCAATGCTGCTGTACCGGCAGGGGCTATTCGAAATGTTAAGGAAGTCTTTGAGTTGGAAAAAGCTCAGGAGCAACTGCTAACTGAAGAAAAAGAAGGACAAAAGCTTACCACAGTGAGTGGGAATGGGTTTAGGATTGAAGTGAGCTAAAGTGCCCTAGAGTGCATCTAGAGTGCCTAAAGTTGAACTGTCTAGGTTCTAGGTTCTAGGCTCTTAGAAGCTATCTCCCAATCACTATTATCTCAGTAAACTTGTCATATCTCAAATAATAAACCCCTTCAGGCCAATTCGATACATCTATCTTTCTGATCTCTGAACTGATCATGGTCTCGTAGACTATTCTTCCATGCATATCACTTATCCTTAAGATATCTCCAGCTTCGCAAGTCTTGAAAAAGAAGGCTTCATTTGCTGGATTAGGGTAGATCTTGATATTGCTCACCTTTTCATCTTCAATTGATTGAAGAGATGTAGGTAATTGATATTTATAAACTCTTGCGTGTCCTGCATATTGAGCAAATCCACTATTGTTTGGAGCGCCAACACCTACTGTGCTAGTATCTGGCATCCTTACGCTGTAGCCCGACTGGTCAAGAGTGGCTTCTCCATTAATGTCATTACCCTTTTGCACCCAAGAGGATCCATCCCATCTGAAAATGCGGGCATGGCCGGTAGTTGGACCATTCACTGCATTATTAGGTGAGCCAACAACTATGAAGTCAGAACTTGGCATATCAACAGAATATCCTGCTTGATCCTGGGCGGCTGCTCCATCAATATCATTTCCCTTCTGGACCCATGAAGTACCATTCCATTGATAAATGCGTGCATGACCAGAATTTAGACCATTACCATCATTTGCATATGCGCCAATGGCTACGGTATTGCTATCTCCCATACTTACAGATATTCCTGATTGATCTTGAGCCGCTTCTCCATCAATGTCAGCACCTTTCTGTTGCCAAGTTGTTCCATCCCATCGAAATACCCTCACATGACCAGAATTTGAGCCATTTCCGTCATTTCTGTAAGCGCCGACAGCTAGTGTGTTTGAATCGGCCATATGGACTGAAAATCCAAATTCATCATCTGCCGCTTCACCATCCAAATCAAAACCTTTTTGGACCCAAGCACTGCCATTCCATCTATACACCCTTGCACTTCCAGCATCTGAAGCAGTAGCATCATTTTGTCGAGCACCTACAGCCAGCGTATTTGAGTCTGGCATATGCACAGAAAAACCAAACTGATCATCAGCAGCTTCACCATCAAGGTCAGTTCCTTTTTGAATCCATGCAGAACCATTCCAAGAATACACTCTCACATGTCCTGAATTTATACCACCACCATCATTAAGTCTGGCACCAATTCCAACAGTATTAGAATCTGGCATAGCCACGGAAAAACCTGATTGATCATCTGCTGCTTCTCCATCAATATCTCCTCCCTTTTGCAACCAGGAGCTTCCATTCCACTGATATACTCTCACATGACCTGCATCATTTCCACTCCCATCATTAGATTGTGCACCAATTGCAATTGTTAGAGAGTCTGACATATCAATGGCAAAGCCAGAACGATCATTCGCCGCCTCACCATCTATATCGATACCTTCTTGCACCCATTGGGCGGAGAGAATGGTTGTTATGAAGAGAAACGGGATTAGGAATAAGATTTTCATGACGGTAGTTTGATAAGTTAATGTAACAATGTGTAAATGTGAAGATGAAACAATGGTTGAAGTAATTGGGTTTTAAAATGCAAGCAGTATTAAACCTCTTACAATCTGCAAAGTCGAAAGCTTAGCGACTCAGCACCAACTTCAACACCTCATCTCCAAATCTCACAAAGTATATTCCCGCATTCCAATTGTCGGTCTCTATCTTCTCGCGACTCTCATCCACCCTACTTCTCAGAATAATGCTTCCTTTCATATCGTAAATGATGAGCTCACTATCCTTATCAAAACGATCCGTTTCAAAGAAAAAGTCGTTGGTAGTTGGGTTTGGATATAGATTAAGCTTTGCCTTGGACAAATCTGCCTCTGCAATTCCCACAACAATTACTTCCTGACAAACTGCAGTATCAGAGCAAATACCATTATCAACTATCACAGCGTAGAAGCCTGTGGTATCCGGACGAAGTCCTCTGGATGTAGCTCCAGGAATAATACTATCTCCAAGGCAATCATACCATTGGTAAGTGGCATTCTCTGCAAAGGCAAAGAGTGAGTCGCCCACATTAACCATATTTATGTCCAATGGTCTCACCTCAAGATCTAAGTTGAAGATCGTGTCACAACTACCCAAAGTGTCATAAAAGCTATATACCCCTGAATTGATATAATTCTGACCACTTCTTGTCCAGAAATACCCATCGCAAACAGCGGCATTTGATGTAGAAACAACTTGAGAAGTATCAATAATATTGATTACGATCTGGGTAGAATCGATGTTACCTTGTGCATCACTAACATAAAAGTCGACCTGATTCAAACCTTCATTAGCACAACTAAAGGTAGAATCACTCAACCAATAATTGGTTATTCCACAATTATCACTACTGCCATTGTTTGCTAAGAGCGCATCTACGACTACTGTCCTATTAATATCTAAGAATACCGTAATATCTTGAGCAATCGCAGTTGGGAAGAAGGTATCAACCACATTCACAATTGAAACGGCCACATCCCTATTTCCTCTCGTATCTACAACAATTAAGTCAATTGTATCTAATCCTAGATCCGTACAGTCAAATGTATTTGGGTCTGCGCTTAGATTGGCTATAGAGCAATTATCCGTGCTTCCACCATCGATATCATTTCCGTTAATGATCGCATTTCCACCAAGATCCAGATAGACATTGATGTTTTGAGCCACGGCAATAGGGTCTGTGGTATCGATCACATTGATCAGCACACTATCAACAATGCTACAGCCATTGGCATCTATCACTGTGACTGTATAAATTCCTCTCCCTACAGAAAAAAGAATACTGTCTGAAAAAGTAGTAGCACTCCAATTGAATGTATAGGGAGTAGTTCCTCCTGAGATCTGAGCAGTAGCACCACCATCGGTGCTATTGAAACAACGCGCATTACTATCTAGTCGCACCGAGCTACTGAGAGCCGCTGGCATATTGATAAATGTTGAATCTACATAAGTACAGCCATTTAGATCAGTCACTGTAACTGTGTATGTTCCGGCACTGAGATTCAAGATCTGAGCTGTATTTCCCGAATTACTCCAATTGTAGTTATAGGGCTGTGTTCCACCTAAAGTAAGGCTTACTAAAGCTCTACCATCGCTTTGGCCAAAGCAAGAAATATCTGTTGGGGTGATAATGGCGCTAAGAGGATTAGCTTGATTTACCAACACACTATCCACATTTGTACAGCCATTGGCATCTGTAACTGTTAATCGATAGGTTCCAAAAGTCAAGTTACTTATGGATGATGATGAGCCAGAGTTACTCCAATTATAAGTGTAGGGTGTAGTTCCACCAGTCACATTAGCTGAAGCACTTCCATCATTACCCATATGACAACTAATCAGAGTGGAATTAAGTGTGGTAACAAGAGCGCTAGGTTGATTGAATGTTGCAGAAGATATGGCACTGCAGCCATTGGCATCTGTAACAGTAACAGTATATGAACCAGCAGTCAGTCCAGAAACTGTGGCTACATTAGCCGAAGTACTCCAATTGTAAGTATATGGAGTCGTTCCTCCACTTGCATTTACAATTGCAGAACCTGTGGCATCTCCATTGCAGTTTATAAAGCTTAAAGGTGTAATGCTTGCACCTATTTGAGAGGGTTGTGAAATAGTAACAGTAGAAACTGATGGGCCGCAGGAGTTTGCATCTGTAACACTCACAGTATATGTTCCGGCAGCCTTATTCGAGATTGTAGCAGTTGTCTCTAGACTACTCCAGTTATAAGTATATGGAGCTACACCTCCAGAAGCACTTGCTATTGCAGAACCATCTCCTCCTCCATTGCAACTTACATTTACTTGAGAAATAATTGAAGAATTCAAGGCTGTAGGTTCTGTAATCGTTGCTGATGCTGTGGTAGTACATGAATTTGCATCGGTTATGGTGACCGTATAAGTACCCACGCTTAAGCCAGTAATTGTGTTTGTATTTGAAGCCGAATTAGTGGTTGAAGCCAGATTCGACCAATCATAATCGAAGTTTGCAGCACCTCCAGTTTGAGTAACAGTTAGACTTCCGTCAGATCCTCCATTGCAAGAGACATTTGATTGAGCTGTCATACTAGCTGAAAAAGCAGTACATGAATTTATAGTCACAGTTGCAAATGCAGTATCTATGCAACCAAGTACTGTGTCTGTAACAACTAAGCGAACTTGATAGGTTCCAAAAGCAGTATAAGTGTGAATTGGATTTTGAGCCGTGGAGGTATTTGCATCTCCAAAATCCCAAAACCAAGTATCTGGGAGTGTCGACTGATCTGTAAAAAAGACCGTGTGTGGAATAGTTGTACCATTAGTTGGATTTGCTGTAAAAGCAGCTACAGCATTTGATGCACATGGATCAATGAAATTGAAGACTCTTGTATGACCTGAACTACTGCCGTTCCCATCATTATTTGCTGCCCCAACAGCCAGAGTATTTGTGTCTGCCATACTTACTGAGTAACCTGATTGATCACCAGCTGCTTCGCCATCAATATCAAATCCCTTTTGTGACCATGAAGATCCGTCCCAACTGAAAATGCGAACATGCCCTGCACTTGCACCATTATCACTGTTCAATTGTGACCCAATTGCCAAATTATTGGCATCTGCCATACTCACTGAGGTTCCAAAACCATCACCAGCAGCTTCGCCATCAATATCAGCGCCCTTTTGAACCCAAGCTGAACCATTCCATTCAAAGACTCGCACATGACCTGAAGTTAAACCATTTCCATCATTGTTCCGAGCTCCAATTGCAACTGTATTGATATCCGGCATACTTACTGACCAGCCAAAAGAATCTCCTGCAGCCTCTCCATCTATATCAAGACCTTTTTGTATCCATGCTGTACCATTCCATTCAAAGATTCTAACATGTCCGGCACTTGCCCCATTACCTCCATTTCTAATTGCTCCAATTGCCAAGGTATTAGCATCTGGCATACTTACTGAGTAACCCGATCTATCTCCTGTTGCCTCTCCGTCAATATCAATACCTTTTTGTATCCATGCAGAACCATTCCATTCATATACTCTAGTATGGCCTGATTCCGTACCATTTCCATCATTCCACCAAGCTCCAATAGCTACGGTATTGGAATCTGGCATACTTACAGATCTTCCTGATCTGTCACCAGTAGCTTCCCCATCAATATCTAATCCCTTTTGTACCCATGCTGAACCGTTCCATTCAAAAATCTTTACTTGTCCAGTATTTGAGTTAGGTCCTATTGCACCAATTGCCATTGTATTTGCATCTGCCATGCTTACACAAAAGCCAAAGAAATCATTTATTGTACCGTCAATATCAATTCCTTTCTGAACCCAGGAAGAACCGACCCTCTCATAAACTCTTACATGTCCAGTGTTAGCTCCATTGACTGCATTACCTGGAGCTCCAATAGCAACCGTATTGGTATCGGCCATACTGACTGAGAAGCCTGAAAGGTCATTTGCTGCTTCCCCATCAATATCAGATCCTATTTGCCATTGGGAAAATGAATAAGTAGAAATACACAAGCAAGCTAAGAGTAGTAGATTCTTCATAGTTGTTAATTAGTTGGTAGCTATGTAAATGTAGCTATTTTGAGATTTCAGAATCTAGAATATAGGTTCTAGGCTCAAGATTCTAAGGACCTATTCACCTCCTTCATCAACTTCTTCGCCTCTTTTGGCTCCAAATTCAAGCCAAAAGGGATCACTTTCCCATTTGCGGTAAATGCCAAGGTTTCTGAGCCGCCGATCACCCAATAGGAATTGGCGAATGACTTCACAAAACTATTGCCCTCATCATTGAATTCGCGTACAGAATTGATGAGGTCTTTGCGGTATGGTCTTAGGATTCCTCGATTGTAGTATGTGCGACCGTAATTCACTTCTTCTTCGCCCACAAAGAGCTGCTCCTCTCCTCCTTTTCTCCAACGCCAAGCTTTGATTGCCACATATTCAAAATACATCCAAAAGGCTCCGAAGATCAAGATCATCTTGCGCATTTCATTGTCTTCTGTAGTAAATACCTGAGAAAAGATGGCCAATCCACAAAGCGTCCAGGCCAAGAGCCAAACATCTAACATTTTTTGCTTGTCTTGATCGTAGTAAGCTCTGATCTTAAATAACTTACCTCCCTCCTTTTCCTCAATCTGAATGCGCTTCATAGACTTATTTTCCGACAAAGATAATGGGCTCTGTTAGTCCGTGGTACGGAATTTGTAAATTTGAGCACATTGAACACAAAATTTACACTTAGACCTATATGAAAAAGTTCATACTAACATTGTTCTCAGCTTGCCTGGCATTTGGATTAATTGCTCAACCTTCAGATAAAAAGGTTGCAAAGATCGCTTTTGAAATGGTGGATGGGGAGTACGAAGATGCAGCCTATAAAGCGGAAAAACTTCTAGATGATTCAGAATATCGCAAAAATGGCTGGGCATACTACTATCTGGCTCAAGCCTACTATGAAATTGCAAAGCGACCTGAATTTGCAGAGGAATATCCAAAGGCTTTAAAAGATGCTTTGAAAGCAACTTATAAACTCTCTAAATATCGCGATGAAGATGAGGAGAATATGGCTGTCTACAATGAAAGTGAAGATTTCAGAAAAGAACTGAAGGATACCGTAATCACTATTTCTGAGATCTATTACGATAATGATAATCCTCGTAAAGCTGCTTATTACCTCAAGAAGATTCTCAAATATGACGAAGACGATTATGCTCTATGGTTAATGAAAGGGGTTTATGAGATCAAGTCGAGAAACATAGGTGAGGGTATCAAAAGCATAATGCTTGCAATGGATAGTATAGATGAAAACTATGTTCCCGACGAAGAATCAGCCCAAACAATGGTTGATGCACTTGAGGAATATGCCTTGATCCTTCAAAGTGGTGAATATGAGAGATATTTCAGTGCTTATAAGTTCGAGCCAACTCAATCAGATATTGACGAGGCATTGGCAATGAAAGAGGAATTCAAGAAATTCATCAAAGGACCTGTTGTCGATAAGGAAGATCGTAAGAAAGAATCTGAAACCATCTTCAAGACCTTCCGTTCTGAACCGGATGAGGAAGAGGAAGATTAGCAACAAATCAGAAATCAGAAATCAGAAATTGATTCAGAAATGGCTGTCTTGGAAAAGATGGCCATTTTTGATAGTGAACTAGAGTTGGGAGTGCGCTAACACTTCTACGCCAAGGCTTCGAAGTGCGAGGACTGCAGCTAGAGTTATT
Source organism: Flavobacteriales bacterium (assembly GCA_002706365.1). Taxonomy (GTDB): domain Bacteria; phylum Bacteroidota; class Bacteroidia; order Flavobacteriales_E; family Vicingaceae; genus UBA1494. The sequence goes on along the minus strand of PALM01000036.1, from coordinate 110,110 downwards.
TTGTTTCTAAAAACAAAAACTCCTTTGTCGGTAGATTAAAGCTTTCAATCAAAGTAGGCACCAACTCATCTCCCAATAACATCATCAACTCTAACATGCTTTCGCTTCTCTCTTGAAGCTTGCCATTTGGGAAGAGTTTTGCATGAAGTTCTTCGATCTTTTTAACTGATGTATCTGAATTGCGTCGTTGTGCTCTGATTAGCTTATCGCTCAAACGATCTAGCCAATTCTGGAGTTTCTGCTCTTCTGCAGCAATGAATTTCTCTAAACCTGGATCTTCTTTCAGACTTTTGGTCTTAAGAGCTTCCCAAAGCTTATTGATCTCTTCTTTTTCGGATTTCAGCAGCTTGTCTTCATTGTCTTGGTCGATCACCCAGTCTTTCACCAGATCGCCCTTTCGCTTGAATAGGTCTTCATGCTTCAAGCCCAATTCAGAATATAGCTTTGTTGCTTTTTGGTCGAGATACAAAGCTGAATTTCTCAATATCAATATTGGGAAGTCGACACCAAATGCCTCAAAGTTCGATATCAGCTGAAACCAATAAGCCAACTCTCCTCCTCCTCCGATATAGGCTAGATTTGGTAGAACCACCTCTTGATATAGCGGTCGCAAAAGAACGTTCGGACTAAAACTCTCAGGATGATCATCCAGCTCTCTTAGCAATTCTTCTTTTGTGAATCGCCTTTCACTTTCAACAAGTGCATAGCCGTTTGTAGTAGACTCTATTCGCTCTCTAGCTTTATCAGCCAGATAGAAAAGATTGATCTTCCTTGGATTAACTTGTAATTTATAATGCGTAGATAGCTGCTCACTTTGCGCATTCACATGCTTCTCTGTAAGCTGCTCTTCTAGTTCTTTTCTGACATATGGAGCAAAGCTTTTCTTTAATTCCACATCATCGCCATCTAGGATCAAAAGACCCTCATCGGCAAATAGCTCATGTACTAATACTCTAGTGGCTGCTGAAAGCTTATCCGACTGCAAATAGGCTTTCTTGAATAAGCCGAGGATCTTGTTGGCATGGGAACTGAATTCTGCAAGATCCTTCTCCAATTGAGAATAGATCTCATCCAGTCCATTGGTATCCATCCTACCTACAGCCCCTTCTGCCTCTCTATTCCATTGATACTTCTTGCCTCGGTATTGAAAGTGATCGATCTCTTCGAAATCGTGATCTTCAGAAGCCATCCAAAAAACTGGAACAAAATGATGGTCGGTATGAGCAGCATTCAACTCTTTGCAAAGTGATATGATGGCCGCAATCTTATAGATAAAGTACAATGGACCTCCCATCAGACATAGCTGATGACCTGTAGTTATCGTAAAGCTCTGCTTATCCTTCAAGCTTTCGATCTGCTTTAAGGTGATGGAATCAGTCTTTAGCTTTACTTTATCTTTTTGGTATTGACTTAGCAGTCGCTCTGCGAGCAATTCACGATCTTCAGTGCTAAAACTACGCTCCTTGGCCGCTTTAGCGATATTCTCAATTGATGGAAAGTATTTGTAGAAAGGCTTAAGCTGATCCTTTTGGTCCAGATAGTCTAAAACCAGACTGGTGAAGGAGTTCGTCTTATGAAAGGGGATCTTATTGAGCTTCATGGGAATCGGCCACAATTTCGCCAAAAAGATCGAAATGCTCTGCGCGATTGATCTTCACATTTGCAAAATCACCTAGACGGACATAACTGTCGTCTGGAACCAAAACTTCATTGTCCACTTCAGGAGAATCAAACTCTGTTCTGCCAATCCAATATCCATTCTCCTTGCGATCGAAAAGGACTTTGAAGGTCTTGCCTACTTTCTCCTGATTGAGGTCGTAGGAAATGTCGGATTGCACCTCCATAATGCGATCGGCACGCTCTTGCTTCACTTCTTCAGGCACATCATCCTCTAAATTGAAAGCATGGGTACTCTCTTCATGAGAATAAGTAAAGATTCCCAATCTATCGAAGCGTGTATTCTTTACCCATTCCTCCATTTCTCTAAAATCTTCCTCAGTCTCACCCGGATAACCTGCGATCAAAGTCGTTCGAATAGCCATATTGGGAACCTTCTCGCGGAACTGTTCGATCAAGGCAATGGTTTTTTCCTTGGTGGTGCCTCTTCTCATCGACTTCAACATATTGGTCGATATGTGCTGCAATGGAATATCCAGATAATTACACACCTTAGGCTCATTCTTGATCACATCAAGCACATCAAGTGGAAACCCGGTCGGAAAGGCATAATGCAATCGAATCCATTCGATACCGTCAACCTTCACTAACTCCTTAAGTAGAGCAGCTAGTTTTCTTTCTTTATAGAGATCCAAACCATAATAGGTAAGGTCCTGAGCGATCAGGATCAATTCTTTCACTCCCTGCGCAGCCAACTGTTTGGCATGGGCGACCAATTCTTCAATTGGCGTGGATTTATGTCCGCCGCGCATCAATGGAATAGCACAGAAAGAACAAGGTCGATCACAGCCTTCGGCAATCTTGAAGTAGGCATAATGAGCCGGAGTAGTGATCAATCGCTCACCTACCAACTCTTTCTTATAATCTGCCTTAAGGGTCTTAAGCAGTCTAGGAAGTTCTCTAGTTCCAAAAAAGGCATCCACCTCAGTGATCTCTGCCTCCAACTCATCGCGATAACGCTCGGAAAGACAACCAGTCACATACAGTTTCTCCAACATGCCCGCTTTCTTGGCATTGGCAAAATTGAGAATGGTATCTATGGATTCCTGCTTGGCATTGTCGATGAAGCCACAAGTATTCACGATAACGATCTCCGCATCATCCTTCTTGCTCTCATGCTCTACATCAAACTTATTGGATTTAAGCTGAGACATCATCAATTCAGAATCGAATAGATTCTTAGAGCAACCGAGGGTTACCACATTGACTTTATTCTTTTTTATCGACTTGGTCTTCAAATTACCTCCTTAATTTCCGAAGAGACTATCAACGAATTCTTTACGGTTAAACACCTGAAGGTCTTCCATGCCCTCACCAACCCCAATATATTTTACAGGAATCTTGAATTGATCAGAAATTCCGATCACAACTCCACCTTTTGCGGTGCCATCTAATTTAGTTAGAGCCAATGCATTAACCTCAGTAGCAGCGGTGAATTGCTTGGCTTGTTCAAAGGCATTCTGTCCGGTAGAACCATCCAATACCAAAAGGATCTCATGCGGTGCATCCGGAATCACCTTTTGCATCACTTTCTTGATCTTGCCCAATTCATTCATCAGGTTCACCTTATTGTGAAGTCTACCAGCTGTGTCTATCAAAACCACATCAGCATTCTTTGAGACCGCTGACTGCAGAGTATCAAAAGCCACAGAAGCCGGATCGGCATTCATGCCTTGGCTGACGATAGGCACGCCTACTCGCTCTGACCAAATGGTTAATTGATCAACTGCAGCTGCTCTAAAAGTATCTGCTGCACCTAGGATTACCGATTTGCCCATATTCTTGAATTGATGAGCCAATTTTCCGATTGTTGTGGTCTTTCCAACGCCATTCACTCCCACAACCATGATCACATAAGGTTGATCTTGCTCAGGCAATTGCAGTTTTGAATAGTCGCTAGTGTTGTTCTCCTCTAAAAGTTCAGCAATCTCATCTCTGAGGATCTGATTGAGTTCAGAAGTGTTCACATACTTATCTCGAGCTACCCTTTCTTCAATCCTCTCAATGATCTTTAGCGTGGTATTTACACCAACATCTGAAGTAATTAGGACTTCCTCAAGATCGTCGAGCACTGTATCATCTACCTTGCTTTTACCGACAACGGCGCGACTAAGCTTGCCGAATAAACTCTCTTTAGTCTTGCTTAGACCTTCATCGAGTTTTTCCTTTTTGTCCTTGGAAAATATATTAAATACGCCCATTTTATTGCATAAAAAAGGCTTCTCTCGGTAGAAAGAAGCCTTTAAATAAGTTCAAATATCAATTACTTTTTTTCGAAGAAATCCTTAACCTTCTCATTCGGTACCATTTCTTCTTTAAAAGCGTAAGATCCGGTCTTCTCAGACTTCACCATTTTGATCACTTTGGTGTATGACTTACCCGCACCGGTTTGTAATGTTGCTACTGTCTTCTTAGCCATGTCTTTTTATTTTACTTGATCTCTTTGTGTACAGTGTACTTTTTCAAGATCGGATTGTATTTTTTTAGCTCCATTCTATCTGGAGTATTCTTTCTGTTCTTGGTGGTGATATACCTAGATGTACCCGGCATTCCGCTGTCTTTGTGCTCTGTGCACTCTAAAATTACCTGGATGCGGTTTCCTTTTCCTTTTTTCGCCATTTTTCCACTCTTAATTTACGGGACGGCAAATTTAGCTAAAATATCCCAATACAAAAACATCAAAAACCAATTTATTTTTATTGATTTTGACGCATGAATGCTTCTATGGCATCACTTTGTCTGGGCGAGCATGCAGAAAGGTTTACCGGACCCTCTTCTGTGATCAAAATATCATCCTCTATTCGCACCCCAATATTCCACCATTTTGGATCACAATCTGAACCTTCTGCGATATAGATCCCAGGCTCAACAGTGATTACTTGGTCTGCTGCCAAGGGCATATACAGGCCGGCATCATGCACATCCAATCCCAGATAATGAGATGTGCCATGCATAAAGTATTTTCTGATCTCTGAGCTTTCTTTAATAATCCCCAACTCTTTTAGTCCTTCTACTAAAACTCTTGTAGCCGCCATATGAGGAGCCCAAAAGCTATTTCCAACTTTGGCGCTATCAATTCCGGCCGATTGGGCTTTGTAAACCAGATCATAGATGATCTTTTCTTCCTTGCTAAACTTACCCGATGGTGGAATGGTACGACTTACATCTGCAGTATAGCCATGATACTCTGCACCAACATCGCTCAATAGCAATCCACCATTGGTCAATGGTCGTCGGTTCGAGGTATAATGCAAAATGCATGAGTTCTCTCCACTTCCTTGAATAGAAGGAAATCCGGTATACTCCGCACCTTCTCTTTTGAATACATACTCAATGATAGCTTCGGTCTGATACTCCTTCATATCGGGTTCCAATTCCATCATCAGTTGATTCTGAGCCTCGCATGTGATCTGAATAGCTTTGGTAAGTAGCTTCATTTCCTCAGGATGTTTTTGCTGACGAAGGGTAGCCATCATTTGATGCAGGTGCTTTTCGTTCACTTGCTGTCCGCTCTGTTTCTTAAGCATATGATGCAATAAGCCATCAATACTGGCAGATGAAGCAGTATCTAGACCCTCCAAAGCTTCAGGTTCGATCTGATATACCCTTTTCAAATCTTCAAACTGCAGGTTTAGATTTTTGAAGTCCTCATTTAACATCACCTTCTTGAATTCCAATTGAGCCTCAGCACCACTAAGTCCTAATCTTCTACCATTCCACACTTCGGCTGAAGGATCCCTATCTTGTACAAAGAGCACTTCATCTGTAAGCTTACCATCAATCTTTCTAGCCTCTTTGAAGATCACGAGCATGCTATTCGGCTCGCGATAACCGCTTAGATAATAGAAATTAGGGTCTTGGTGATATTCGAAGTAAACATCATTGGCTCTCTTACGCTCTGGAGAAGCATAGAAGATAGCGGCTGTACTATCTGGCATAAGAGTCCTAAGAGAATCGCGCATAGCAGCGTGAAAGCTAGCAGGTAAATAATCATCATCATACTGATAGTACTTTACTTCACCTTCATCCTTCAATTTAACCTCTCCTTCCTGCGCACTTAAAAAGGTGCTTAAAGAAAGTCCAATAAATAGTATCGTTATCTGTTTCATGCTTAAATTATGACAAAGAAAAACCCCGACAATTTAAGCATTATCGGGGTTTCTAAATATCTTATTGTGATCAGTGGCTATAGGAATCCTTTAGCCTTCGCTTCTTTCATGCAAGCGGCCAATCCTTTTTTGTTGATATTGCGAATACCTGCTGCAGACACCTTTAGTGTTACCCAGCTATCTTCGTCAGGATTATAAAATTTTCTCGTGAAAAGGTTAGGCTCGAAAGTCCTTCTTGTTCTTTTCTTAGAGTGAGAAACGTTGTTTCCTGTGATTACTTTCTTCCCGGTTATTTGGCAAATCTTTGACATGATTTCTATCCTCAAAATTTAGGAGTGCAAAATAAAGACTTTTTTATATTACCTGCAAGCAGTCTTTTAGAATCTTTAGGTATATTCTGAGAAAAATATTTCTGCGGAACATCCTATCTTCGTTGCAAATTTAATTAGATGAGAAAAATTATTGGCCTTTTGGCGATTCTATTTAGTGTACAATTCGCTTCAGCTCAATCTTGGCAAGTGATTGAGGAGAATGAAGATACTGAGATCAAGTATAAGTGGAAAAAGAATAAAGAGGGCAATTTGGAACTGCGCGTTCGATTGAAAAATCTATCTAAATCAGACCTCAATGTAGATGTGGAAATAGCCTTTTACAATAATGGGATTCTAGAGCAAAGCAGTATGATCAATACTTGCTTGAAGAAAGGTGCATTCAACAATTGGTTTAGAAACTGGCATGTGATCCAGGATGAAGATGGAGGCTCATTGGAAGAGTTTGAAGTGAAGGTGAGTGAATTGAATACAGAGAAAGTTGATGAATGCATAGAGACTGATGCCGATGCTTAAATATCTTTCTATACCTATTGCCACCATTAGTCTTGCGGTTGCAGCGCAATTAATGATACAGTTGCCGGAAGAGGTTTCAGTAGTTCCTATAACCGGACAAAGCCTTGCCATCCTTCTTATAATGGAGCTAATGCTCTGGCGAAATGGTTTGATTGCCGTAGCTCTCTATTTGCTGCTTGGCGGATTGGGATTACCTATGTTCGCCGACTTTGCTTCCGGATGGGATGTAGTTAGTGGAGTGGCAATGGGCTATTTTATTGGATTCCTCCTGGCCATTCTTCTTTTTTCCCGACAAGCTGATAAGTCAAAAGCAATGAGCAAAGTGAGCTTGCGCCTACTATTGGCCACTATTCTTATTTTGCTTTGTGGATGGCTGGGCTTATTGAAATTCCTTGAGCCATTGGAAGCATTCAAAAAGGGCATACTCCCCTATTTACCAGGAGCTCTAATAAAAATGGTTCTGGCCTTTATCATAATTGGACTGTATCGGCGTTTTAGAGGCTTGATGAGGCAAGTGGAAGTTTAGAGTAAAGAGTACTTAGAATACTTAGAGTTAAAGTCCAGTTTGAAGATTAATAAACCAGCAGTCCTTTTTTTACCTAAATGGTACCCTTATAAGGGAGATCCATTCGACGGCAATTTTGTGGAGAATCACGCGCATTCGATCAAGCAGATCTGTGATCTTAAAGTGCTGTTCGTTCATTCTGATGAAGAGATCAAAGGAGAATCGAATTATGTATTTGAAGAAAAAGAGAATCAAGGCATAAGAGAACTGAGGGTTTATTTTAAGAAAGCCGACAGCCCTATTGGTTTAATCAATCGATTGATCAATTTTATCCGCTACCGTAAGGCCCAATTCCTTGGATACAAACGCCTATATCCAGATTCCAAGCCGGATCTCTGTCATGTGCATGTACTGGCAAGGTCAAGTTTTCTCGCTCTGAAATTGAAAAAAGAGGAAAACATTCCCTTTGTAATCACTGAACACTGGTCGGGCTACCTTCCCGAGAATGGCGCATTAAAAGCAAGTGGAAAAGCTACATACTACCGTAGAGTTGCAAATCAGGCAGCAGCCATCAATACCGTAAGTCAGCATTTAGCCAATGCCATGAAAGCGCATGGGATCGTGAATAAGTTTACAGTGATACCGAATGTGGTTGATACGAGTATCTTTTGCAATGAATCAGGTTCTAAAGTCAAAGATGATCGGACTCGTACCCCAGACTCGAACTTGATCAAGAAGCTAGAAGCCGATCCTTCAACTCAGCTCAGGAACCAAAGCCAGAGGCTGGAGGATAATGTTAATATTCTTTTCGTCGGTAACATCCTCCAACGCCCAAAAAGGATTCTAGATATTATTCAAGTCTTTGGGAAGATAGCGAAGGTCCGACAAGATTTTAAGCTCCACATATACGGAGAAGGAAGAGATGAAGGGAGAATGTTACTGATGATCAGGGATCTTGGATTGCAAGAATTCATTGAATACCATGGTAGCACAGATCGCAAAGGTGTCGCACAAGCAATGCAGCAGGCCGACTTCCTATTCCTTTACAGTGAATTCGAGAATCAACCTTGTGTGATCAATGAGGCGCTTTGTTGTGGTTGTCCGGTAGTTGTTCCTGATATTGAAGGTATAGTTGAATTCATGCAAGACGACTTTGGATTGCTTTTCCCAAGACTCAAAGCTGAGAAATTCGAAGAAGCCATATTAAAGATGATGGACAGCCATAAAAATTATGATTCCTCTCGCATAAGTGAGATGGCTGCAGAAAAATTTGGTGAAAGCAGCCTTGCCAATCAATTCTCCGTCTTTTATCAAAACGCCATAGAGAATTCATGATCGCCAATGTGATCCATACTTTCGGCAGCCGAATAGGTATTGCTATCATCAGCTTCTTGATCCTGAGCTTGAACGCTCATTTTCTCGGTCCTGAAGGTTTGGGAACCATCGGACTCATCATTTTGGGAATCACCATTGTCCAGCTGATCACCAATCTTATCAATGGAAGCATCATCTATTTTAGCAGTCGCACCAATAAGGCAAATCTTGTCCTTATAGCCTATCTCTGGAGCCTTTTCTCAGTGGCAATCTTCGCCTTGATCAATCAATTCTTTGAGCTATTCGATGCGGAGTATGAAATTCACATTTACATACTGGCCTTCTTGCAATCTGTAGTTAGCATCCACCTTTACATTCTTTTGGGAGTTGAAAACATAAAGACACATAACTTCTACAGCTTAGCCCAATCCGTATTGATCATTCTCGGCGTTTGCATCTACTATTTTCTATTGGATCGCACAGATGTTATGGCTTTTGTAGAAGCACTCTATACCGCTTATTTCTGCACTGCTCTTGGTAGTGGGGCAGCTATCTTCCCCTATTCTAAAGTGGCAGATCCCAAGATCATCAAAGCAGACTTTATCAAGGCAATCAAATATGGTTTTTACATTCAAACCGCCAATACTTTTCAGTTGCTCAATTATCGCTTGAGTTATTTCATTTTGGATGCTTATGCCGGCAGGGCTGCACTCGGACAATACACTGCATCCATTCAACTTTCAGAAGCACTTTTAATACCTGGAAGAAGTATTGCTACGGTGCAATATGCTCGAATCAGTGCCAAGCAGAACGACGCCTATGCACAGCGAATTACTTTCCTTTTTATGAAGGTTTCTTTTCTTATAACCCTTTTAGGAACCGTTCTGCTTCTCATTTTGCCGGAATCGATCTATCAATTGATATTAGGTGATGCATTCGATCAAGTAAAACTGTTGATCTTCTGCATGGCTTTAGGCTTGGTAGCCTTATCGGCTGAAATCATACTCTCGCATTATTTTTCAGGGACTGGTCGACAGCACATCAACAGTATCTCTGCGGGAATAGGCCTTGCTACCACTTTAGTGGGATGTTTCCTCTTGATTCCGGATTATGGAGCAGTTGGCGCAGCAGTGACTACCGCAGCCTCATATGGGGCTATGTTCTTTTTCCTCTTTATTATGATGAACTTCCAAAAGGGAGTGAGTAGTGTGCAATTTATTCCAAACCGGCAAGACTTTCAGTTATTGAAGAAATTGATCGCTAAAAGGAATTCGGCTTAAAGCAAATGAGTAAGCGACTCAACGCCTAGCGGACGACTCTTTAGGAATCCTTCACCATAATCAGCCAAAATATATCGTCCCATATTGATCATCCTTCCTTCTATAAAGTCAAAGAAATTCTTTACCGCTATTGGTGAGTCAGGTTCCTTGGAATCCGGATCGTAGAATTGTGATCCAAAGGCTTTGATGGCTTGCATTTTTTGCTCCACATAGTCGCTCACATCTAAAACAAAATCGGGTTTTTGGTAATAATCTTGAATGTAGTGGTAGAGTGCTTTTGGTCGCCAAGCTTCTTGGCTTTTCCCCTCCTCCTCTGTTTCAATCTTCATCAATCCGCTATAAAAACATGCATCTGCAACCAATTTAGCCGCTCTTCCATGGTCTGGATGACGGTCTGATGGTGCATTAGCCAGAACGATCTCAGGTCGGTATTTGCGAATCATGCGCACGATATCGCGAATATGGGCCTCATCATTTTGAAAGAATCCATCTTTCATTTTTAGATTCTCTCTACAACTCAATCCCAAGATACTTGCCGAAGCATTCGCCTCTTTCATTCTCAGTTCAGCTGAACCTCTAGTGCCCAATTCTCCTTGGGTAAGGTCGATTACGCCTATCTTCTTGCCTTTTGCCGCCTCTTTCAATAGAGTACCAGCCGCACTAAGTTCTACATCATCAGGATGGGCGCCAAAGGCTAGAATGTCGATTTTGGTTTGAGTCATTCGATAATTTTCTTCAAAAATAGACCTTTAGTGCTCGAGAGTCTAGAACCTAGAACATAGAATCTAGACTCTAGGCTCTACAATCTAGGTTCTAATTAGATGTAATCCAATTAATAATCGTTTCACTTGCCGGACTCTCCTGTGGTGGAACCATAGCCACATAATTTCCGTTCTCGTCGATGAGGAACTTTTGAAAATTCCAGCTCACTTCAGCATCCTCTACTCCATTCTTCGCTTTCATGGTTAAGAACTGATAGAGCGGATGTTTATCATCTCCCTTCACAGAGATCTTGCTCATCATAGGAAAGCTCACCCCGTAGTTTTTCTGACAGAAGCTCTTGATCTCTTCATCTGAGCCCGGCTCTTGTCCGCCAAAATTATTCGCCGGAAAGCCAATGATCACAAAGTCGTCGCCCCCATATTCCTGAAATAATTCCTCTAAAACTTCATACTGTGGAGTCAATCCACATTCCGATGCTGTATTTACCACCAGAACTTTCTTGCCCTTCAATTGAGAAAGATCGAATTCATCTCCATTTATATCTGTAACTGTAAAATCGTGTAAGCTCATTTCTTGTGCGTTTATATTGATTGAGAATATTGAAATCAAAATCAAAGTGATGTATTTCATGAATTTCATCTGTCTAGCTATTTGGTTGAACAGTTTGTAAACGTCTGCAAAGGAAAAGATGTTTTCTCAATCGCATTCATTAATTGGTATTTTTGATTAAAGCGATCCAATTTCAAAACTCCCCCCAATTTGTATCCCTTAGCTCGTATAGCTTTTCTTCTAATTATTCTGCTCTTCGGAGCATGCGAGAAAAAAGAGAAGCTTTTAAAATCATATAAGGGTATAGCTGTACACTACAAGAAAACCAACTCAGATCAGCTAGTTCCATTTGTGAATTATCATCCATATTTAGAGAAAGTTTATGATCCAAATTCCTCAACTGAAGACTTTGTGATCATCGAATTCAAAGGAATAAAACTTTCGGTAAACAATCATTCAGATCCAGTTAGATTCAATCGTATTCTAGTGGGAAGTTGGGAGTTGTTGAAGGTTTACCATTTGGATGGTAATGGTGTTGCTTTCATGGACTACAGGAATAAATACATGAGCCTGCATGATGATGCAACAATTAGGTTTACAGAAGATAGCATTGGAAAGAATACGCTATTCAACTTAACTCCTATCAAAGGCAGTCAATTTGCCATTCTCGCGCCAAATCAAAGATATATTTCCTCCGAAAATGGCAAAAAAGGTGTGACAGCCAATAGGAAAAAGATAGGGCCATGGGAGACTTTCAAGATCTTTAAACTGCTACCCCCACAATGAAGTCTTCAAAGTCGATGCACCACCTAGCTTTAATTCTGACCGGATTGGGATTCTCTCATCTCATGCTTCTCATTAGCATGCTCCTGCTCAACTACAATGAGTTCTTTGTAAGTGACCACTTTTTTAGGTGGGATTCCGGCAATTATCTATTGATCGCAGAAAAAGGACTTTTCGCGGACTACTGCAATGGAGTATTCAGTGAAATGTTGAGGGAACCGTTCAGGTGTGGATCTGCAGGTTGGTCTCCAGCTTACCCCTACCTTATAAGATGGTTGACATATATAGTTAAGGATGCTGCTCTGGCTGGCATGATCCTATCCAAGTTTTTCTTTATTCTCAATCTTTACTTCTTTACCATATTGGCAAGACTGGATGAGTTTAAAATTAAAGGAATCCTATTGGTGCTATGCTTTACGGTCTTCTTTGGCTCAATTTACTACCATGCTATTTTTCCAATTTCTCAATTCATTTTCTTCGCTCTAGGCTCATTTTATGCAATGAGAGAAAATAAGATCCATTTAGTTGCTCTCTTGAGCTTCGCTGCTTGCCTCACTTATTCTACTGGCTTTCTGCTTGGCGCTGCATTGAGCTTGGCACTCTTCATTCAACACTTCAATAACTTAAGAGACAAGCTCTTTAGAGTGATCATACCGGCAATCGGATCCATTGCTGCACTCCTTAGTCATTTTGTGATCCTTCACTTTCAAACTGGGCATTGGAATGCATTCTTCCTAGTTCAAAAGCGTTACGGACATAAACTCAGCAATCCTTTGGATAAAGTGGTACAGATCTTTGAGCCATTGATGGAATCCAGTCTAGGTCTAACAAGCGTCATAAATCTTCAATCACTACTTGTGCTTATGGGTTTTGGACTCATATCATTTCACTTTTTCAAAAGGAAACTTTACAAAGACCCTTTGCTCATTATTTCATACTGCTACTTATCTGTTTATCTCTTGTTCCCTTATCTGATTGGAAGTGATCAGCTTAGTCTTTATCGTGCAGAGTCGCTTTTGATCCCAATGTTATTCTTTGTTTCCAGGCTTCAGCTTCGATGGATAATTTTTGTCTTCATCTTACTGACGATTATAAATCTTCCCATGAATCATCTTTTTTTCAAAGAGATTCTTGTTTAGCCTATGAGTGTAAATATCTTTGAGCAATGATTCTCCATCTATTGAAAAAGGAATTTATCACAGAGTTCAGACATAAGATCAGTCTGAACAGTATCTTCCTTTATCTAACCTCCACTGTTTTTATCGTTTACTTGATATTCAATCAATTGGAAGAATTGAAAAGCTGGGTGGCCCTCTACTGGATCATTCTAGTCTTTGCCTCTACCAATGCAAGTGTGAACAGTTTTAGACTTGAAAGCGGCCGACAGTTCTACTATTATTTTGGTTTGGTAAAGGCCGTTCCATTGATCCTCTCTAAAATGATCTTCAATGCCATCTTGATTGAACTGATCGCCTTTTTAGCATACGGTTTGATCGCCATACTTATTGGCAATCCTATAGAAAATCAAGGCTTATTCTTATTGATCATTGGGCTGGGTAGTTTGGCCTTATCAAGCATCCTAACCCTAGTCTCAGGCATTGCTTCAAAGACCGGACAAAACTCAAGCTTGACAGCTATCTTGGCTTTTCCTATTCTCTTGCCGGTCTTGCTAATGGCAATCAAAGCAAGTTTGTTATCGGGTCTGGGTTTTGGCTGGGATGAATGTCAGTCATATCTCTTGAGTTTACTAGCTATCAATGTAGTAATTGTAGCCCTTTCATTGATATTATTTCCCTACCTTTGGAGAAGCTAATCCTAGTTCTAAATTCTTAGCTAACAAACTCATTTTCAATGAGAAACTGGTGGAAAGTCCTCACAATAATTTTACTTCTCTACACCGTAGTTGGCGGTTTTTTGATTGAAGTTCCAAGACAGGTCATTTTATACGAAACGATCCGCAATCTATACTTCCATGTTCCAATGTGGTTTAGTATGATCTTTCTGTTCATGTTGTCGGTATACTACAGCATAAGAACCTTGAGCAATGGTCAACTAAAAGAGGATCGCAAAGCAGTTGAGCTTGTCAATGTGGGTATAGTCTTCGGTGTACTGGGTACATTAACCGGAAGTCTTTGGGCAAAGTATACTTGGGGTGCTTGGTGGACAAACGACGTAAAGCTGAATGGTGCAGCGATATCCATGCTCATCTATTTCGCCTATCTCATCCTTAGAGGATCTATTGAAGAAGAGGAGAAAAAAGCGCGAATTTCAGCAGTCTATAACATCTTTGCCTTCGTTTTACTTATCGTTTTTATTGGAATTCTCCCTCGAATGACTGATTCCTTGCATCCAGGGAATGGAGGTAATCCAGGATTTAACAATTACGATCTCGACAACAATATGAAAATGGTCTTTTATCCTGCAGTGCTTGGATGGATCTTGCTAGGAATGTGGATCTATAATATAAGGTTCAGGATGAGAGAGATCAAAGCTAAATTAGAATCATGAAGTACTTTTTGACATTCATAATGCTCGCTTTTAGTCAGATCCTATTGGCCCAAGAAATTGAAATGGCCGATCAGATGAGGGCTGATGGAAAGATCTATGTGGTGGTTGGTGTTTTGCTGATCATTCTTATTGGGTTTTTGTTGTATTTAGTGAGTATTGACAAGAAATTAAAAAGACTAGAAAAGGAAGTAGAACAGGATAAATGAAAAAGACACACATACTCGGAATAATAGTAATTGCAGTAGCAATTGGAGTAATATTATCAATGGTAACCGATGCTGCAACCTATGCCGACTTCAAAACGGCGGCCAAAGCAGAGGGAGAACAATTTCAAGTAGTAGGCCAACTCAATAAAGACAAAGAGATTGCCTATTCCCCTCAATCAGATGCCAATCAATTCTCATTTTATATGGTTGATCAGAATGGAAATGAGAACAAAGTAGTATTCAAAGGAGCAAAACCTCAGGACTTCGAGCGTTCAGAGCAAGTGGTGATTACCGGAAGCTTTGAAGGCGAAGATTTTCATGCCGACAAGATCTTGATGAAATGTCCGTCGAAATACCAAGACGGAAGCAATGATGGTCTCACCGAAATTACTGCAGAGCAATAGCATGGAGTACGTGGGCGAAAAACTTTGGGCCGCCAATCTAGGTGAGCTATTGGTAATTATTTCGGTAGTTGCCGCATTATTATCTTCTATCTTCTATATCAAGGGTGCTTCATTAGAATTAAAGGATCTAAGTTGGAGGAAATGGGGTAGATTATTCTACCGTATGCATTCCGCTGCTTTTGTAGGCCTAATCCTACTCTTGTTCTATCTGATCTACACACACTCCTTCGATTTCTATTACGTATGGCGCCACTCCTCTACGGAGATGCCTATGAAGTATATCATCTCTTCATTTTGGGAAGGACAAGAAGGAAGTACCATGCTATGGGGCTTTTGGAATGTGATCCTGGGGAACATTCTGATCTTTACTACTAAGCGCTGGGAAGGTGCCGTAATGGCGGTCTACGGATCGGTTCAATTCTTCCTCTCGGCTATGCTGATCGGAATCTACATTTTCGACCTTCAGGTTGGTAGCAACCCATTCCAATTATTGAGAGAGCATCCTGATATGATCAGTTTGCCTTTTGTTTCTAATCCAAATTACCTTGAGTTTGTAGAGGGAAATGGGCTTAACCCCTTACTCCAAAACTATTGGATGACTATTCACCCGCCTACTGTATTCTTTGGATTTGCCACTACTATGGTGCCTTTTGCATATGCAATTGGCGGATTATGGCTCAATCAAGAAAGAAGTTGGATTAAGCATGCCTTGCCATGGACCTATTTTGGTATTGGTATTCTGGGTCTGGGTATTCTTATGGGTGGAGCCTGGGCTTATGAGGCGCTAAGTTTTGGTGGTTTTTGGGCATGGGATCCAGTAGAGAACTCCTCTCTTGTCCCCTGGTTGGTTTTAGTAGGTGCAGGTCACCTTATGCTGATCAATCGCACAAAGTCGCGATCAATCTTTTCTGCATACGCGCTGAGCTTATTTGCATTCCTTACTGTGGTTTATTCAACCTACCTAACCAAAAGTGGTATTTTGGGTGAGACATCAGTTCATTCATTCGCAGATGGTCTGCCTGGTCAGTTGATCATTTTTTTATTGTTCTATCTATTCCTCGCCCTATACCTACTTTTTTACAAGGGTTATAAGTATTTGAAAAAATCTGAAGATGATGCTTTTTGGTCGAGAGAGTTCTGGATTTTCCTCGGATCACTTGTCTTAGTGATATCTGCCTTTCAGATCACCATTTCTACTTCTATACCGGTGTTCAATGAACTCTTTGGAAGCTCAATGGCCCCGCCGGCAGACCCAATAGAACATTACAATTCTTGGCAATTGCCTTTGGCAATTATTGTCAGTTTCTTAATTGCAGTTTCTCAATTCTTAAAATACAAGCAGACACCTACAAAGAATTTGTTCAAGCAGTTGGCACCTTCTTTTGTACTTGCACTTATACTCACTATTGTATTTGCAGTAAATCTTAGAATGGAAGCACTATTCTTGAAGATATTACTTTTTACTGCTCTTTTTGCCACTTTCTCGAATCTCGACTATTTCGTGAGAATCCTAAAAGGAAAGGTCAAGAAAGGTGGCGCAGCCATCGCACATATGGGTTTTGCATTGATCATACTCGGTGCATTGCTATCTGCAGGGAATAAAAAGATCATCTCAAAGAACCGTTCTCCTGTGAATATCAACTTTGAGGATAATAAGAACGCCAATCAGGAGAATGTGATGCTGATGAAAGGTGATACGGTGCTCATGGAGCCATATTATGTTACTTATCAGCAAAGAAGGTTTGAAGATCCATATGTCTATTACGATATGGATTACCTAAAGGTGAACAGCAATGGAGAATATGAAAAACAGTTCTCATTGAGTCCCTTCGTTCAACTGAACCAACAAATGGGCAATGTGCCAGAGCCTTCAACAGCGCATTTTTGGGATAGAGATATATTCACTCACATCACCTATGCAGACCTTGAAAATCTCGATTCTGCCAGTCAGGAACGCTATGGTGAAGCTGATACACTGAAAATGTTGATGGGCGATTCAATATTTAGCAGTAATGCAGTAATTATAATTGAGTCATTCGATAGAACTATTGACAGCACAAAGATGTCGCTTCAAAAGGGCGATATTGCATTGGGATTGAATATTCTGGCCAAGAACCTCAAGGGTGAGTCTTACCGAGCCAGACCGGTTATGGTAATCAGAGGTAATAGAGTGTTTGGCGTGCCTGATCAGATTGATGAGTTTGGGTTGAAGTTTACTTTCAACAGTGTTGATCCCGAAACTGAGAAGCTCACCATTCTTTTGAGCGAGAAGAATGCCAATGCAGGTGAGTTCGTAATTATGCAAGCAATCGTCTTTCCTTACATCAATGTATTGTGGATAGGTTGCATTGTAATGGTACTGGGAAGTATCTTAGCGGTAATACAAAGAATTCGCACACAAAATTCTGAAGCATGAATGTAAAAGATCACATACAGAGAGTTACTATAGTTGGAGCCGGAAATGTAGGGCATAACTTTGGTCTTGCATTCAAGCAAGCTGGTTATCTAATTCACGAGATCTATTCTCGATCCCAGGATTCTGCTGTTAGCTTAAGTCAACGCCTTAACTGCAACTTCACTACAGATCTCAGCAAATTAGATCCAGGAGCCGATATTTATATCATTGCTGTGAATGATGATGCTCTCCCAAAAGTGATAGAAGAGTTCCCATTTAGGGATAAGCTCACGGTGCACACCTCAGGTGCAACATCTCTAGAGGTATTTGAAGGTAAGGGTTTTAGTGATTTTGGAATATTCTATCCGGTCCAGTCATTCTCTAAAGAAGACACAGAAAGTTTAGCCCCTATCCCTATCTGCGTTGAGTCGAAAAAAAGCGAGGTTGAAGCTTTGCTGATGAGTTTTGGCAAATCCTTAAGCATGAAGGTATATCAGTTGGATTCTGAAAAGAGAAAGGCATTGCATGTTGCCGCTGTTTTTGCAAATAACTTTAGCAACCACATGTATGCAATTGCAGAAGAGTTATTGGATGAGGCTTCCATTAGTTTTGATATTATTCGTCCGCTTATTGAAACAACTGCTAAAAAGATCCATAGAAAAAGTCCTGCAAGTATTCAAACCGGTCCGGCTGTGCGCAATGATCAGAAGATCATTAAGAAGCATTTGGAGCATTTGGAAGCTCATCCTGACTACAAAGAATTGTATAAGGCCATCACAGAAAGCATATTGAAAAAGCAGCATGGATAATCTACAAGCCAGATTAAAAGAGATAAGCACATTTGTCTTTGATGTGGATGGCGTTCTAACCGATGGCACTGTTATTACCATGCCAGACGGAGATCAAGTACGCCGTATGAATATTAAAGACGGCTATGCCTTGCAGCATGCTGTTAAAAAGGGTTACGAGATCGTGATCATTAGCGGCGGGACATCAGAAAGTGTGAGATTGCGATTGAATGGATTAGGCATTCAGAATGTAAATCTTGGATGTAAGAACAAGGTGGCTGTTTTCGAAGATCTAAAAGAAAGTCATAAGCTTAAGGAAGAAGAGATCTTGTATATGGGAGATGATATTCCGGATTACAAATTGATGAAACGAGTAGGTTTTGCCGCTTGTCCGCAGGATGCAGCTTCGGAGATCAAAGAGATCTGCGATTATATTTCTCCAATTAAAGGTGGAGAGGGCTGTGTGCGACAAATGATCGAACAAGTATTAAAATTAAGAGGAGATTGGTTTGATAATGACAGTCATGAATGGTAGACTAGCGTTTTTTATTTGTCTTATCTCATTTTTATCAGCTTGCGAGCTAATGGAAGAAGAACATAAGACTATTGGTCAGGTGAACTTTAATAGATATCAAGATCAATTGCGAAGTGCTCAAAGCGAGCAACAGATCAAGCAACTAGATAGTATAATCTTTGAAGTGATTAGAGACAGCAGTGTAAATCGTCTGCTTCCAGATGTATGGGCCGAAGATCAGTATGGTGTGAAAGTGAATCTTTCCTTATTGATCGATAAGCCTAGCCTTATGGTGATCACCTCTCCATATGCTCAATGGAATAGCATTGATATTGCAAGAGAAATACCAGATGCTGCTGAACTGATAGAAGGAGATAAGCGAATTATCTGTCTATTGCTAGAAGAACCTGCACCCAAAGGAGCCGATATTCCAGTAGACTTCTACAAGGTACAGCTCGAGCAACTTGCCGAGCTATTCTCAAACTCCTATCTGATCAAAAGAGAAGAGGCTCAAAAACTTAATCTTTTTGCATTGCCTACAAGATTTTATTTTGATGAGGATGGAGTGCTAAAATCGCTTAGTCCAACAGCTGTCAGTCCCAACAGACTAAAGGCAGAGATCAAGTCGAATTTCAATTAGGTTCAAAGGACTTTACTGAGAACCAAAATCTCCTTATCGAAAAGATTCCGTTTATTGGATTTGTACACCTTTCATCTAGAAAGCTTTGTACAATCCCATCTTTATTATAAACTTCATTCTATGAATAGAAAGAAGTTTATAAAGCTTAGCGCTCTCAGTGCAGCATCTTTCCCCTTGTTCTTAAGTGCCAGCAAGTCTGAGCTAGATGAAAAGAGTCAATTGGATCTCAAGCTAATTGAAGAATTTGTAATTGCCGGACACAATGACCTTCCAAAGGTCAAAGAAATGTTGAGATCAGAACCCCAATTGCTTTATGCAAGACACGATTGGGATAATGGAGATCTTGAAGAAGCCATTGAAGGAGCCGCCCATGTTGGAAATAAAGAGATCGTCAATTATCTGATTGAACAAGGTGCCCGAATCAACCTCTTCAGTCTTGTGATCATCGGAAAAACAGAGATCGTAAGCTCGATCTTGGATCTATACCCTTCCTTGATCAATACCAAAGGCCCTCATGGATTCACTCTCCTGCATCATACTAGGATCCTCGGAAATGAAGGAAAATCATTTGAAGAATATCTTATAAAGAAAGGCCTAAATCAAAGCAAGATTCCAATTAATTAAGCATGAGTTCTTTTGAACTAATGATGAAACATTAGAAAGTAAAGGATAAAACTTTCCACTATTGATATTGTATCAAGGAGCTCTAGCATTAAGCCAAAGCTCCTTTTGACTTCACGGAAAAACATATGGATTTGGATTGCAGTTATGAATCAAAAAACCGAGAAGTCATAACACAACAAAAAGTTAACTTATTCTAAATTCACATACTTTTGGAACTCATCAGACAATACCTCCAATTGCACTTTTAAATGATTGAGCTCTGAAGGATCTGACAATTTCATCTCTTCTATTATTCTGATTAAAAAGCCAAGTCTAATTGCCTTTCCTCGACAAACTCTTGCAGTCTCTCCTATCTCGGCAAAATCCGGATCCGAGCCCATTCTCCAGAAGTTAGACCCAATAGTGCAGGCGCTTGTTACAAACATCTTCCTCAACTCTCTATAATCGTTCTTCTCAGAAAGACTTGCAGAAAACTCCAATGAATCAGTTGAGAGTTTCACTACCAATTCCTTTATCTCTTCTCTCCTCTCTTTTGTTATCATCTTATTTCTTTTTGATTAGATGATTAAAGCTAAATCAAGATGAGAGCTACTCAAAAGATAATTAGTTGTAATTAACAACCTCAGCAGTTGTAAATAACAACCAAAGGAAAATTAATTTAATTCATTTGTATGTACAAACAATTTATGTCTATATTTGTCCCATGCAAAAGGCCAAAAATAAATACTGCAACTGTCTATACTACTCTGCTAGTGCATTAGCGCGTATTATGACGAAAAAAGCAGATGAGCATTTTGCAACTACAGGACTCACTTCTTCTTATGCATTGGTACTAATGTCGGTAGCCGATCAGGATAAGATCCTAGCAGGAGAAATTGCGGAAGAAGTCCAATTGAGCCCAAGCACCGTTAGTCGGTTCCTCGATAAAATGGAGATCAAAGGCTTGATCAGCAGAGAACAATGCGGGAGAAATACTTATGTATCAATAACAGAAGAAGGTAAGAAGCTCATTCCAAAGGTGAAGAAAGCCTGGAAAGCATTGTATAACGACTATACCTCACTGGTTGGTGAAGAAGAGACGAAAGCTCTAACCTCTTGCATGAATGAAGCAATGGAAAAACTAGAATAAAAAAAATTTGAACTTAAATATTTGTATGTACAAGCATTAATTTTATGTTAAGGCCATATAAAATCAAAGATTTTCTCAATTAAATAATCATTAAAACCAATTATCATGAATGTGATTGTAACTGGCGCTAGCGGAGGATTTGGCGCCCTAACTGTAAAAACCCTCCTAAGTAATGGTCATAAAGTGGCCGCTTCAATGCGAAACATTAACTCTAAGAATAAAGAAGTTGCTGAAGAGCTTTCTTCTCTTGGAGCTAAGGTAATTGAAATGGATGTCACGAACGACCAAAGTGTAATTTCCGCAATTGATGAATTGCTATTGAAAAGCTCGGAAGTATTGATGTTGTTGTCAATAATGCCTGAGTTGGTGTCATAGGTATACAAGAACAGTTTACCATTGAAGATTTCCAAAAACTATATGATGTGAATGTCTTTGGCGTTCAGAGAGTGATCAGAGCCGCTCTACCCCATCTTCGCAAGCAGGGTTCCGGTTTATTGATCACCATCTCAAGTTTACTGGGAAGAATGAATCTGCCATTCTACGGTCCATACAATTCATCAAAATGGGCAGTAGAATCTATAGCTGAGAGCTACAAAATGGAGCTATCAGGCTTGGGTATCGATTCTGTGGTTGTTGAGCCAGGTGGTTTTGCTACTACATTCTTTGGAAACCTTATTACTCCATCTGATAACAGCAGAGAAAGTGAGTATGGAGATTTGAAAAATGGTCCACAACATCTTGCAGATAGTTTTGATGGAGCCTTAGCCGGAAACGAAGCTCAAAAACCTCAGATGGTAGCTGATGCAGTACTAAAGCTGGTTGAAACCCCTGCAGGAGAAAGACCATTTAGAACAGTTGTCGACAAGATGGGAATGGGAGATCCACTGATTCCATACAATGAGTCGATTGATCAAATTACTGAAGGGATCTTTAGCAATTTTGGAATGCAAGATATGCTGAAAGTAAAAGTAGAAGCAGAACAAAGTTTGTAGAGAAAATGGTCGGTGTAGTATCGACCATTTTTTTCTTCCACATATCAAGCATAATTCACATCTTTATAGCTAATCAATACCTACCTAAGTGTATACTAAAAGAAATTACGGTTTTTGGATGACCCTTTGGTGGTCGAAATGGCCTCTGATCTATTTGGTGGTCTATTTCTTAGACTTTCATATCATGCTGCCCTGGCAACCTATTAGCGTTGTTGGTATTGCAGTGGCATTCTATTTGGGTTTTTAGAACAACTCTTCCTACGACAGAACCTGGGAGGCCAGAAAGATCTGGGGTGCGATTGTGAACGACAGTCGTTCCTTTGCCGCCGCAACTATTGCATTTGTGCGAGGTGAAAAGGAAGCTGAATACCGCAAAGAGCTTATTTATAGACATATTGCTTGGATGACTGCTTTGAGATATCAATTGCGATTGAGCAAAGAATGGGAGCATACTAGCTTAAGAGTGGAAGGAAAGTTCATCGCCACCGTTTGTGAGGATTATTTCGACAGATTGGATAGCGAATTGGAAAGTTTGATCCCGGCAAATGAGCTTAAAGCAATAAGCGAAAAGTCAAACTACGCTAGCCAACTTCTAAAAAATCAAGCTGATCGCATGGAAGATCTTAGAAGAGAGGGTTATTATGATGATTTCCGACATATGGAACTGCATCAATTGATGGTGAGACATTATGATAATCAGGGCAAATCTGAACGCATTAAGAACTTCCCATTTCCTCGTCAGTATGCCTCCACAGCCCTTTGGTTGACCATGGTATTTAGTGCACTTATGCCTCTTGGACTTCTAGATATATTCAATAGAACTGAGACTGTTCTTTACTGGACAGCCCCACTGATCTCTGGATTGCTGATCTGGGTGTTCTTTTTGATGGAGAAGATCGGCGACTACTCAGAAAATCCATTCGAAGGAACATATAATGATGTGCCAATCACTTCAATTGCGAAGTCCATAGAAATTGATCTGAGGGAAATGTCAATGAGAACAAATCGACAATACCTAGACCAATTGAAGCAGAAAATGGCTTTTTGCTATAGTGTTTAGTGGATTTTACTCAACTAAACTACCACTGAGAAACAATAAAGTGGCTTCAGATATCTTGGATTGCACCCTTTGGGATTGATAAAAATTGATTGTATTCAACAAATTCAATTGAGCCTCTCTCAATTGAATTCCATCGATTTGTCCAAGCGTATATGCTTCTGCAGAACGCTCAAAATTTCGCATTGCTGCCTCTCTGTTCCTATAAGCCAATTGCATTAGTTGAATGGAGGATTTATAATCTTCATGGGCATTTAGCAATTCAGTTCTCAGATCCAATTCAGCCTGTTTTAGACGATTGCCCTCTGCTTCCAACAATAGTTCTTGGTTTTGTTTATACCTACTTCTATTTCCGGCCTGGTAGAGTGGAAATCTAAGACTTACACCTGCAGTAGGACCATAATTCTGCTGACTCTCGATAAAGCCTGCCTCTGTACTCTGATAATTGTACTGATATGCTGCAGAAAGATTGATCTGCGGAGCCCACCGTGATCTGGCGATCTTCAGTTCCAGCTCTTGCTGTCGAACAATGGATTCAGAAAGCAGATAATCAACATTCTTTTGAAGAGCTTTTTGCTCTATTCCTTCATAAGACATTGCATCATTTATCTCAAAATCCGTTAGGATGTTCAATTGGGTGTCAGGCGGAAAGGAAAGTGAATTCATCAACCTTCTATAAGCCTTCCGGTGTGCCACATCAGCTTGCAAATATGCAGAACTATCATTTCTTAGATCTACTTCTGCATTCAGTATATCTAATTTGGTAAATACACCATTCTTGTATTGATCTTCTGCCCTCTTCAATCTTTCTGCAGATATATCCAAGGCTCTCTTTTCAAGCTTAAGATTCTCTTTCTCTAAATAATAACTTAAATACGTTTGCAATAATTGAAGAATAGTGCTTTCCATTTGAGCTCTATACCTCAAATTTTGTTGATAACTGCCCTCTCTCAATTGTCGCAGGAAGAAACGGTTTGAATTCCCACTGTAAAGCGTGTAATTCAAAGTAACTGCAGCATTCAAATTCCTTGAAGCTGCATTAGTAGCATTGATCTCCGGTTGATTTGGAGAAGCAAAAGTGATATTGGTTGTAGTTTGGGAGTACTCTCCACCTCCTGTTAGATCTACAGTAGGCAACAGTCCGGCATTTCCGGCTGCTGCATTGTTCTCAGCTACTTCTCGCTCAGCTTCAGCTATCTTGATGTTGTAGTTTTGTTCTAAGCTGATCTTGATCAAATCACTTAAACTTAAACTGTCTGGTTCTGTTGCTTGAGCGCTAATCAAATTAGGAAATCCCAAAACAGCAATGAAAGCTATGTAGTTGATCAGACTATAAATTTTCATACTCTGCCTCCTTTCTTAATCTTTGTACTGCCTTCTCTACATCTTCTTTTTCTGGCCTTTCTCCTTCCCATAACCACTTCAGCATCACTTTTATCCTATTCGTAGCTGCTAGTGTCACAGGCAATAGTAGCATCAACAATAGCGAGCCAATAAGCAATCCGTAAGCAACAGTAATCGCCATAGGTATTAAGAACTGTGCCTGGAAACTCTTCTCAAAGATCAATGGCGCTAGTCCTGCCGTTGTGGTAACCGTGGTCAGGAATATTGGTCTAAAACGCGAAATTGAGGTTGCTCTCAATGCCTCGTCGAACTTCTTACCATCCTGCAAGTAATTATTGAAGGTGGCCACATAAACCAATCCATCATTAATGATCACGCCAATTAGAGCAATAAAACCAAGGAAAGATAGTACGCTCATTGGTGCATCGTGCACAAAGTGGCCCCAGGCAGCTCCAACTACGCCAAAAGGAATGATGAGCATTAAGGAGGCAGCCTGACTTACCGATCTGAAGGTGATCACCATCATACTAAATATCAGTATCAAAATAATTGGGCCTGCCCTTTGGACCGACTTACCCAATTTAGCTGTATCTCTTTGTTGACCGTCGAATTCTACCTTCACGTCTGGATAACGCTTCCTAATAATTGGAAAAACATCTTCAGAAACATTTGAGATCATCTCTGTTGATGAGATTTCGAAATTGGCTAACTCCCCCTGCAAATTGATCTGTCGCTTCCCTTCTAAGTGATTTATCGCCAGCAAACCATTCACAGGCTCTATATTGGCAATCATATTCAAGGGTACCTTTTCTCCAGAAGCAGAGAGAATTCTCATATTCTCCAGATCCTGCAGTCTATCCCTATCTTTCATTTTGTAGCGAACCCAAACTTTCACTTCATCATCTCCTCTTTGTAATCGCTGAGCTTCATAGCCAAAGAAACCGCTTCTAACTTGAGATACTACTTCCCTTAAGGAAAAACCCAATGCTCTTCCCGTTTCATTCAGGCTAAGATTCACCTCAGCCTGATCTGCTTGATCATTTGTGATTAGGTCTTTTACCAAGCCTGTTTTCTCGACTTCTGATTTAAAATCGGCCACAGCCGCACGCAGACGATCAAAATTCTCACCTGAGAAACTCACATTAAGAGGTTTTCCAAATGGAGTAGCAGATTCAAAACTCAATTTTTGAGTACCTGGAATTGGCCCAACTATTCTCCTTAGATCGCTTGCTACCTCAAATGACCTGACCTTTCGAGATTCGGAGGCGATCAAATAGAATGTGGCATTACCCACATTGCTTCCGGGCCCTAATCTCACTTCCACATCCTTGATCAAGGCGGTATCATACTCATCTACATATTCGGCATTTAGAAGCTTTGCAGCTGCCTCGATCTTATTCATCGCTTCAGCTGTAACCGATTCAGATGTACCACTGGGATATTCCAAGGCTACTTGTACACTTGTTTGTTCGATATTGGGAAAGAAGGTGGCTCTAATAAGGCCTTTGCCAATGGAGCCGAATGTGACAACAAGTATTGAAAGAGCCAGCATAAAGGCAAAGAACTTTTGACGTAGACAGAAATCAATGATCGGCGTGAAAACGACATCTCTAAATTTCAAAAGCGAATTCTCTATTGCTAATTTGATCTTATTTGGCTCTACATTATCATTCAAGTCTTTTACATGAGCAAGGTGTGCCGGCAGAAACAAGAAAACCTCCAAGATTGAAAAGCCCAAAGCGCAGATCACCACCGCTGCTACATCCGAAAAGAACTCACCCAAACGCCCTTCAATAAAGAAGAAGAAAGAAAAGGCAATACAAGTGGTCGTAAGGGCAGACATTACAGAAGGCATTACCTCCATAGTTCCTTCAACTACGGCTTTGAACTTGGGTTTACCGGCCTCATAATGTTGGAAGATATTCTCCCCGATCACAATACCATCATCAACCAAAATACCAATGACCAGTATCATCCCAAAGAGAGAGAGTACGTTAATGGTAATTCCTATGTAGGAAAGCAGAATGAACATACCCAAGAATGAAATGGGAATACCCACCGCAACCCAAAAGGCCAAACGTATTCTCAGAAACATTCCCAATAATATCAATACAAGGAATGCACCCAATATCCCATTTTCTGTCAGTAGACTAATTCTCTCTTTAAGGTTAACTGTACCATCTTGAACAAGAACTGCTTGCACTCCTTTATTCTGCTCATTGAACTCATCTATATATGTCAAAACACTCTCGGCCGCATCCAGTATATTCTCTTCATTGAGCGTATTTACAGTTACTAATACCGCTTGCTTCTCATTGAAATAAGCCTTATTGGTTGTCTCAGCCCAATCTTCTATTATTTCC
Organism: Flavobacteriales bacterium; assembly: GCA_002706365.1. Classification (GTDB taxonomy): domain Bacteria; phylum Bacteroidota; class Bacteroidia; order Flavobacteriales_E; family Vicingaceae; genus UBA1494. The sequence goes on along the minus strand of PALM01000036.1, from coordinate 83,361 downwards.
GCCACATCTGAAAGCCTGACGACATTCCCATCATCTGTACTTCTGACCACTAGATTCCCCAACTGCTTTGCGGTGTATTCCTTTTGATCTGCTCGGATGATCACCTCTATACGGTCTTTTATCCTTCCTCCTGTGTTCTGAAGATTTTCATTGGCTATGGCATTGGCGATCTCCTGGAAAGTAAGATTATAGGATCTGAGCTTATTCTCATCTACAGCAACTTCGATCTCCTCTTCAGAGAAACCGGAAAGCTGGATCTTTGAGATATTGTCGAACTCCCTTAATCCATCTTCAAAAGCCTCAGCCCTATCTTTAAGTACTGAGAGGGAAACATCTCCACTAATAGCGATCTTGGCAGTAAAGTTTTCATTTTCCTGCACATAGGTCACCAAGCGCTCCATACCCTCGGGGAAGTTGCTGATCTGATCAACCGCATTCTTTACATCCAGCAGAACTATATCTGCATTTTGATCAGAGAATAGTTCAACAGTAATAGTGGCCGAATTTTCTTTAGAAGTAGAAGTAATTCGGTCTATACCACTAACTCCTTTTAAATTCTCTTCGACCTTTAGCACGATCCCTTCTTCCACTTCTCTGGGAGAAGCTCCGGGATAAACAGCTTCAATGATGATGAACTTCTCCTTGACATTTGGAAAGAAAGATGAGTTCATTCTCATCAATGCTACTAAACCAAGAATAGTAATAAGCGCAATAAACAAGTTGACCAGCAACTCATTCTTCACAAAGAATTTAACTACTGACCTCATTCAGAAGCTATTTCAATGATTTTACTGCCTTCAAAAGCAGCATTATGTGGATCGATGATAATCTTAGTCCCATCTTCAAGCCCAGAAATCACAGCTTGATTGGTATTGACTTCGAGCACTTCAACTTCTTGCAATTGAGCTCTTCCTTCTTTAGCTATGAACAATTGCTTTTCCATTAAAAGAGCTTGTGCAGGAATTCGCATCGCATTTGAATACTCTCCGCTCTTATACTTTCCTTCCAAATAAATACCAGAACGCAGCCGCTTATCTTTAAGACTGAAGTAAACCTTGACCAACTGACTAGCCGGATCTACCTTTTGATTGATTCGAGCTACAATTGCTTTGTATGACACTGACTTCCCAAGCTGTTTGAATTCAACGGTATCTCCAATCTTCAATTGATCGATCAGGCTTAATTCCACGCTGGCCTCCAATTCGTAGTCCCTTGTGCTAATAAACTCTCCCATTGCTTGTCCTACGCGAACTAAAGCACCTTCATCAACATATGCTGCAGTAAGGGAACCTTCAAAGGGAGCTTCAATTCTATATTTCTTCAATCTGGTTTCAAGCTCCTTGATCTCATAGTACCTTGAAAGGACATTCCTGCCTGCTAAGAATAATTCAAATTGCTCGTCATTAGACTTTGGTAATGGAGGTAGGTCTTTTTCAATATCAATGGATTCTAGATACTTCTGCCAGATTTTATACTCCTTAGGATAATCCAACTTCACATCAGCTAGCATAGAAGCCAAAAGACTTTTTGCCTGACTTTTTTGAGCAAGTAGATTATTTCGGATTTCTCTGTCGTCGATTTGTAGAAGAAGTTCACCATTTTTAAAGCTAGTACCACTCTTGAATACCTTATTGCCCCATTTGGCTTTCCCCCCTACCTCGGCAAATAGCTCTATGCTTTCTGCGGGAATCAGTCTACCGCTTAAATTGTAATCGCTGCTTACAGTTCCCGCTTGGTAGATCTGAGTATTAACAGCAGTTTCTCCTTCTCCGTTCTTCTTATTAACCTTTGGTTGAGATTCTGGAAGGATCTTCACCAGCACAATTGCAAAGGCGAAAATGAAAACCGCTGAAAGAGTAATGATCCACTTTCTCTTATTCATCTAGGCTTGGTTGAATATTTTGAAGAAGAACAGACTGCTCTTCATTTAGTTTATTAAATCTTCGAAAGTATAGGCTATGCTATTTCAGCAATCCATCTACTGTCTGCTTGATCGATGCCTCTAGCTCTTTGCTTATTGGTGCCAGCGGTAACCTCATATGATCCTCACAGATTCCCATAGCTTTCAATGCAGATTTGATTCCACCTGGATTACCCTCGGCAAAAAGCAAACTTATGAAGTCGATCAATCTATAATGGATCGCTCTTGCTTCCTCTAATTTTCCTTCTTTGGTCAATTGAACCATCTTAGAGAAATCACCTGGAAATGCATTTCCCACAACTGAGATCACTCCTACTCCACCGCAAGCTATGATTGGGAATGTCAACCCATCCTCTCCAGAGATCAACAAAAAATCATCTGGCTTATGGTTATAGATCTCCATCACCTGATCCATATCTGCAGAAGCTTCCTTGATACCGATGATATTATCAAAATCATTGGCCAGTCTCAATGTGGTTCTAGCCGTTATATTGGAAGCTGTTCTTCCGGGCACATTATAGAGAATGATTGGAAGCTCAGAAGCTATTGAAATTGCTTCATAATGAAGGTATATCCCTTCTTGGGTTGGCTTGTTGTAGTATGGACTAGCCGACAAGATCGCGCTGATTCCATCTAAATCTCGACTTTTGATCTCTTTGCATACGGCGGTAGTATTGTTACCTCCTATACCTAATACAATTGGCAGTCGTCCATTATTCACCTCTTTCATTTTATCCAAAACTGCTGTCTTTTCTTCTGCAGATAGGGTGGCAGACTCTCCGGTAGTTCCTTGCACTACAAGATAGTCGGCACCATCATTGATCAGATGTTCTGTGAGCTTTTCAAGCCCTTTCATATCCACATTGAAGTCTTTGTCGAATGGAGTAACCATTGCTACTCCAACACCGTGAAGTGATTCCATTTGCTTTTAATTTTTTTGGTTGATCATTCTCAAGTATACCTTACATTGAGACTGCAAAGATGCGATACTTTCTTCCTTTAATTCCATCAAAAGGTCACAACTTTCACTTTTGTATCCGCGACTACTTCCCACCTTGAAAGACGCCTGAGACAAAACGCTAATCCACTTAATTGGAAAGCTCTCTTCCAGATTGAAATCAATTAGTATATCGTATCGTTCTTCTATGATCCCTTTCAGATTATCGCTTTTGGGAATTCTCAACCAATTCAGTTCAGACTTATCGAAATAATGATAGTTGAGCTCTTCTCTTGGAGCGTATTCTCCTTCTTTGATCTTTTTTGAGATATAGGCTAGACTGCTGGTTTTGATTCCTTCTTCTTTTAGAAAACGACAAAAATCCCTGATCTCCTTTTCTCTTGATTCCGTTGTAAAATTGTAAAGTACCAATGCAGTTTTAGCAGTATCAAGATTGTACACCTGCACTTTTCTGTACTGCTTTGACTGCTTCCTTTTTAAGATGAAGTTTCTAATTCCCTTGATCATTGATGCTTATTTGAGCACTATTTTTTGAACCATTTGTTTACCCATTTTTTGATTGAGCTTTTCGATGAGTTTGCTCTTTGCCAAACTAAGCTCTTGTCTTAATGGTGCCGAATCAAGAACTACTGTAAGCGTTCCCTCTTTGAAGTAGAGATCCTTGCAATGTCTTGATATCATTTGTCCAACAACATCCTCCCATATCTTCATCAGCTTCACTTGATCAAGCTTAGGCCCTAGACCATAGGAGCGCAGCATCTTATCAATTAATTCTTTAAGAGGTGTTTCTTCAGACATGTTTCACTTTTCCACGATCGACTTCAAATGCTTGATAGTCGGTCTTTAATTCATCGAAGATCTTCGGCAATCGATCCAAATGGGTATCACTTATGAATACCTGTCCGAACCAATCCTTTTGAACGATCTCCATTAATTTTCCCACCCTGGACTCATCTAGCTTGTCGTAGATATCATCCAATAATAATATTGGTGGAATTTGCTTCTCCTCTTTGAGGAATTCTGCTTGTGCCAATTTTAGCGACAACAAAAAAGTCTTTTGCTGTCCCTGAGAGCCAAATTTCTTCAAACTTTTGCCAGCTAAGCCAAATTCAAGGTCATCTTTATGAACTCCAGCAGTGCTGTAGGTCATTCTGCGATCCTTTTCCCTTCTCTCTTTTAGGATATCCGCAAAATCACCCTCACTCAATTGCGATTTATAGATCAGATCTACTTTTTCCTTTTGCTGACTGATGTAATCGTAATTCTTCTGAAATAGAGGTAAAAAGCTCTCAATAAACCTCATTCTAGCTTCGTGAATGGGTTTTGCATGCTTGATCAATTGCTCATCCCATAATTGAAGATTCTCTTCATCGAAAGAGCGGATCTCCATGAACTTCTTCAAAAGTCTATTTCGTTGAGATAAAGCTCTATTATATTGGATCAGCTCATCGAGATACTGGCGATCGTATTGAGAGATGATCAAATCCAAAAAGCGCCTCCTCACTTCGCTTCCTTCTGAGATCAATTGAGAATCAGAGGGAGAGATCATTACCAGTGGTACAAGACCAATGTGATCTGCAAGTCTTTCATACTGCTTCTTATTGCGCTTGAATTGTTTCTTTTGTCCCTTCTTCAATCCACAATAGATGCGCTCGGCTTCACCTTTGCGATCAAACTCCCCTTCTACTACAAAGAACGACTCCTCATCCTTGATCAATTGGGAATCAGAAGGATTGAAAAAGCTCTTGCAGAAGGCCAAATAGAATATGGCGTCGAGAAGATTCGTCTTACCACTGCCGTTTTGCCCGAGAAAACAGTTGATTTCGGTAGAAAAATCAAGACTGGCTTCCTCGTAGTTCTTGAAATTGAGTATCGACAGCTTTTTTAGGTACATGAGAAGACAAAAGTAAGTAAAGGCAAGCTGCGAACATATTGCTTTAAAAAATTGACCTCAGCTAAAAAAAGCTTATTTTTGGCCACTTCAAAATTTGCGCTAGATGTCTAAGAAAACAGACCAAAATGACGATTTGATCGTCGATGTAGAAGAGGTATACAGTAAGACTGAAACCTTTGTAGAAGAGAATAAGAATATTCTAACCATTGTTGTGGCTGCAATAGCCATTGTGGTTGGTGGTTATTTCGCATATCAATCTTTCTATCTTAAACCATTACAAGTTGAAGCTCAGGAGTCGATGTACATGGCAGAGCAGTACTTTGGTATGGATTCCATGAATTTGGCAATCTACGGAGATGGTCCAAATGCCGGTTTCCTTAAGATCACTGAAGAGTATAGTGGTACTAAGGCCGCAAATTTGGCTAATTACTATTTGGGAATTGCCTATTTGAGAACTGGTCAGTACGAAGCTGCTATCAATGCCCTTGAGGATTTCAATAGTGATGATGTGATGGTTGGAAACGTTGCGCAGGGAGCTATTGGAGATGCCTATTTGGAACTTGGCGATCTTAAAAAAGCGGCATCAAATTACATTAAAGCTGCCGAGCGTTCAGAGAATGAATTTAGTTCTCCTCTATATCTTATGAGAGCTGCGAGAACTTATGAGATGATGAACGACTATGAGAAAGCGCTGGACTTGTACAAGGAAATCAAGACAGAATATAAAGATTCTCCTCAAGCTCAGGATGTAGACAAACTTATCTCTAGAGCTGAGGCATACGTGCAATAGGCATGGCTAGCCATCATCAAAACCTTTCTGATCACGATCCCAATAAAATACCCTCTGCAAAGGGGATGAAGATCGCTTTGGTCGTTTCTGAATGGAATGCAGAGATCACTGAAGGATTGAAAAAAGGAGCCCTTGTTACCCTCCTCAAATACGGAGCTGAAGAATCAGACCTTTTATTGGAATATGTGCCCGGCAGTTATGAATTGCCATTGGGAGCACAATTCATTCTAGAATCTTCTAAGGATATCGATGCGGTTATTTGTCTGGGCTGTGTGATTCAAGGAGAAACCCGTCATTTCGACTTTGTTTGTGAAGCAGTATCTCAAGGGGTTAAGGATGTGGGCTTGAAGTACAATAAGCCCGTGATCTTTGGAGTACTCACCGACAACACCATCGAACAGAGCAGAGCTAGATCCGGCGGAAAACTCGGCAATAAAGGCGATGAAGCTGCGGTTACTGCGATTAAGATGGTGGATTTGAGGAAGAGTCTAGAATCTAGAGCCTAGAATCTAGACAACCCAGCACATTTCTAAATCAGCATTTTTTCCCCGCGAATTCCGCAGATTGTTATCGCAGATTACGCAGATTTGAGTTGAACACAAAACACAGTTTAGATGAAGCATCAAAATCTGCGAGATCAGCAAAATACATAGCCTAAACTTAAAGGTGTTATCCGCGATATCTGCGGGAAAATCATGAATTGTAGTCTATTTCTACATTCCAATCATTAATCTAGGTTCTAACCCAAAGATCTTTGGCACTCTAGCTGTACTTCTTACACTTTCGTTTTCACACTATCCCAGCTTTTCACCTGCCACTCAGTAGTTACCATACTAAAGTGATCGCCATTCTCTCCTTTTAGTTCGATCTGGCATAAAATATAGACCTTCCCCTCGCTTTCTAGTGGCTTCAATACCTTTTCTTCCAACTCAGAATTGCTCATTGAGAACTCTGCAACTGCAGATGTTTTAGCTTGATAGTGATACTCAGCCGAGATCTTCTTCATGATAATTCGGTACTTCTTGAAACCCAGTCGGTTCAATAGGAATAATCCACTGGCATATTCAGCCGCAGTGGTTTGAGCGCAAGCATGAAGCCCTTTAATGTGATTTAGATTCTTCTTGCGATATGGCAATAAGACCCTACACTTCTCATCATCTATCTGAATGACCTTCAGTCTGTGCGGACGATTGAACGGAATCACTCTATGAAGGATAAAATTCAATCTCCATCTGTTGAAGGCGGAGTTAGGGAAGGAAGATATTAGTGATCTCAAGTCCATGGTTTTAAAGATAAGATTTTGGTGGAGATCATAGAGTCTAGAGCCTAGAGCCTAGACTTTAAATGTGAGATGTGAAATTAGGATCTCGAGTGATTCAGTATGCCTCGATACTATTCCAATTTCATCGGAATCACTCGGCAGGCTCAGGACATCGCGCTCAGGCTACTGCTCTCTTCAAGGTTGTGATACAAGGGTTCTCAAAGGTTTCGCTATGGTACGCAAGGAAAGAAAACCTTTTTCATGGTGAAACCTCGCGAGAGCTTGACTGCCGAAGGAAGGCAAAGCGCCTTTGCGATTCTTTGCGTTACAGCTAAAAAAACAACTTTAGACACTTTAGCTGCACTCCTTGTCCTTGGAAGCTTTAGCGTAGAAGGATTAGCTCACTCTTCGTCCTTCGTAGCCTTGGCGTAGAAGGATTAGCTGCACTTTAAGGGCTATTTTCTAGTTAAGCCGTATCTAAACTCTTAAATTTGCGTCCTCATAATAAAAAACAACTTATGGCCACAGCAAAAAAAGGCGACAAAGTAAAAGTTCACTATACAGGAAAATTAACCGACGATACTATTTTCGATAGTTCTAGAGAAAGAGAACCTCTTGAATTCACAGTAGGTGCCGGACAAATGATCAAAGGATTTGATGCGGCAGTTGAAGGAATGGCAGTAGGTGAGAGCAAGAAAGTTGAGATTCCATCTGCTGAAGCTTATGGAGAAAGAAGTGATGAAGCAATGATCGAAGTCGACAAGGCTCAATTGCCAAAAGATATGAAGCCAGAGAAAGGTATGCAGCTAGAAGCTACCTCTCAAGATGGAAGAAGACAGATCTTGATCATCCACGAAGTGAAGGAAGAAAAGGTAGTGCTTGATGCAAATCATCCACTAGCCGGTAAAGAATTGATCTTCGATATTGAGCTGGTTGAAGTAGCTTAATCGAATTCAGAATATTTAAAGAAGCCCGATGAAGGAATTTCCCGATTCGGGCTTTTTTTATGCAGTTTGGTGTTTGGAGAATGGAGTAATGAGGAGAGTGCCTAGAGTTGGAACCTCCTACGCTAAAGCTACGGAGGTCAAGAGTGCAGCTAAAGCGATGCCCTGAGCGCAGTCGAAGGGTGCCTAAAGTTTGGAGACTAGTCCTTCGGCTCCGCTCAGGAAACTTAGCCGATAGCCGTGCGCTTCGCTTGAGTCCGAGTTCGAGTTCGAGCCTGCCTGCCGGCAGGCAGGGATCGAGGCCGGCATTTGGATTCGAAATGTCGCTGTGCAAGCCTGACGAAAGGAAGGCTTCTGTGCCTTCTTTGCTTTGCCCTTAGAAGCTGCAGAAAGCAGCGCAGTAGGGCGCTGCCTCGACAGTGTCGAGGCTCCGTGGTTAAAGCGGATGGTCTTATTAAATAATAGCTGAATTTCTGCTTACTGATTTGTCTAGACTCTAGTTTCTAGATTCTAGGCTCTCTCTTAGATTTCAGATTTATCATCTGAGTTCGTAGGACCTCTACTTTTCTTAAACCTTCCTTCTTTTTTCAATGCATTAACTATTATCCACTCAAGCTGTCCATTGGTACTACGGAATTCATCCGCAGCCCATTTTTCAACCGCTTTTAATACCTCCGGATCGAGACGTAAGGCAAAGGCTTTCTTTTTTGCCATAGAGACCTCCTATCGGTTTTTCTCGAGAAGAACAGTGAGTCTGCTCTGATCAGAGGCAATGGAAATTGCATTCCACCCCTCCAACACTAAAGCATTCAAACGTTCCTCAAACTTCGACTTGGATTCAAAGATTCCCTTCTGTATGATCTTGTACTTATCCATTTCTAGTGATTTAAGGTTCCGGTGTTGATCACAGGAGAAGCATCCTTATCGGCGCAAAGTACTGTCATTAAGTTACTCACCATAGCTGCCTTCTTATCTTCATCCAATTCGATCACGTTTCTTTTGCTCAACTGATTGATCGCTTCTTCTACCATCCACACAGCACCTTCAACGATCTTCATACGCGCAGCGACAATTGCTGTGGCTTGCTGACGACGAAGCATGGCCGAAGCAATCTCAGAAGCATAGGCTAAGTAGCCAATTCTAGCTTCTAACACTTCTATACCTGCAATCTCCAATCGCTCAGAAACTTCTTTCTCCATATTCTCATTGATCTCCTCCATTCCTGAACGCAAAGTGATCTCGCTCTCATCGTCGTCAAAGTTATCGTAAGCATACATTCCCGCTAACTTTCTAACTGCAGCATCCGTTTGAACTCTGACGAAGTTCTCGTAAATATCTACTTCAAAAGCAGCCTTATAAGTGTTCTTTACCCTCCAAACAAGGATTACACTAATGTTGATCGGATTACCCAACTTATCATTCACCTTCAATCTCTCTGAGTCGAAGTTCCTGGCTCTAAGCGAAATATTCTTGCGCACATAGAATGGATTCACCCAATAAAAGCCATGCTGTTTTACCGTGCCTTTATACTCTCCAAAAAGAGTGAGTACTCTTGAGCCGTTTGGATATACAAAGAAGAAACCTATGCATAGGAATAAAGAGAAGAGGATACCCAATGCAAACCAAGGATTCTTGGTAATGACAATTCCTACAATTGATAAGGCAAGAAGAAAGAGAATTACAAATAGCATTAAATAGCCGGAGGCCGGCTTATGCTCTTTTTCGTGGTTTATATTTTTCATTTTGATATTATTTTGATATCACAATAATATATATATATTTTGAATCTTGCAAATCATTGTAATCATTACAATAATAATATTGGTCATTACATCAATGCTTTTGCCACATTTAATTACTTTTAAATTACAAGCGAATCAACTTTTCCTAATGAGAACTTTTCTTCTAATCTGTGCAAGCCTACTTGCATCCCTAAATGCTCATGCACAAAAAATACATGTTCAAGAAAATTTTAATACTTCCCAATTACCAGCTGCCTGGAATGATAGCATAATTAGTGGAAATGCGAATTGGAGTTTTGGGATAGATGCATCTGCATTAGAGGCTGGTAATAATAATTTTGACAACACAAGTCTTGCATTCTTTGATGACGATGCATTGGGAGGCAGTGCCCCTTTTTCCACAGCTCATTTGTATACTCCAGTATTTGACAATTCCTTAGATTCAGCAACATATGTTCAATTCATATATAACTACAGGACTGATGCAAATGTCTCTGGATTCTTTGAAGTGGATGTGTTTGATGGCTCAAATTGGGTGAATGTATTTTCGAAGACGAGTAAAGATTGTGGAGCATGGCTTGGAGGAGCTTGTCAACAAGGCTATCCAAGAGCCAAAATTGATATAAGCAGTTTTAGAAACACTAATTGTCAAATTAGATTTGTTTTTGATGATGGAGATGATTGGGATTATTATGTTGGAATTGATGATGTAGTTATCTTCTCTCCTTATCATTATGATTTAAAAGCAGACTATCTTCAGTCACCAATTTCTGAATGCGGACTTTCAACTACAGATACCATTGTTGGCCAGTTCAAAAACTTTGGCGCACTTGATCTTGATAGTTTTAGGATTGGTTATCAAGTAAACTCAAGCCCTATCTCTTGGGATACCATTAACACTTCCTTAGCACCCGGTGATTCTATTTCACATGCTTTTAACCAAACTGCTAATCTAGGTTTAGTTCAGACTTATCAAATAAAACTGATTGCTGATTATTTTGGAGAATTAGATAGAAGTAATGACACAGTTACAACCCAAGTAACAAGCCTACTAGTCTATAGTTTGCCCTTTTTTGATGATTTTGAAGACACTGCGATAGTTTGGAGCTTTGGAGGGACTCGATCTACTTGGGAAAGAGGATTACCTAGTGGCCTTTTCATTGATACTACATGGTCAGGAATTAATTGCCTAGTAACCAATTTATCAGGCGACTACAACAACAATGAAAATTCTTATATAGAATCTCCATGTTTTGATTTTAGTCAAGATACTATTGATCCCGTTTTGTCATATTATACAATATATCATATAGAGAAAAGATTTGATTGGCTAAGATGGCAATATTCATTAGATAAAGGTAAATCTTGGCAGAATCTCAATCGTGGTGCCATAGCTTCAAACTGGGGTAACCTAGGGGACTCAACTGATAATGATATTGATGGGAATAGTCAAAAGTGGATTAGGGTACAAAACAGGCTCGATAATTTTGCTGGACAGTCAGCAGTAAAGTTCAGACTTGTCTTTCTTTCAGATGGAAGTAGGCAATACGAAGGTGCTACTATAGATGACTTAAGACTCTATACTCCATCCAATGACCTCTCAATCGATAGTATAAATGATTTTAACCGTTATGAATGTGGCTTTTCTGATTCAATGATTTTCACTGCCTATCTTTCAAACTGGAGCCCAGACACCATAAGATCCTTTAGAATAAACTATTTAGTGAATAATAGTCTTCTTGTTACAGATAGTGTAAATAGAATTATTCCTCCCTTCACTAAGTTCCCTTATCAATTCACTAATTCTTCAAATCTATCACAAGTTGGGGAATACGAAATAGATTTCTGGGTAAATGTAAATGGTGATAGCAATAATGATAATGATAGTATTAAAGACCTGAGACATATTCAAAGAAAGGATTATAAAAGTGGGCATGTTCAGACACCCTTTTATGAAGACTTTGACAACTTGACCGCCCCCGATGTTGGATTTAGGTGGAAAACTACTCTTGGATCTAACTATAAATGGGAAACACATCAAGGTTCAACTTATTTAGGTAGTAATTCAGGACCAAATCGCGATCATACAACTAGCAATGGACTATATCTTACAGCTATTCCTCAAATTAATAATGTTATAGATAGTTCTATTATCGAAAGTAGTTGTATTGCACTTGACAATTTCAAAAATCCTGTTTTAACTTATTGGCTGCATCTTTTTGGTGCAAATTTTCGAAACTTTTCGCTGGATATTTTTAATGGTAGATCTTGGGTACGTGATGTCGAAAGATTTACATCTCAGATTCAAATAAACTCTTCAGACCCATATTCTAAAAGAATAATAGACCTATCCTTAATGGAAGGTGAGTCAATTAAGTTAAGATTTCGAACAACTAAGTACTCATTTAGGTCAGTGCCAGCTATTGATGATATTAGCATATTTGAAGGCAACTTGCTCAATGAAATAAGTGCTGGAACACCTTGTGTTCAATCTTCAAAGATACCTGTCAAAGTATTTATCGAGAACTTTAATACTGATAGTATCCCAGCGGATTCGCTCTATTTGAGCTATATTGTTAATTCCCAAGCGACTTTTCTTGATACAGTGTCATCAAGCATAAGCTTCGCAGATACATTGTGGTTCACCTTTTCTGATAGCTTAGATCTTAGTCTCTATCAAAACCCTATTACAATTGATGTAGTTGCTAGATACAATAATTCAATTGTAGATAGCCTCATTGATTTTGAAATTCAGAACTCTCTCATTGGAAGATACTTAAATGAAGATTTTGAAAAATTAGAATTAGGAGTTAACCCCTCTGTTGAAGGTTGGGAGTTTGATGATAGTTGGGAATTAGTTGATGACAGAAATATATCTAACTCACAAATACCTTCCCAAGATGCTACAATAGGTGGCAATAAATATATACTTAGTGAGTATAAAATAACACCCTTAAATCAAGATGCACAAAGGGTATTCTTTACAACAATGCCATGCATATCAATTGATCAAAACGATACTTTAAGTCTTAAGTTTAAGTATCATATTCTAGGTGATCATAGAAATACACTATTCATAGGACTATGGAACAATGGAATCTTGACTAGTATAATTGACTCCGTTAGTGGAGGTTCTAATCTTGATGAATGGAGAAGTAAGACAGTTGATCTATCTGTATATTCTGGACAGAATATTGAATTAGGCTTTGCATTTAATGGCAGAACAGACAGCCTAAGCAACGCAATAGCATTAGATGACATTCAAATTTTAGATCAAAGTCAATTGTTGGATGTAAAGCTATTTGATAACAAGGTCGTAGTTAGTGATTGTGATTATCAAAATGGTAGAGTTGCATTAACTATTGAAAACAACGGTGGAGTAAATATACCTGGAGGCTCCATAACTGCTAATTACCAATTAAATTCTTCAGCCATAGTTTCAAATGTAGTCAACACACCACTCCCTGCAAACCAAAGTATCATTTATACATTTGCTCCAGACCCTTCTTTAGGTCAGGCAAGTACCCAATTTGAATTAAAAAGCTGGGTAAATCACCCAAGTGATACAATCTCCATTAATGATACCATCAATGAACTTGTATTCAACAACTTCACTTTAGCCGATTCACTATTTGAGGATTTTGATGATTTTGTAGATGGAAACTGTCAAAATTCAGTTGGAGATATCCTTAAAAATGGATGGATAAGTGACTCGTCCACATGGGCTGTGCAAAATGGGTTTAGTTGCAATGGCACGCCTACCGTTCTTTCAGGTCCAAATGGAGACCATGGCACTGGATCCGGAAATTTCATCTATGTGCAAGGAAATGCTAACGATACAATTATGGCTAGTTTGACTAGTCCATGTATTGATTTAAACAATAATGCAAACCCATATTTAGTCTTTTGGTATCACATGTATGGAATTGATATAAATACATTGTATGTAGAAGGAAATGCCAACGGGAATTGGCAAATACTTGATAGTATCAGTGGGCAACAACAAAACAGCTCTTCAGAATCTTGGATAGCAGATACAATTCATCTGATGAGTTTTCTTTCAAATCCAGTATTTAAATTAAGATTCAGAACCGAAGTTACAGGTGAGAATAGCAATGTAGCATTAGATGACATAGAAATGTATGGTTTATCCTTTAATACTTCTATAGAAGAAGAAAAAGAGCAACGGATTGATGATGAAGTTCTTATTTACCCCAATCCAAATAATGGGGAGTTTAAGTTTAGCATACCAGAAAGTCTCATTGGACAAACTGCCCAAATATTTGATTTAAATGGAAAGCTTATTCTGCATTTACAGTTGAAAAATGAGTTGAATTATGTTAGTCTGCCAAATAGTATTGCGGGATTGTATATTTTCAGAATTCTAGAATCAAATGTTCAACGAAAATTCATAATTGAATAATAGCTTAATTATTCTAAATATTAGTTTATGACTATTTAGAATTACGAAGCCACTGCCATTTCTAGCTAGGTAATTCATAATAGAAAGACTTAGCTTATGGAACTAATCTTCGATAAATCCGATATCCATTTAATGATCGATTCCAGCCTGATCGAAAGAAAGAACAATTTGATCAAGCAATTCATTGAGATATTGGCCAAGCAAGCTGATCTATTGCAAAGTGAGTATGGCGATGCTTTTGCCCTCTCCCCTTCTGCCAAAGTGAATAGAGGCGAGAATTACAAAGGCTTCCCCTACTTAGTAATGGATTACCCTAGACTCTTTAGCAAAAAGCATGTTTTTGCTTACCGTACATTATTTTGGTGGGGGCATTTTGTTAGCTGCACCTTGCATTTGAAGGGCTCTTTTCTGGCCGACTTCAGCAATCGGTTGCCTAAGATAATTAAAGACATTAATGCTTCTGATCTAAACTTCAGAGTCTCTACTTCCGGCAATGAATGGAATCATCATGCTTTAAGTGATGAGTACGCTGAGGTCGATAAATTTAATTTAGATGAAAAAGTCAAATTCTTTAAGCTCACTTCTATCCTTCCACTGGAAGAAATCAATAAATTGCAAGGGTTCTTAAAAAGCTCACATCAACTCTTATTAAAGCCTCTTGTATGAAAGATTATCAGCTCAATAAATTCAAGCATCATATAGATCTGAATGTGCGGTTTATGGATGTAGATGCCCTACATCACGTAAACAACGCACGGTATCTGAACTTTCTTGAAGAAAGCAGAATTGCTTATTCTCAAGAGATTCTTGGTATGTTCAAGCAGATCGATGAATTCAATGTGGTGGTTGCCAGAATAGAGATCGACTTTCTTCAATCCCTTGCATTTCACGATAAAGTAAGAGTCTATACTAGAGTATCTAAAGTGGGTAATAAAAGCTTTGAATTTGAGAGCTTGATCTGTGCTATGAGAAATGATAAGGCTGTTCCGGCTGCTCATGCCATGCAAACCATAGTAGGTTTTGATATGAAAACTCAGAAGTCGATTCCCATACCTGAAGATCTAAAATTGAAGGTAAATTCCTATGAGACAGACATTTGATTTGCTTCTTTAAAAAGAGTTTCTATCTTTAAAATATGAAATACCGCTATCTTACATATGAGGAGTTTGAAGTAGTCGAGGATGATTTCTCGAATTACCTCTATGATTGCGGTTTGAGTCCTTATGAATGGAGATTACTTCAGGACAATTACTCAGAACAGGCTTGGTCTATGCTGGGCGAGTATAGCGATCAGGTTTTCGACCGTCTGGTAAAGGATGTGAAATACCTTGAATTCAGAACCGACAAACACCTTAAAGCCATTGAGTGTCATAAGGATCATATGGTCTCCATTGGAGTAGAAATTCCGGAAAGCTCCAAACTGGATCTAACGGATATTGGAACACTTTTGGATCTAGATCGAGTTGATGATCATGCTTATAAATGCTTTGAATTCATTGTATCCTATCATAAAGACAGAGATCATCAGATCTTTGATATGATAGAAGAAGGTTGCTATGTGGTGGATTCATCGGTCTTCAATAAATTGAAGATCTTGCGCAATAGTTATCAAAATTGATCCCTTCTCCTTAGCTCTTCTAACTGGTCTCCAACATCCCCACTCACTTCTAACAATTCACTTACCGCTTCCTCAATTGATATGTTTGGATAGTATTCATCCCTCAGATAATGCAATAACTTTAGCAACTTAAATGGGGTGAACCATTGATAAAAGCGCTTTTCAAAGCTCTCGAGATCTCTCGACTGTTCAATTAACTTCTTCCATTCTACCTCCCACTCATCGGCTTTAAAAAAGCCTTTTATTTCCTCTGCTATCTGGGGTCGTCTAGGGAAGTCTCTCTTTATTGATCCAATAAATTCAGCTATCAATTTGAAGCTTTTTGGGGAATAGCTAAGCTGCAGATCCTTTCGTTCTTCCAAATGGTCTTGAACAGCTCTTCCGGTTCCGAATGGCACACGATCAGATTTCCTTGGCGATGGGTAAACAGTGGTAGTATTGATCTCATCCAGTTCTCCTTTGATGAGATACTTCTGTAGAAAATAGAAGTCCTCACCGGCCTTTCGCTTGTTCATTCCCCCCTCACTCAAATAGGCTTGCACCCTCACAGCCATGGAAGAACCCACCGTATACCTATCGAATGGGAGTCCGCAATAAGTCATGGCATGCTTATAATAGCGCAAGTGCAATTCATAATACAGTATGGCTTCATAAATCTCATTAGAATAATCATCTCCTTCCAGTGGATGTTCAAAGTACAGGCTTGCTGCTGCTTTACTCTTTGGATTCTGAAAATGTGCCTCAACGGCTTGTAGATAGTTGTTATCTATGGTGCAATCAGCATCCAGACAAAGGATCACAGCTTCTTCCTTTCCTATAGATAGCAATCTTCTTGCTGCCTCACCCATGCCTATTTTCCTTGCCAAACCAACACCTGCTAGCTTGTCATCTAAATGATTCTCTTCTACCATATGAATGGGAAAGGCCGGGGAATTCTGCTTAATCCATTCTTCTACTTCAATTTTACTTCTCTGATTATACTCTCGAGATTCAGTGTCGCTTTCAGCCGAGTTAAAAAGGAGAATCAACTCAAAGCTTTCGTTTGGACTATCACAATTGTGTATTGATTCAATGGTCTGTAACAGTTGTTCTTCCCTGAATACGGGAATCACAATACTCATGAAGCAATTCGGGTCTGGATCTTTTGCGATAAGTTTATCGCGCAAGCTATGTTTTGCGAAGTATGGATGCAAGCCTATGGGTAAAGTCGTTTCTTAAGCCAATTGCCATCCTTAGATTCATAGACAATACGGTCGTGCAGTCGGCTTTCTCTTCCTTGCCAGAATTCATAAGCATATACCTTGGCTAGATATCCTCCCCAAAATTCCGGACGAGGTACTTCCTTTCCTTCAAATTGCGCAGCATACTCTTCCACTCTCTTTTCCAGTTCTTCTCTACTACCCAGTGTTTGACTCTGTTGTGATGCCCAGGCACCTATCTGGCTTTCTCTTGGACGAGAATTGAAATAATCATCTGAAATGGCTTCATCCAGCTTCTCGATCCTTGCCTTTATTCTAATTTGTCGATCTAAGTCGGCCCAGAAGAAATTAATTGCCGCTTGAGGGTTCTCTGCTAATTCCTTTCCTTTCTGACTGCCATAATTGGTAAAGAATTGAATCCCCTCTTCGGAAAATTCTCTTATCAATACAACGCGACTATCTACTTCGCCATTGGCATAAGTAGATAAAACAAAGGCATTGGGATCCTTTATTTCCGACTCAAGGGCTTCGTCTAACCATTCCCCAAATAATTCCAATGGATTCTCCGGTGTCTGCGCCTCTGTTAGGGTATCGCGATCAAAATCCCTTCTCAAATGCTTTACCTTATCTCTTGTCTCTTTCATATTGCCTTTATTGATATGATAAAGTTACTGACTATGTAAGGATTCAGCCTAATTTCCCAGCAATAGGTTGAGATTGTTTCTGGTATTCTGATCAGCTGGATTCAATTGCAATGCTCTTTCATAATAAGATCTTGCCTTTTGCAGATCTCCGGTATTGTGATAAACAGCTCCTAAATTGGCGTGGGCATTCTGAAAGTCAGGCTCCACATTCAATGCTCTTAAGAACAAGCTTTCAGCTGTGGTATAATCTGCCTGTTGAAAATAGATCACTCCTATGTTATTAAGGGCTTTGGTATGATTTGGATTGAGATTCAATACCTGCTCATAGGCCAATCTAGCCTTATCTCTTTTGTTCAGATTCATATAGACCACACCTAAGTTGTAAAAGGCATCTGTATTACCAGTGTAGAGCTTAATACTCTCCAAATACAATTCCAATGAACGTTCCAGGTTCTTGATCTGTGTCTCTTCATTTTGTGCCATCTCTCCTCTATTGCGATAAACTGAGGCCAAGGCAGAAACAGCTCTCGAATTGTTGGGAATGGCTTCATATCCAGCTATGAATAGCTTTTCATTGGATTCCCAATCTTGATTGCGATCATAGGTTTTAAATCCATACAAAGCGAGGATTGGTATCAATATCGCAATGGGCAATGCATACTTTCTCTTTTTGGCAAACCACTGCTTATCTAGGTCGGCTATCAATCGCGCAAGCAAAATGCAGAAGGCTATAGATGGGAAGAATAAGAAGCGTTCACCTAAAGTGGCTCCTATGAGAATGAAAAAATTAGACACTACAGCAAAAGAAATTAAAAAGAAAAGGAAGGTAAAGGCATATACATTCTTGCTTTTCAGTCCGTAAACACTAAAGCCCAATGCCAAGAGAAACAAGAGCACGATCAAGATCACAAATGGATTTGAAAAGCCTACTATCTGAAAGTATGGATATGAGTAATCCCAGCTTAGCGGATGCGGAAAGACAAGTAATTTGAGGTAATTCACGAAGATCACAAAATTGGTAGCAATCCTACTTCCAAGATCAGGAGCTGCTGCCAAAGTATTATTGATGACCGTCATTTGTTCCTCAAAAGTGATACTGTCAAGAATGGCCGAACGCAGAATTAAGTAGACCACTAATACCGCGGCAAAATATGAGCTATTGAGCAGTAGTTGCTTGAGCTTTATATCTCTGAAGAAATACAGGCAAAGTGGCACTAATGCCAAAAGACTTACTGCCATTTCTTTGCACATGAGCGCAAGGAAAAAGCTTATCATAGACAAGATCAGATCCTTTTTCTTGCCGAAGTCATGATAACGCAACACATGATACAAGGTGAGCAGGGTAAAAAGCGCATGGAAGATCTCATCTCTTCCTTTGATGTTCGCCACTGCTTCTGTGTGTATGGGGTGAAAAAGGTAGAGAAGTGAAATCCAAAAGGCCCACCAATGCGATTGCTCCTTGAAAAGCAACTTTAGGAATGCATAGAGTAGCATCACCACCAATGCGTAGAATAAGACATTGAAGACATGTAGAGATTTTGGTTCCCCTCCAAAAAAACTCTTTTCTATGGCGTATGAGATGAGGACTAACGGACGGTAAGATTGATCATTTCGCTGATTAAATCCGTAGAGATAACCATGAGATAGTATATCATCAATGCCTGAAATACCTTCTTGAACAAAACGGTTCTGGACGAAGACCACATCATCATCCAGCACAAAACCGTGATTGAATGTATTGGCGTTCAATAAAAGGCATGCCAATAATATGAATAAGTACGGCCAGTACTTTGGCGATTTGGGGGTTTGTTTGCTTTCCTTCATTTTGCTGCCGAAAGGTAATCATAGCCTATAAAATGGGCTAAAAACTCAGAAAATAGTCGCTAAAACGACATTTTTAGCTGCCTAAGTGTTGATTAGCAATTTATTAGCCTGACGTTAAACACGATTTGTCAAATGATATTTAACTTTGCTTTGTATGGATTTCGACCCTTTTAAATATCCGATCAATAAACTGAATCGAATTGAGCCAGAAAAAGGCAAAGTGTTGGTCTCTGAGCCTTTTATGGTAGATCAGTATTTCAAACGCTCGGTGGTTTACTTAACTGAGCACAATGAAGAAGGTACTGTAGGCTTTATGATGAACAAGAGCCTTGATGTGCAGATCAATGAGGTATTGGTAGACTTTCCTAAGATCGATGCTCCCGTTTATCTAGGCGGTCCTGTACAGCCTCAGAATCTCTTCTATCTGCATACCAAAGGGAATTTACTCACAGACTCGATCAAAGTTGAGGAAGGAGTTTATTGGAATGGCAATTTTGAGCAATTGAAAGAGGCCATCAAACAAAAGCTCATCACTAAAAAGGATATAAGATTCTTTTTAGGGTACTCCGGCTGGGATGCTGAGCAATTGAAAGATGAGTTAAGAGAGAATTCCTGGTTCGTGAGAAGTGTGCCTCATAAGAGGTTATTCTCAAAACCCGAAGATCTTTGGAAATTGATCTTGAAGGATTCTGGCTCTAGGATTTCACCAATGGCCGACTTCCCCGAAGATCCTCAATTGAACTAAAGCTCTTGATTGAGCAATTCGATCAGCTTTTTACTTAGATCACTGAAATACCGCTTTTGTCGGTAAGACCCTACCCATCTGATTCCAGAAATGGAATTGGACATGAAGATCTCATCGGCCGACATCAATTCTTCGGTACCAACTTCTCTTTGTACAATGTTGTGATTTGACCCTTGCAATAATTGGATCACATGCGCCCTCATCACACCGGCCAAACAACCTGATGCAAGATGAGGAGTGATTACATCCTTGCCAATTCTCATAAAGATGTTCGAGCTACAACCTTCCACTACTTCACCTTTTTGATTCAAGAGTATAAGGTCATCGAAGCCTCGCTTCTCACATTCTATAGATGCAGTTATGTAGCTTTGAGAGCCTATGGTCTTTATTGCTGAAAAGGGAGAAGGATACAGGCGAATAGTGTCGGCGAGTTCCAAACTCAAACCCTTAGTATTCAATTCAAAGTCAGAACTACAAGCTTCAGCTTGGATCAAATAGGATGGACGATTCGTCTCGGGCTTGAACTTTCCTCCACCTGATCTGAATACTGTAAGTCTCAGTCTTCCTCCTTTATTGAGCTTGTTCTTTCGAATAAGGTCTTTGGCAGCAATCTCTATCTCTTTGAACAGATCTGTGGAATATTCGATCTGCAGGACTTCCAAGCTCTTTTTCAATCGCTCTATATGCAAAGCAAAGAGATGGATCTTATCTCCCTTTGAGCGCATGGATTCAAACACACCATCACCATATAGAAAAGCCCTATTCAAAAGCAGTGGACTTTGATCCTTATGATAAAACTCACCCTGAAAGCATAGATATTCCTCTGACATTTGCTATTGCTTTATTAAGGCAAAAGTGCCAAAATCTGATCGATAAATGCCAAGATAGAACGAGGAACTGTGATAATCGTAAAGACTACTCCATAGATGGCTCCCCAGAAATGCGCATCATGATTGACATAGTCTCCTCCCTGCTTGCCTTTGTAGTATGAATAGCCTAAATAAGCAATTGCCCAGATTATTCCCGGAAAACATAGAAAGGGCAATCCGTAGAGGCATAGTTCTGTACCCGGTTGAAAGATCACTGAAGAGAATAGTACTGAAGAAACAGCACCCGAAGCCCCTACAGAGTGATAATTGGGATTGTTTTTGTGTTTCCTGTAAGTGGGCAATACTGCGAAGCCCACACCCCCAACATAGAGTAGAATAAAGTAAAAAAGCCCTTTTGATCCTGCATAAGCTTCAAAGTAGGCCTGGGTTACATCGCCAAATATGAATAGCACGAACATATTGACCAAGAGATGAACCCAATCTGCATGAAGTAATGAATGCGATATGAAACGATACCATTCCTTATTCTGCTCAACAGCATAGGGGGAGAAATCCATACGGTAGAAGACATCCTTGCGCTGAAAAGCCCATAGGGAGACTGCTACTGTAATAACAATTATGATGAGGGTTATAGACATAAACTAGAAGAGTTCCATTTGCGATTCCTCATCAGCTTCGCTATGGTCTTGAAGCTTTTTTCCATCATTACCCTCCTTGGTAGACCCTTCTTTCTCTTCATTCTCAACTCCGTCTTCGTCCTCTTCCTTGTCATCCGTAGCCTTGGCGTAGGATGAGTCCTCGTCAGCGTCACCAGATTCACTCAGCTTATCCTCACTCAATTTTGGCTCTGGCAAATTCGCCTTGCGGAAATCCTCAATGTCCATTTGCAAGAACTCAGCTGCAGCTTCTTCACTCAATCGATCAACTGATTTCACTTTATTATAACTGAGCTTATTTCCAAGAGCTTTGAGTCCTTTCACAGTGATAAAGTCCTTCAGATTCAAGATCTCATTAGGTTTAGCCTCTTTCCCTCTCGGTTTCACAAAGGCCAATTCAATAACAGTCATTAAATCGGTTGAGGCCAATTCTAAATAACTATCCTCATGATCGGTAATGAATAGCGTCTTCTTATCCGTGTCCTCCACAAGAAAACGCTTCACATAGAAGTCTTGCTTTTCTCCATCAAAATAGATTGCGGTTATTGGTTTATCCGGATCCCACTTTTCAATACTGATCAGGTCTTCATCGAAATGTGTGGTTACAGCAATACCCGTCAATCTATAGTGGCCAGATTGTGTGATGGTCAGGATCTTTTCATCAGACTTGAATGAACCTAGGAGTTCACCTCTATCTTCATAGTTGAGACGCTGTACAGTATCATCAAACCAGACTTTTCTAGCAGATAAGGTTGAGGAACCTTCTTCTTTCAGTTTGATCTTGCTCACCATATGTTTAGTGAGGATATTTCCTTTAGCAGCTCTACCTTTAATGGCTAGATCAGCAAAGTCTTGATCGAACTTGAGCTTCTTCAACTTGGCTTTTGCTCTAAGTAATACACTCACTACCTCAGCTTCACCATTTGGATTGGCCGAGAAGTAGAGCACTTTTGAGCCTTTGTTACCGGCCGTTAGGTCGTACTCCTTATCTCTGGTAATCGAAGTCACTGCAAAACGCTTCATCAAGCTATTTCCAGTACTACCATCTCTATATATCATATTGTAGATGGTGCGCTTATCGCCCTTCTTCCAAACACCTACGTGGATAATATTCTTACCCACAAAAGATTTTGGTTGAATCTTCTGTACCTGCATGATACCATCTTCTCTAAAGACAATGATATCATCTATATCCGAGCAGTCTGCTACAAACTCCGACTCGGTCTTTTTCAATGCATGCCCAATAAATCCTTCAGCTCTATTCACATAAAGCTTGGTATTGGCCACAGCTACTTTTGTTGCATCGATATTCTCGAAGGACTTGATCTCTGTTTTTCGCTCTCTACCTTTTCCGTGCTTATCCTTTATATTCTTGAAATAAGCAATGGCAAAGTCGGTCAGATGTGCTAGATCATGCTTGATCTGTTCCAATTCTTCTTCAATGCGTTTGATCACCTCATCCGCTTTAAAGCTATCGAACTTCGAGATCCTCTTGATCTTGATCTCCGTTAGTCTAGCTACATCATCATCAGTAACTTCTCTAAGAAGATGCTTCACATGAGGTTTTAAACCTTTGTGAATGGTGGCGATAATATCTTCCCAAGTTTCGCATTCTTCTATGTCTCGATAGATTCGATTCTCGATAAAGATCTTCTCCAAAGAAGCAAAATGCCATTGTTCTTCGAGTTCTCCTTTGCGAATCTCGAGCTCCATCTTAAGCAACTCCTTGGTGTGCTCTGTACAAAGTCGAAGAATCTCATTTACGCTAAGGAACTTCGGCTTCTCATCTTCGATCACACAAGAGTTGGGAGAAATGGACACTTCACAATCTGTAAATGCAAATAGTGCATCTATAGTCTTATCGGGAGAAACATTTCCCGGAAGATGAACAAGGATCTCTACATTTTCTGCAGTATTATCTTCGATCTTCTTGATCTTGATCTTACCCTTGTCATTGGCCTTGAGAATGGAATCAATAAGATTTGAAGTGGTAGTTCCATAAGGGATCTCGTTGATCACAAGCGTCTTCTTATCGAGCTGAGCAATCCTAGCTCTCACTCTGATCCTTCCTCCTCTTATTCCTTCATTGTAGTTGCTGAAGTCGGCTGTTCCACCAGTTAGGAAGTCGGGAAATATATTCACACTCTTTCCTTTGAGGATCTTAATGGAGGCATCGATCAGCTCATTGAAGTTATGAGGCAAGATCTTACATGCCAGACCAACTGCAATACCTTCTACTCCTTGAGCAAGGAGCAATGGAAACTTCATTGGCAGGGTTACCGGCTCTTTACCTCTTCCATCATATGATGATGCCCAATTCGTGGTTTTGCTGTTGAAAGCCACATCCAGCGCAAACTTGGAAAGTCTTACTTCAATATATCTTGGAGCTGCTGCTCTATCACCAGTGAGAATATTTCCCCAGTTACCTTGGGTGTCGAGCAAAAGCTCTTTTTGTCCGATCTGCACCATGGCATCACCAATAGATGCATCCCCATGAGGGTGATACTTCATGGTATTACCAATCACATTGGCCACCTTGTGATAGCGACCATCATCCATCTCCTTGAGCGAGTGAAGAATTCTTCTCTGTACGGGCTTTAAGCCATCCTTTACGTGAGGTACAGCTCTTTCTAGAATTACATAGGAGGCATAATCCAGGAACCACTCATTGTACATCCCAGATACCTGAATGACATTCTCCAGACCACTCTCTCCATCTTGGGAGGCTTCTTCTTGCTGCCCTTCTTCCTGACTGTCGTTCAACTCATCATTCGATGGATTCTCTGCCGACAGATCATCTTTCTCTTCGTCTTTGTCTTTATCCTTCGCCATAGTTCCAATGATCAGGCAGCTGCCTCATCTACGATATCTTGTTCGATTTTAAGATTTTCAATAATGAATTCTTGTCGGTCAGGTGTATTCTTACCCATATAGAACTTCAATAGGTCGTTCACTGATTCCTTTCCTATAACCACAGGCTCTAAGCGCATATCTTCACCTATGAAATGCTTGAATTCATCTGGAGATATCTCACCAAGTCCCTTAAATCGGGTTATTTCTGGCTTCCCTTTCAGTTTCTGTAAAGCCTCTCTTCTCTCCTGCTCGCTGTAGCAGTAAAAAGTCTGTTTCTTATCTCTAACTCTAAAGAGCGGAGTTGAAAGTATGTAAAGGTGTCCGTTCTTCACTAGATCTGGGAAGAATTGCAAGAAGAAAGTGATCAACAGCAATCTAATGTGCATTCCATCCACATCGGCATCTGTTGCAAGTACCACTTTATTATAACGCAAATCATCCAGACCATCTTCAATATTCAATGCCGCTTGAAGTAAGTTGAATTCCTCATTCTCATAAACGATCTTCTTTGTCAGACCATAAGAGTTAAGCGGTTTTCCCTTCAAGCTAAATACAGCTTGATAATTCACATCTCTCACTTTGGTGATCGATCCAGAAGCCGAATCACCCTCTGTAATGAAGAGTGTGGATTCCTTGTTATTGTCTTTTTTCTCATTGTAATGCACTCGACAGTCGCGTAGCTTCTTATTGTGCAGACTAACCTCTTTGGCACGCTTACGAGCAAGCTTCTTGATACCGGCTAAATCCTTTCGCTCTCTTTCAGATTGGAGGATCTTCTTTTGCAATGCCTCAGCTACCTCCTGATTCTTATGCAAGAAGTTATCTAGGTGCTTTTTGAGAAAATCCATCATGAAAGCCCTCATTGAAGGACCATCCGGACCTACATCGGTAGACCCTAGTTTTGTTTTGGTTTGCGATTCAAAAACAGGCTCCATCACTTTCACAGCCACTGCTGCAACAATAGAAGATCTAATATCCACCGCATCATAATCCTTTTGAAAGAAATCGCGCACTGTCTTTACATATGCTTCTCTAAATGCCCCCTGATGCGTTCCTCCCTGAGTAGTATGCTGACCATTCACAAAAGAATAATACTCTTCTCCATATGAATTGGTATGAGTAATAGCCACTTCAATATCCTCACCTTCTAGATGAATGATCGGATAAAGAGGTTTATCAGACATGTTCTTTTCAAGTAAGTCGTACAATCCTCTTTCAGAGTGATACTTCTCTCCATTGAAATAGATCGTTAGACCGCGATTCAAATAGACATAATTCCAAAGCATGCGTTCTACATGCTGACTGCGATACTGATAGTTGTGGAAGATCTCCTCATCCGGAACGAATTCTACCAGAGTACCTTTTCGCTTACTGCTCTCTTCTATATCATTCTCTTTCAAAAGCTCGCCTCTGCTAAAAGTGGCAACCTTCACCTTATCATCTCTAAAAGATTCGATCTTGAATTCAGTGGATAGAGCATTTACTGCTTTGGTACCAACTCCGTTCAGTCCAACCGACTTCTTAAATGCTTTTGAATCGTATTTACCACCAGTGTTGATTTTGGAAACCACATCCACAACCTTACCTAATGGAACACCACGACCATAATCACGAACCTTTACAGTGCGATCCTTAATGGTTACTTCAATAGTCCTACCATTCCCCATTACGAATTCATCAATGGAGTTATCTAGAACCTCTTTAAGCAAAACGTAGATGCCATCGTCATAAGCGGAGCCATCGCCCAGCTTTCCGATATACATACCGGGACGCATCCGAATGTGTTCCTTCCAATCAAGGGAGCGGATATTCTCTTCCGTATATTGAACTTCTTCAGCCATAATCAACTATTGGAACATCTAAAGTAATTAAAGAAGTAGGCTGCCATACCGCAGTCCATTCAGATTTATCAACAGAGGTTTTAACAGTTAAACTCATCTTCATAAGTCTGAATTAATCTATCAGATAAACTGATTTTTAGCCAAATAATTGAGCTTATTGAAGAATTCAACAGCGTTTTATTAATACAGTCGTATATTAGGCTCAGTTTATCACTTATTTATGGCGATTTTTGAAGCCTTGGATAGTAAATACTAACAGTGTATAAATTTAGGTCTCAAGTATTTATTTATTAATGGTTGCCAGAGCATCTCATACACCATACTCAGGCATTCGCCGCTTTCTTTACTCCTGCCTTGTTCTATTTCTATTAACGGCAGCAAATAACTTATTTGCCCAAACGAGTCTCATTGAATTTCGAATCAAATCGGCTTACCTCAACAACTTTGTCAAGAATGTAGAATGGCCGGTTAATGCTGTTAGCGACACATTTAGGATTGCAATCCTACAAGACAAGGCCTTAGTTGAAGAATTCAGCAATATTATAGACCCTAAGAATCATCATGGAAAAATGATTCCGAGAAAAGTGATCTCATTAGATGAACTGGACAATGTCTCTAAATACCAGATGATCTATGCAGATGCGAAGTCTGGTTATTCTGCCCAAGACCTTCTCAATGCAGTAGGCCGCAAACCTATACTTCTTGTCACTGAGAACTATGAGTTTGGCTCTACCATGATCAACTTCATATTCAATAACAACAAGCTGCAGTATGAGGCCACCAATGTGCTTCAAATTGAGTCGAACAATCTTGTGCTCAACAATGCCATACTGGATCGTGCAGTGGACTCAGAAGATGAGGAAGAGTTCCAGCGGACATTGAGAGAGCTTAGAAAAAAGCTCAACCTTACTGAAGATAAGAACCAGGAACAGAGCAGAAGGATACAGAAGCTGAACAAGATCATGGCTCTGAAAGAGGATACCATAGCTCAGAAAGAGGCCTATCTAGATAGCATTAGGGCAGATGTTGCAAGACAGCAGAAATTGGCAGACGAATTAAAGGCTACTGTAGATTCAAATGCGGCTGAAATCCTCAAAAAAGAAAGAGACCTTGAAGAGAACGACCTAAAACTCACCCAGCAAATGGTCGAGTTGGAAAAGGCTAGAAAGAACTTTAAGGAGATCGAGAAAGACATGAGTAGAACCATGAAAGCTCTCGAGAATCAGAAGTTCTTTTTGATGATCTCTGTATTTGTAACCCTTTTGATTGCCGTGCTTCTAATCGTAGCTTATCGATCATTTGTGAAACAGAGAAAGCAGGCGGCAATCATCAACAGACAGAAGGAAGAAGCCGAGATCCAAAGGGATGAGATCCAAACTCAGCATATTCAGCTTGCAGATAAGAATAAGGAGATCACAGACTCTATTACCTACGCCAAGCGAATCCAGGATGCAATGCTTCCTCCCTTGGATACTTTCCATCAACTGCTTCCTAAAAGTTTCGTTTTCTATCTTCCAAAAGATATTGTAGCGGGTGATTTCTATTGGATGGAGAAGTCGAATGGCAAGATCATCTTCGCTGCTGCTGATTGTACAGGTCATGGTGTTCCTGGAGCAATCGTCAGTGTGATCTGTAGCAATGCATTGAATCGCTCTGTTCGTGAGTTCAAATTAGAGAAGCCTTCCGAAATCCTGAACAAAACACTTGAGATCGTACTCGAAAAATTCAATTCATCCCATTCAGATGAAGAAGTAAAGGATGGAATGGATATAGCACTTTGTGCTTTTGATCCAATAACATTCGAATTGGAATATGCAGGAGCAAATAATCCATTGTGGATCATTCGAAAAGGTTCTGATGAAATTGAAGATTACAAAGCCACTAAACAGCCTATTGGTAAGTATTTAAAACATGTTCCTTTTGTGAACCATAAAGTCAAGCTTAAAGAAGGAGATACAATCTATGTATTCAGTGATGGATTTGCCGATCAGTTTGGTGGCGAGATGGGTAAAAAGTTTCGATCTCTTCACTTCAAGGAATTGCTTCTCTCGATTCAGGATAAGGATATGAATGCACAGAAAAGAGCAATTGAAAAAGCTTTCTTCGGCTGGAAAGGCAAACTTGATCAGCTTGACGACATCTGTGTAATTGGCTTTAGAGTCTAATAGAATTCCATTGAAAACCCTTTTTCAGAATCACAGCACTGCCCTAATTAGTTTGGCTTTAGTCTCACTATGCTCCATACTGATACTCTTGCTTTTCAATGGAATTGGAGAAGAAGCAGATAGCTTTCATCACTACCTAATTGCTCGCTACGCACCTGGGCATCCAAAATTATATTTCGATCATTGGGGAAAACCGATCTATACCCTACTGAGTTCTCCTTTTGCCCAATTTGGATTGATAGGAAGCAAGATCTTCAACTTAATTTGCAGTCTTACATCCGCTTTTATTGCCTATTTGATTTCAAAAGAACTCAAGCTCAAGCAGCCTGCATTAGTGATCCTTTTGATCTTTTTGATCCCGCTGAACTTTCAAGTGAATTTTTCAGCTTTTACTGAGCCGCTTTTTGCTCTAGCTCTAATGGGCGTGATCTGGTTAAGCCTGAAGAATAAGTTGAATCTAGCTATGATCATTGTCTCATTCATGCCTTTGATCAGATCTGAAGGACTCCTAATTATTGGAGTGTTTGGCTTGTGGCTGCTGATCAGAAAAGATTTTAAAAGAATACCGCTTCTGGCAGTCGGACAAGTAGCATACGGACTTATGGCTTGGATCTTTTTTGGGAAGTCGCCTTTATGGACATTCAGCGAAATACCCTATGCAAATATGGATAGTCCCTATGGAAGTGGTGGTCTATTCCATTTTGCTGAAAAACTAATTTACATCTGCGGCTTTCCTCTGCTCCTTCTCTTTCTATGTGGATTGTTGTGGAGCTTATTCAAATATAGAAATCAGAGAAATGAATGGAATGTGCTGATTATCGGTTCATTCTTCGCTTTCTTCATTTTTCACAGTCTAGCCTGGTATTTTGGTTGGTTCAGTTCAATGGGTCTGAAAAGAGTATTCGGTGCAATCACCCCATTAATGGGTATTATCATGCTTTATGGATTGAACAGCATAACTGCTTTATTCAAAAATGAGAAGCTGAAAAGATGGTTTAGCTGGATATATCCGCTTATTGCCGCGGTCTTTTTATTTAGCGGCGGACCAGCAGCTGTGAATTGGAGTCATGAGATGAACTTAACACCTTCTCAAAAGCTCGCCGATGAAGTGGGTACCTATATTAAAGAAGAAGGAATTGAATATCGCCGACTAATCTATGCCGACAGGTTCTTGCAACATAGCTTGCAAAACGACCCATATGATTATCGCGAGTACTGGCCTCTTGAGCGAGAGATCCTCTCAAAGATCCGCAAAGATGATCTGCTGATCTGGGACAACTGGCATGCAACTACCGATTTTGGAATAAGAAGGGAAATGCTAGATAACAATCCTCAATTAGAAGCCCTAAAGGATTTCGAAATAGAAAGTAGAGGAAAAAAGGTGCAGTTCGTGATCTACAAGAGGAAGAAGTGATTATACATTGAATTTGAAGTGCATTACATCACCGTCTTGCACCACATATTCCTTTCCTTCCATGCTCATTTTCCCTGCTTCTTTCGCAGCTTGCTCTGAGCCATATTCGATCCAATTATCGAATTTGATAACCTCTGCCTTGATAAATCCCTTTTCGAAATCTGTGTGAATTACACCTGCTGCCTGTGGAGCTTTCATTCCTCTGGTGATGGTCCATGCTCTCACCTCTTTCTTTCCTGCAGTGAAATAGGTTTGCAAATCCAATAGTTTGTATGCAGCCTTGATCAATTTATTCACTCCAGGCTCTTTCAAACCAGCATCTTCTAGGAACATCTGACGCTCTTCCGGATCTTCAAGCTCTGCAATATCAGCTTCCAAGCCAGCAGCTACTTTAAGTACTTCAGCACCTTCATCTTTTACCGCCTCTTTTACGGCTTTCACATGCTCATTGTCTTCAGCCAAACCAGACTCATCCACATTACAGAGATACAATACAGGTTTATCTGTTAGCAGGAAAAGGTCGGCAACTTCTTCCTTCTCATCATCAGAAAGCTCTATTGATCTGGCCGACTTACCATCTTCAAAATGAGCTTTGTATTTGTCTAGTATGTCTTTTGATTTCTGTGCTTCCTTATCTCCGGTTCTAGCTGCTCTTCCAACTTTCTCAAGTTTCTTCTCAATCGCCTCAAGATCTTTTAGGATCAATTCATAGTCTATGGTTTCCTTATCCCTCACAGGATTCACAGAGCCATCTACATGCACCACATTTCCATCATCAAAACATCTCAATACATGAATAATGGCATCGGTTTCTCTAATGTTACCCAAGAATTTATTTCCCAAGCCTTCACCTTTGCTTGCTCCTTTAACTAAGCCTGCAATGTCTACAATATCAATGGTTGTTGGCTGCACATTCTCAGGATCGATGAGATTGGCCAGTGCATTCAATCGCTCGTCGGGAACTGTGATCACACCTACATTAGGCTCAATTGTACAGAAAGGAAAGTTTGCCGATTGAGCTTTTGCATTCGACAGACAATTGAATAAGGTCGACTTACCCACATTTGGTAAACCTACGATTCCACACTTTAATCCCATAGCTATTATTTGGCCGGCAAAGTTATTGAATCTCTAGACCATTATGCGCTTCAAACTCTTATTAAATTTTATCAACATGCAATGGCCTTTCCTTTGAATTGAGTTACTTTTGGCCCTAGATCAGTCTAGACTTATGCCCAATATCACCGAACTCCAAGAAATTGCATCCCAAGTAAGAAGAGATATAGTAAGAATGGTTCACGCCGCCTCATCAGGTCACCCTGGAGGATCATTAGGCTGTGCCGATTTCTTTACAGCTCTTTATTTTGAAATCCTCGATCATAAAGTTGCATTCAATATGCAAGGAAAAGATGAAGATCTTTTCTTCCTCTCGAACGGACATATTTCTCCGGTTTGGTATAGTGTATTAGCAAGAAGTGGTTACTTCCCTATCGATGAACTGAAGACCTTTAGAATGATCGACAGTCGTTTGCAAGGTCACCCAACCACTCACGAAGGTCTTCCGGGTGTTAGAGTGGCCAGTGGTTCACTCGGACAAGGATTATCTGTTGCAGCTGGAGCTGCCTTGGCTAAAAAGCAGGATGGTGATGATCATCTAGTATTCTGTCTTCATGGTGATGGAGAACTTCAGGAAGGACAGATCTGGGAAGCTGTAATGTTTGCAGCTCACAATAAGATAGACAACCTAATTGCAACAGTCGACTGGAACAACAGGCAAATCGACGGTGATGTGGAAGACATCATGGATCTTGGAGATCTAGATGCCAAATTCACTGCATTCGGCTGGAAAGTTTTGCATATGCAAGGCAATCAAATGGAAGATGTAGTAAAGCAATTGAATGCTGCGAAAGAGGCAAGCGGTAAAGGAAAGCCAGTAGTTATTCTCATGAAAACCGAGATGGGCCAAGGAGTAGATTTCATGATGGGATCTCATAAATGGCATGGCGTAGCGCCAAATGATGAGCAAACAGAAACTGCGCTTTCACAACTTGAAGAAACACTGGGCGACTACTAAGTGGAATGGTTATTGGTCAGAAAGTGAATATTTCCCTAATTTCCATTTTCATGAAAGCAATTAGATATCTTATTATACTTAGTCTGCTGGCGGTTTTTACCCTATCTACCCATCAGGCTAAATCACAATCTGCTCCACAAAAAACACGCATTCTTTTTGTATTGGATGGCTCTCAGAGTATGTATGCTCGCTGGGAGAACGGACAAAAGATGCAGGTAGCTACCAGGCTTCTGAGAAATCTGGTCGATAGTTTAAAGAGTGCAAAGAATGTGGAAGTTGCACTTCGTGCATACGGTCACCAGTACAATGTCACATCAACAGGCAGAAACTGTAAAGACACTAAGTTGGAAGTTCCTTTTGGTCCTACCAATCACGAAAAGATCAAGGAAAGACTTCAAACTATCCGTCCGAAAGGAACCACCTTGATCGCATATTCCTTAGAACAAGCAGCTAACGATTTCCCCGCTTGTGATAATTGTAGGAATGTGATCATTTTGATCACTGATGGTATTGAAGAGTGCGATGGAGACCCTTGTGCAGTTTCACTTGCCTTGCAGAAGAGAGGAGTGATTCTTAAGCCTTTCGTAATTGGACTTGGACTCGATCCTTCTGTGATGGATGCTTTCAAATGTGTGGGAACCTTCTACGATGCTAAAGACGAAAAGACATTCAAGCAGGTAATGGGCGTAGTGATCTCTCAAGCATTGAACAACACCTCTGTTCAGGTGAACCTTCTTGATGAAATGAATCGTCCGACAGAGTCGAATGTCCCTATGACATTCTACGATCATTTCAGCAAGCAGGTCCGTTACAATTTCGTGCATACCATTAATAGTCGAGGAAATCCAGATACAATTCCAATTGACCCACTTGGCACCTATGATCTAGTTGTTCATACTATTCCATCGGTAAGTAAAAGCGATATTGAGATCATTCCAGGAAAACACAATGTAATAGCTGTAGATGCACCACAAGGGGATCTTGAGCTTAAAATGAGTGGCTACAATGAATATAAGGACCTAAAAGCATTGGTAAGGAAAGCCGGAAGTAATCAACTCTTGGTAGTTCAGAACTTCGATGAAACCCAAAGATATCTCACAGGTAGCTATGATCTTGAGATCCTTACCCTTCCAAGAACATATGTAAAGGGAGTGAACATCGCCCAAAGCCGAACTACGAATGTTGAGATTCCACAAGCAGGATTAGTAACGGTAAGCACCCCAACCAAAGGAATAGGTAGTATCTTCTTAGAGGATGGAGATAAACTGGTTTGGGTTTGTAATTTGAATAATCTCAATACAAGAGAAACAGTTGTGCTACAGCCAGGATATTACAGAGTGGTATTCAGACCGCTAAACGCCAAGCAAAGTATATATACCAAAGAACAATCATTTAAGATAACCTCCGGACAAAACACCCAGGTAAAACTATAACACACCATGCCCAAATACAGCTACACTGAAATGAAAGACACCCGTTCGGGTTTTGGAGACGGACTTCTAGAACTTGGAAAAAAGAATCCAAATATTGTAGCACTCTGTGCCGACCTCACTGGCTCTTTGAAGATGAATGCCTTTCAAGATGAATTTCCAGATCGTTTTATTCAAGCTGGAATTGCCGAAGCGAATATGATGGGTGTAGCAGCAGGTTTAGCTATTGGTGGTAAAATTCCATTTACCGGAACTTTTGCCAACTTCTCTACCGGAAGGGTTTACGATCAGATCAGACAATCGATCGCCTATAGTGGCAAGAATGTAAAGATCTGTGCATCTCATGCCGGACTTACTTTGGGTGAAGATGGCGCCACTCACCAGATCCTAGAAGATATTGGTATGATGAAGATGTTGCCGGGAATGACCGTGATCAATCCGGCCGACTATCATCAAACTAAAGCAGCTACCTTGGCAATTGCAGAACATGATGGTCCAGTTTACTTGAGATTTGGCCGACCAAAATGGCCTGTGTTTACAGATCCTAATCAAAAGTTCGAGATAGGTAAAGCAGTTAAATTCCAAGATGGTTCTGATGTGAGTTTATTCGCAACAGGACATTGTCTTTGGGAAAGCCTTAAAGCTGCCGAAGAATTAGAAAAAGAAGGAGTAAGTGTGGAGGTAATTAATATTCACACCATTAAACCTTTGGACGAGAAAGCCATCTTAGAATCAGTAGCCAAGACTAAAAGAGTAGTAAGTGCTGAAGAACACCAGATCAATGGAGGTTTGGGAGAAAGTATAGCATCACTCTTAAGTCGTGAACTTCCCGCTCATATGGAGATCGTAGGAGTTAACGACAAATTTGGCGAAAGTGGTAAACCGGCTGAACTACTTGAAAAATATGGCTTAGGTTCTGGCTCAATTGCAGAAGCAGTGAGAAGAGTCCTAAAGCGCTAGAGGTTTTCATGTATTCAGCTTCCTATTTTAAGATGTGAAAGACCGGGAGCTGATTCGATTGTTTTTTGTAGAAGGTAAAGAAAATTACGCCTTCCAACTTATCGTAAAAGAACATTCCAGAAGACTGTATTGGCATATCCGCCGCTTGGTTTACGACCACCATGATACTGATGATATCCTTCAAGAAACCTTTCTAAAGGTCTATCAAAATCTACAGAATTTCGAAGGTAGATCATCTTTATACTCTTGGATGCATCGTATTGCCACCAATGAAGCTTTGAACCATCTCAAAAAGAAGAAAACGGAAAGCATAGATGGCAAGGATGAGCTAATTGAATCGCTTAGATCCGATCCCTATTTCAATGGTGATGAAGAGTATTTGCACTTTTTATCGGTAGTGAAAGACCTTCCTGAGAAACAAAAACTCGTTTTCCAACTCAAATATTTCGAGAAACTCAAATATGATGAAATCGCCGAAATGCTAGGCGGTACAGTAGGTTCCTTAAAGGCATCATACCATCATGCGGTTAAGAAAATCGAATTATCTATAAAAGGTGATTAAACCTTTGTGACTGAAGATCATCTAAATGATGTACGATGGACGATAAACTCAAAAATATCTTAGAACAAAATGCTTTTAAAGTGCCGGATGGCTACTTTGAAAGTCTTGAGAATAGACTTAAAGAGAACATTTCATCAGTAGAAGTTGAAACCACTGAAAATTGGATCGATCGTCTGGTATATCAATTGCATTTGCGCTTTAGTATTCCGGCAATTTCAGTGCTCTCTCTTGTAGCAGCTGTATTGTACATAAGTATTGAATTGGATCCAAGAGCTCCTTTGGTGCTAAATGATAATGAGATCACAGACTATTTACTAGAAGAATATGATGATGATCTGGAGTTGGATCTCTATGAGATAGGATTCGCTGATCTTAATACTGAAAACGACCTTGTGTTGAGCGATGAAGATATCATCACCTATTTATCAGAAGAAGCTAGCGAAGAAGAGTTAATGGAATATCTACCTTAAAAAGAATCAAACAAAAATCAATAAATCTAAAATTATGAATATCAAGAATCTAATTGGGAGTCTAGCGATAGTTGGGCTAATCATGATCACTTTTCAATTGAATGCCCAAGAGCAATCAGAAGATAAAAGAGCGAAGATAGAAGCCCTACGTCATGAATATATCAATGAAAGATTAGAACTCAGCGAGGAGCAAGAAGCTGAGATGAAAAAAATCCAGGAGGAGTATCAAGCAAAGATGAAAGCGATGCGCCAGGAACACGAGCAAGTTTCAAGAGAAATGAAGGCTGAGATGCAAGAGCGCAGGAAAGAGGAGAAAGAATTTACAGAAGAGGAAGCTAGAGAGATGCTTATGAATCGTCTGGAAAGAGAGGAAAGCAAGATCAAGATGGAGAAGGAATATACAGAAGCGATGATCAAAGCGATTTCTGCAAAGAAGACAGTTGATTATAAGCGCTTGGAAAGAGAATTCAAAAGAGAACTTCTTCAAATGCTCAGAGATGATAAAGAACGACATAGAATGAGAGAAGAACTGAGAAGAAGAAAAATGGAGGAAAGCGAAGGTGAAGCCAAACCCATGCCCATTGAAGATTAATATAATTAAAGGCCCCGATTCAATCGGGGTTTTTTATTTCCCCCTCACTACCTTTGCAAGGTGAGTAAAGCAGAGGATTTTTTCAAAGAACATTTAGCCCAAACCACGCAGGAGAGCTTTGGTATAAAAGTTAGTCATGCCGAGGGTTCTTACATCTATGGTGTAAATGGCGACAAATACCTAGATCTTATATCTGGTATTGGAGTTAGTGCATTGGGACACTCCCATCCTCGAATAAAAGAAAGACTGAAGAAGCAGATCGATAAGCATTTGCATGTAATGGTCTACGGAGAAATGATTCAGGATGCTCAAGAAGATCTGGCATCTGAACTTCTCAAATGCCTGCCAAAGTCGTTGAACTCATACTACTTCGTAAACTCGGGCACTGAAGCTAATGAGGCTGCATTAAAGCTGGCTAAAAGAGCGACAGGAAGAACGAAGATCATCAGTTTTAAGGGGAGTTATCATGGAAGTACTCATGGTTCGCTAAGTGTGAGCTATGGAGATGAGCGGAAGCGAGCCTTTCGTCCGCTACTTCCAGGAGTAGAATTCATCGACTTGAATAAGCATGATCAACTGGATCAAATTGACGAACATACTGCAGCTGTAATCCTTGAAACTATTCAGGGTGATGCAGGAGTGCGAATAGCTGAAGATAGTTATCTAAAGGCTCTAAGAAAAATATGCACAGATGTAGGCGCTCTCTTGATATTGGATGAGATCCAATGCGGCATGGGCAGAAGCGGGAAAATGTGGGCCTTCGAATACTCCGGAATCGCACCCGACATACTCACCATGGGAAAGGCGCTTGGTGCGGGAATGCCAATTGGAGCCTTTGCTAGTTCAAAGGAGCTTATGAGTCTTTTTAGCCATTCCCCTAGCTTAGGTCATATTACCACTTTTGGCGGACATCCATTGGTATGTGCAGCAGCTGCCGAAGGTTTAAAGGTGATCAGGGAAGAAAAGCTATTGGATGAAGTTGATGCTAAAGCTGATCGTTTCAAGAAGCTTCTAAAGCACCAAAAGATCAAGGAAGTTCGCAATCGTGGATTGATGTTCGCCATTGAATTAGAAAATAAAGAGCAAGTTCAGGAAGTTGTACTAGGTGGATTAAATAAGGGACTTCTTCTTTTCTGGTTCCTTTCTACTCCCTATGCATTTAGATTAGCGCCTCCACTAAACATCAGTAATGAAGACATCGAATTAGCATGTTCAACAATCCTAGAACTGCTAGATGAACTCTCTTAATCTTCAGTGGTTATCAATTGTTCAGATAAAACAGCTAAATTCGTTTCTCAAACCTAAAAACAAGAAAATGAAATCATTTGCATTTGCCCTTATTTGCTCAATCTTAATGATCGCTCCAGGATACGCTCAAGAAAAAAAACAAGCTAGTCCTG
Source organism: Flavobacteriales bacterium (assembly GCA_002706365.1). Lineage (GTDB taxonomy): Bacteria > Bacteroidota > Bacteroidia > Flavobacteriales_E > Vicingaceae > UBA1494. The sequence goes on along the minus strand of PALM01000036.1, from coordinate 46,151 downwards.
CCAAAACAACTGAACAATCTATCGGAGATCTGGATGTCACTATTAAGTATAGCAGTCCGTTCGTAAAAGAAAGAGATATTTATGGAGGTCTAGTTCCATGGAAAGAGGTTTGGAGAGCTGGTGCAAATGAAGCTACTACTATTGAGTTCAGCAGAGATGTAGAGATCAATGGTGAGACCCTAGCAGCAGGAACTTATGCCTTCTTTGTAATCCCTATGGAAAATGGTGAGTTCATTTTGATCTTCAACTCTGAAGCTAAACAATGGGGAGCTTATAAGTATGATGAGTCTAAAGATGCCCTAAGAATCACTGTTGAAGGAGAAGAGATCGATCATACAGAAAGTCTTACTTACAGCATTAGTGAAGATGGTACCATTGCTTTGGATTGGGCCACCACTAGAGCGGCATTTACGGTCGAATAGTCAAGACCAAACAAAAATGACCCCGATCTAATCGGGGTTTTTTATTTCTTTTTATCACACAATGAAATTCACAGAATTTAACTTTTCGGAAGAGATCAATCAAGGATTGGAAGCCATGCGCTTTGAAGAGGCAACTCCTGTCCAAGAAGAATCTATCCCTCATATTCTAGAAGGCAAAGACATTATTGCCGTAGCACAAACCGGTACGGGGAAAACAGCTGCTTACCTTCTGCCCGTCTTAGATAGAATAGTAAAAGGCCAAGGAAACAAGCTTTCTTGCCTCATTATTGCGCCAACTCGTGAGCTGGCCATGCAGATCGACCAGCAAATTGAAGGCTTCTCTTACTTCACCGGAACTTCTTCTATTGCTATTTACGGCGGTGGTAGTGGTTCATCTTTTGAAGCCGAGAAAACGGCTCTTAAAGAAGGTGCCGATATTATTGTAGCAACGCCAGGCCGTTTGCTCTCACATCTGAATCTGAAGTATGTGCAGATCTCCCAATTGGAGCATTTGATCTTGGATGAAGCAGACCGTATGTTGGATATGGGTTTTGCCGATGATATCAAGCGCATAGCCGAATTCCTTCCAAAAAAGCGACAAAATATCATGTTCTCGGCTACTATGCCGCCTAAGATCAGAAAACTGGCTAAGGAAGTCATGCACGATCCTGTGGAAGTGAGTATTGCCATCTCTCAAACTGCTGAGGGTATACTTCAGGCTGCTCATATGGCTCACGACGGACAAAAAAACGACCTGCTCAAATTCCTATTGAAGGATAAAGAGGAATTGAACAGCATTATCATCTTCACTTCCAGGAAGACTACAGTAAAAGATATCGTGCGAGATCTCAAGAAGATGGGAATGGATGCAGCCGGAATCTCTTCAGACCTTGACCAAGATGGACGTGAGGAGGTATTGCGACAGTTCAGGAATAAGCGCCTTAGAATTCTAGTTGCTACCGACATCATTTCAAGGGGAATTGATATTGATTCGATCGATTTGGTACTTAATTACGATGTACCGGGGGACCCAGAAGATTATGTGCATAGAGTGGGTAGAACTGCCAGGGCTAAATCTACAGGTGTAGCCCTAACTTTCATAAATCAGGATGGTATTCGGGACTTCAATAAAATTGAACAATTAATCGGTAAGAGCGTTCCCAAAGTGCCCAATCCACCTGAGATTGGCGATGGACCGGAATACAAGGTTCACGACCGACATTCAGGTGGAAATAGAAGAAAAAAGCAATTCAAAGGAAGACCAAAACCGCGCAAAAAGTGAAAGAAGAACACAAGCAGAAATTAAGTCCGGAGCAATACAGAATCCTTGTAGAAAAGGGAACTGAACGTCCGTTTACTGGAGAATATCTCGACAATAAAGAGAAAGGCAAATACAATTGTGCTGCTTGTGGCACTCCCCTCTTCAGCTCAGATACCAAATACGATTCCGGTTCCGGCTGGCCCAGCTTTTACGATGTAATTGATAAGGGAAATGTGGAGTTAATCCGCGATACTTCTCTTGGAATGATCCGAGTGGAAGTGGTTTGCGGCAACTGCGGAGGGCATCTTGGACATGTCTTCGAAGACGGACCGGGAGATACCACCGGAATGAGGTATTGTATTAATTCTGCGAGTTTGGATTTTGATAAGGAAGTATGAGAACCTGGAGCCTAGAGCCTAGAATCTAGACAGTTTTAGCTTTCTGATTTCAGATTTCTGATCTCTGATTTGGCCCCACTTTAGTGCACTCTAGTTGCACTTCCCCACTTCTTCCATCACTCCCTCAAAACCTTTCTATTCACCCATTCACCTTCTTTTGTCTGTATTCTTAACAAATACATTCCCTTCTCCTCTGGTAATTGCCAAATAGTTTCTTGAGGATTGTAATTCCTCAATTCTCTGCCTTGCAGATCATAGAGTAACATTTGTAAGGGCTTGTATTGAAGACCTGACAGTTGAAATTGTCCATTTGAAGGATTTGGGTAAATAAGCAACTCATCCTCACCAAAAGGGAACTCATCCATACCAACCAAACAACTGCTCAGCATACAGCCGTTGGAATCTGTGCGGATAAGCCATGGGTTTTGCCGATCAGTAAATGTTTGATCATGGATTACTTCTCCACAAGCCATAAATCCTCCATCACTCATTTGAATCACATCATGCAAAAGATTATCATTTAATGCTTGACTGCTATCATATTGATAATTTCTTACAAAAATACTATCTCCATTCGCTTTTGTTCTAAGCATTACGCCTACCACCAAATCTTGAGTCTCCAATCTCTTTCCAACTGCAATCAAGCTACTATCAGGAAGTTGCTTAACGATATATAATGAATGGAAGTTCTTAAGTGGGCCGTATTCCTTTTTCCACATGAATTGGCCATCTCTGCTTATTTTCAAAAGCATTGCTCTACTTCTAGGTAATCCATTAATCTTATAGCTATAACTTCCCGCACATACATAATTGCTATCAAAAGTTTGTATACAATAATTGGTGGGATCATCATAAGGTGTGTTATATCGATAGCGCCAGATCTGATTGCCAGCTGAATCTACTTTTATTAGAATAGGATCATAATTGCGGGTATTTTGATTATTGGGAAATTCTTGTTCTTGCCCCCCTAAAATAAAGCCTCCGTCATAAGTTTCTTGCACTGAATACAAAAACTCTTGAGTTCCAATAGATGTGCTATATTTTCTGTCCCATAAAACATTCCCTGAAGAATCAGTTCTAACTAGCCAACCATCATTTCGCTGACCTCTAAAAGCATGAGCTCCAACCGCAATGATATCTCCATTTCTTGTCTCCCTTGCTTGATGAAACACATTAAAGCTAATGGAAGGTGCTCCATAATATCGAGACCATATTGTATCTCCTTTTCTATCTATGGTTGTAATAGTTCCAATTAGGGAAGTATCCCTATAAATATTTCCTGCAAAGACAAAGTTTCCCTGTCCAATTGGATTAAGAGAATTAGCCCAACCAGTATAACTTGCTGCAGTACTATCAACAATTTCTTTGCTTGAGTACATATTGCCATTTGATCCTATAATTGTAGGGCTGTATCCAATTCGATTATATTGAACATTTCTAGTTAATGGGAGAATCATTATTGTATCTCCATTAATTCTCTCAATACTTAAGCTCGCAAAAAGCTTAGCAGGATTTATAAACTCTAAATTGAATACCTGCGCTTTTAAGCTTTTTGAATAAAATCCTAAAAGCACTAGTAGACCAAATAATAGAGCCTTCTTATTTAGAAATGCTGTTGACATGACATCTACAAGGTAATAAAGTTTGGGGTAATCGTGTGCAAGCTTGGAATTCGACATGGAAGGTTCTTAGGACAAGAACTAACATCCTCTGCTGGGACACAGAGATCCGCCAGCTGGCGGATTACACTGAGAAGGCACAGAGAACACAGAGTTTCAAAGTCTAGCTTCAAGCTTCTGGCTTCAAGCTTCAAAAAGAGTACCTCTCCCCTTCCTCCGCAATATGACTCTCCAGAAAAATTGGCCTAGCTTCTTGAAGAAAGCCTTCTCTATTCTTATAGCGATTGGAAAAATGACCGAGTAATAGCTTGCCTACACCAGCTAGATTCGCCACTCTTGCGGCATCTTTGGCTGTGGAGTGATAGGTAGCTTTGGCTCTTTCTATATCTGCATCTAAAAAGGTAGACTCATGGTAGAGCAGATCCACATTCTCAATTCTTTGGATCAGAGGTTCATAAAAAGCAGTATCTGAGCAGTAAGCATAGCGTCTTGAAGGCTCTGGATCAGTGCTCAGAAGTGCATTCTTGACTGTTTTACCATCTGGATCTACATAATCTTCTCCTTGAGTAATGCTTTTTCTAGCGTAATTGGGAATCTTATATTTTGCCAATGCTTCGGGAATGAGCTTTCTTGGCTTTGGTTGCTCTTCGAAAAGAAATCCAAAAGTTTGTATCCGATGATTCAATTCCAAAGAGGTCACTTTTACATACTTATCTTCATGAATAAGCTCATCTCCTTTGGTGATTGTATGAAACTTCATTTCATAGGAAAGATGACTTCCGGCATTTCTGAATTGAATGCGTACGATCTCTTCCAATCCTTGGGGTCCGTGAATGTGCACGGTTTTTTGCCTTCCCAACAAATGCATAGTCGACAGCAAACCCACCAGGCCAAAGAAATGATCGCCGTGCAGATGGGAAATGAAGATATGATTGAGGCGCTGAACCCTTACTTTATGTCGTCTGAGTTCAATTTGGGTAGCCTCTCCACAATCTATCAGATAAACCTCACTTTCAGTCTCTAATACTTGAGCAGTTTGATTGCTATTCAAGGTAGGTAAAGCAGATCCGGAACCGAGGATCAGGAGATTGAGCGACATTAGTTCAAATTCTCATCGATGTCGCCAAGACCTTTCTCCAATTCATCCATAAAGAGGAAGTCAACCGCTTCTTCATAGGTTGGAGTAATATTGAGCACATTCGAGAGTTGAGAAATCTCAATTAGTTTGCTTACAGCAGTTTGCAAATTGCAAATTACAAGACAGCCATCATTCTCTTTACAGATCCTATTTGCGACTAATATCACGCTAAGGCCTGAAGAATCGCAATAAGAAGACTTTTCAAGATCAATGATGATATTCTTGATTCCCTGGCTGTTCATCAGCACCAATTCCGTCTTTAAGTCAGGCGCAATGCGGGCTGTAAACTTCTCTTCCAAGAGTCTAACTAAAGTATACTTGTCTTTCTTCTCTATTTCGTAAGCTGGATTGCTCATGCATTCAAGGTTGTTCCAAATATAAAAATTAATTCCTCAACTATGCAGCCGAGGCGAGCAGATAAAGTACTGCCATTCTGATTGCTACGCCGTTTTCCACCTGATTTAAAATGATGGAATATTCCGAGTCGGCAATCTCAGAAGAGATCTCTACTCCTCTGTTGATCGGACCAGGGTGCATGATCACCGGAACCTTTTTCAATCGGTCTAGGTTTTCTTGCTTTAGTCCGTATAAGTTGTGATACTCCCTCAATGATGGGAAAAGCGGCTGTCCTTGTCGCTCTAACTGTATCCTCAACATCATTGCAATATCGCACCATTCTAGCGCTTCGTCAAGTTTATAACTTAATTTAACGCCTAGGCTTTCAATATATTTTGGCATTAGGGTGGGCGGTCCGCAAACCATCACCTCTGCGCCTAGTTTTTGCAGGCAGAAAATGTTTGAAAGGGCCACTCTAGAGTGAAGGATATCTCCCACTATGGCTACCCTTTTCCCTTTTACATCTCCTAGCTTTTCGCGGATACTATATGCATCCAATAAAGCCTGCGTTGGATGTTCATGAGCGCCATCTCCGGCATTCACAATCTTGGCATCTATATGCTTAGACAAGAAGATGTGTGCTCCCGGATGAGGGTGACGCATCACCACCATATCCACTTTCATGGCTAGGATGTTATTGACCGTATCGATCAGTGTTTCTCCTTTGGAAACCGATGAAGCCGCTGCGGAAAAGTTGATCACATCCGCCGAAAGGCGCTTTTCAGCTAGTTCAAAGGAGAGCTTAGTTCTTGTTGAATTCTCGAAGAAGAGGTTGGCGATAGTTATATCTCTTAGCGAAGGGACTTTCTTGATCGGTCTATTGATGACCTCTTTAAAATTATCAGCTGTGGAAAAGATCAATTCCAGATCGGCAGGATTTAGGTCCTTTATTCCCAGAAGATGTTTGCTCGATAATTCTTCCATCAATTTATTTTCCGTCTACAAGTATTACTTCGTTCTTTCCTTCAGTTTCTTCCCATTTAGCCTCTACTCTCTCACTTTGCAGTGAATCTACCTCAGTACCCACATAGTTCGGCTCAATTGGCAAATGTCTGCTGTATCTGCGATCTACTAGCACCAGTAGCTCTACAAGATCAGGCCTTCCGTAGGCCATCATAGCATCCAATCCTGAGCGTATGGTTCTGCCGGTAAAGAGCACATCATCGATCAAGACAACTTTCTTGCCTTCAATGATGAAATCTATGTTGGTTTTATTGGGAATCAATGGGTTCTCCCTTCTTCTAAAGTCGTCTCTGAAGAAGGTAGTATCTAAACTTCCAAGCAAAATTTCCTTTTTGCCAAGTATGTCGATCAAGTTCTGATGTATTCTTTTGGCAAGATAAACTCCTCTAGGCTGTAGGCCTATTAAAGCTGAATTCGAGAAGTCGTCGTGATTTTCAATAAGTTGAAAGCACAGCCTTTTTATACTGAGGTCCAATTGGGTGCTGTCGAGAATCAGGCGTTTGCTCTTCATTTGGATGCTACAAATATAGTGGATTCCCTTTGAATTTGATCCTTATTTGATTGAAGTATGATCATAAACGATCTTCCAATTTCCATCTATCCTCTTCCACAGTAGACTGTAATATCCTCCGGCATCGCCCTTCACTCTGTCTAAATGCCATTTACCGCTGATCAAAGCGGCATCATTAGACAGCTCTTTAAATGTGAGCATCTCAAAATGCAATTGGCCCATTATTTCTCTATTTGGATAGGCCGATTTATATCTATCCAAGGTGTTTTGCCAACCGTATTGAGGACCGCTACCACCGATAAATAGCAGTGAATCGGATTTCCAATAATACTCCATGAAACCTTCGATATTTCCATCATTCCAATAATCTGATTGTGCATTCATCAAGTCCGACAAATGCTGTTTTAAATCCTTCTGAGGGGCTTCACAGGATACAGTGAGGATGCATACAAAAATCAATGCTGAAATGAGAGTTGATAGCTTATTCATTTATTGGGAATCTTAGTGGATGTAATTCATTGTAAGCTTTCAAGGCCTTTATAAAATCAACTGTCTTCTTTCTTTTCTTGTCTTGGAACTTCTTGTACAAGATAGGTTCTTCTTCCAGAAATGGCTTTAGTTTTTTCTCATTCAATCCGTAGATATTTCCCGTCTCTACATCCAGAAATAGATGCTGCATGCTTTTCGTATAGACGGTAGTAGGAAAACCAAATGAATCAATTGTTTGCAATTCAGTAACCACTACTGCTGTGAAATGACAAAGTGTTCCAATGTTGATCAGTCTCCAAAATCCACCTTCAAATGACACATAGACATTTCCTCCTTGTGAATAACCCCATATTTTAGCTGGATCCACAGCTATCAATTCGTCTGAAGTATCGCTTTCGATCATTAGATCGATTCCACTCTTTCTAACTGATTGTTTGTAAGAAGGAGAATTATTCTTGAATTCTTCCAGACTTAAATAAACTCCGCTTTCAAAGGGAAATCCTGGATAATACTCTCTATTCAGCTCAAAATAATCCTGCGCCTGTAAACTTTTGCCTGTGAAAAGAGTTCCAAGAAATAGAATATAGATGGTTAATTGTCGTGATAATGTCATTTAATCCAAAGAAATACTTTCATCTTGAACTATCAAGAGTCAAACCAAAGTAATCAATTCACATATATACGGAATGAATTTTGCTAATTTAAAGCCTAAACAGATTAAGATGAATAAAATAATAAGCATCTGCTTAATGAGCTTCTTTGTACTTACTGCCTGCGCTCAAGAAGAAAAGCCAAACACAGAAACCAGCAGAAAACCCAATATAGAAAAAACCGAAGCCGAATGGAAAGCTCAATTGACAGAGCTGGAATACGAAGTCCTAAGGGAAGAAGGGACTGAGAAGCCATTCACCGGAGAGTATGTCGACTGGAAAAAGGAAGGTGTTTTTGTCTGTAAGGCATGCGGCAATCCACTCTTCTCTTCAGATACCAAATTCAAATCGGGAACAGGTTGGCCGAGCTTCTTCGACCATTTAGGTGATAGTAGTGTAGCAGAAGTGGCAGACAACAGCTACGGCTGGAACAGAACAGAAGTGGAATGCTGGAGATGCGGATCGCATCTAGGTCATGTTTTTGAAGATGGTCCAGATCCAACTGGATTGAGATATTGCATTAATTCTGTTTCACTGGAATTTCAGGAAAAATAATCCCCTATTTTTGATGGCATGAAGCAAAGAGAACGCACTACTGCCTTTATTGCAGCCATGCTATTGGCCTTTGGCATATCACTTTTCGACTTTGAAAATGCCGACTTCAAGTACAATCAAAAAGAATACATAGCAATTGCAGGAGGATTGATCTTGATGATCATCTTTTATATCAATTATTACAGAAATCGCCCGCAGCACTGAAAGCAGAATCAAAAAAAGATTACGACATCATCATTGTAGGAGGCGGTTTAGCCGGACTCCAACTGCTTCATGCATTTCTAAATAAGGCTGAGCTTAGCGAAAAGCGCATTGCTGTAATTGAGGCTAACAAAGACAGACAGGAAAAAACTTGGTGCTTTTGGGAGCCTGGAGAAGGACAATGGGATTCATTGCTTCATCATCAGTGGGGAAAAGGGAATTTTATAGACGATAAGGGAGAATTGAAATTAGACATTCAACCCTATCGTTATAAGATGATCCGCTCGGCCGACTTCCATCTTCATTTCAAGCAGAAAATTGAATCCTTACCGAATATTAGCTGGATAGAGGATGAGATTATAGATATCGACATCAAAGCTTGTGTTGCAAGCTCAAAAGATCAGTCTTACACTGCTGATCTGATCTTCGACAGTCGATTCGATACTAAAGAGCTTAAGAAAAGCAAGTCCCCTATGGTCTTGCAGCACTTTAAGGGATGGTTCATAGAAACTGAAGAAGAGCTATTTGATTCGGAAAGCTTTACAATGATGGACTTCAGGCTGCCTTTTAAAGATCTATGCTCATTCACTTACATCCTGCCAATTAGCAAAACATCTGCCCTGATCGAATACACCTTTTTTAGTCCGGAAGTACTTGAAGAAGAGGTATATGATAAGCTCATCAAAGAATACATTGAGAAATACATCAAGACTGATGCCTATAGGATCACAGAGACAGAATTTGGAGTAATTCCCATGAGCAATCATGCATTCCATCAATATAATACGGCCAATTACACTAGAATTGGAACAGCAGGTGGTTGGGTGAAGGCCTCTTCAGGTTATTCATTCAAACATGCTGAGAAGAAGAGTGCAAAAATTGCTGAGAATGTTTCCAAAGGCCTTAGACCTGATAAAGACATTTTCAATATGCGATCCCGTTTTTACGATCGCATTTTTCTGAACTTACTACAGAATGAGAATCATTTGGGAAATGATATATTCATTCAAATGTACAGGAAGAACTGTCCACATGCCATCTTTAGATTCCTGGATGAAGAGAGCAGTTTATTTGAAGAACTCAGCTTGATCAATCGTTTCAAATACGCTCCATTTTTACGCGCAGTGGGAAGAGGAATTCTTTAAGCACACTTTCTTCTATCCCTTATTATGCTTAGCTTATAAGCATGATCAATGACGATAAAATCATCAGGGGAAGAGGAGCCCAACACATAACCGACAATCGCTTCAATGAAGCCACCTATTGCAGAGATGAAATTGAAGGACTAGACCTAGAGCCAGAGATCGAAGGCAAGACTCAGTATCTGGAAGTCTTTCCCAAAAGCATCGTCAATAAGGTTGATAGTCCAGATCTAAGATTGGATTACAGCATTAATCCCTATCAAGGATGCGAGCATGGATGCATCTATTGCTATGCGAGGAACTCGCATCAGTATTGGGGCTATGAAGCCGGAATGGACTTTGAAAGCAAGATTCTCTATAAAGCCAATGCCGCTGAACTCTTGAGAACCTTCTTTATGAAGAAAAGCTGGAAGGCTAGTCCGATCATGCTTTCCGGCAATACCGACTGCTATCAACCCATTGAAAGGAAGCTAAAGATCACACGCTCTCTGATCGAAATATTCAAGGAGTTCCAAAATCCACTGGGAATCATCACCAAGAACCATTTGATCTGCAGAGATATTGATCTGCTTCGGCCGATGGCAGAAGAAAAGCTTTTGCATGTATATATCAGTCTAACAAGTCTGGATGATAAGTTGAGAAGCAAAATGGAACCGCGAACCTCATCCTCGAAAAACAGATTGAAGGCAATAGAAGAGCTATCAAAAGCAGGAATACCTGTTGGTGTAATGCTAGCTCCGATCATTCCCGGCTTGAACAGTCATGAAATACCAGCACTTGCCAAAGCAGCAGCAGAGGCAGGTGCAAAAGCAATCCGACATACCACAGTAAGATTAAATGGAAAGATCGCTGAGATCTTCAGCAATTGGTTGGAAAAGCAATTTCCGGATCGTTACCATAAGGTAATTCATCAGATCCAGGAGATGCATGGAGGGAAGCTCAACGACTCCAATTATGGTCGGCGAATGAAAGGTAGCGGTGAAATTGCCAAGATGATCTCCAATATGGTGAAGCTAGGAGAAGCTAAGCACATCAAAAAAGCAGGCCTTCCAAACTACAATCTCGATGCATTTAGAAGGCCTGGTGAGAGTTTGAGAATACCCGGATTATAGCTTCTTGAAATCCAAATTGTGGAAATGGAAGTCGGGATTTGGAAGATCGATCTTGAAACCTATCACTTCCCCATCAGCATTACTTTCAAAGGTCACATAGCCGGCAGGTAAGAATTGATCTTTGAACCTTATCTGATATGAATTCTGCTGCCAGTGGGTCATTTCAGAGGTGAATCTATCAGCAGCTGGCAATAAACTGATTTGCAACTTGCCTTTCACTTGAGAGATTTTCGCTTTTCCGTAGAATTTATCTTCATATTCACCTAGCATCTTTTCTACAGCTATATTGGCTTTGGCTTTCCCTCTCTTTTCAACTCTTCCTTTCTCCCTATTCGCCAAATACTCTTCATATCTCTTCTTAAAGTAGATATAGGTTGGAATCCATTCAGTTTCTGAATCGGTATTGATGAACTCATCGATGCTGGCATACATCATCGCAGAAGGCATAGAAGACTCTCCATTGGTGAGGATGATTCCACCCATTTTTTCATTTGGAAGGATGAAGATCTTGGAGATGTACCCGGGAAGACCGCCGCCGTGATGGGCGACTTTGTGTTCTCCATAGGCCATCAAGAACCAACCAAGACCATAGCCCTTAAAATTAATATCATGTGAACGATCAAATGAAGAAGTAGGCATAGGCGTATGCATTTCCATTAATTTTCTGCAAGTTGCAGCCTGGAGTAATGTATCATCTCCGTAAATTCCATCATTCAACCACATCTGAATCCAATGAGTCAGGTCCTTCACATTCGAGCTGATTGCCGCTGCACCACCTGAATTATCGTAGTTTCGGATGTCTTCCATTATGCCCTTTACATGAGGGAGCGCAATATTATCTTCAACTTTAAAGCCCTCGAAAGTGGCATTTGAATGCGTCATTTCCAAAGGCTCGAAGAATCGTTTCTCAATAAAGTCTTCCCAGCTCATTCCGCTAACCTCTTCCACGATCTCGCCGGCGATGATGAACATGATATTCTGATAGCCATATTGGGTTCTAAAATCATAGCTCATTGGATATTCCTGAAAACGCTCAATGATTTCCCTACGGTCGTAATTGGTGCTATACCAAAGTAAGTCGCCATCGAAGGTGTTGAAGCCAGAGCGGTGACAAAGTAGGTCTTCCACGGTCATCTGACTAGCCACATACTCATCACTTAGGGTGAAGCCCGGCATATGCTTTTGAACTCTATCATTCCAATTGAGTTTACCATCATCTACAAGCATTCCAATAGCTGCCGCAGTAAAAGCTTTACTCAGTGAAGCAATGGCAAAATTCGACTCAAGGTCCACTTTGCTTCCCTTCTCTTCATTTGCCAATCCGTATGCATTCTCAAAAACTACATCACCATCCTTGATCAAGGCGATGGTTAGTCCCGGAATCTCGAAACTATCAATTGAGGTGGCGATCATTTTATCAAAGTCCTCATGCCCTTCGGTGATTTGGGAGTATAATGGATTCAAGCTCACGAATCCAACCAGGATCAGACTTAAAAAATTGAATTTTAGTTTTTTCATAATAATTGGTGTTTAGAGATTGAAGTTTGGAGTATGGGTTTTTTACCACAGCGGCGCTTCGCTTTGCACGGCGGGCACGGCGAAATTCTATTTTCACATTGTTACATCTTCACATTGATACATGTTCACATTTCTGATTTCCGATTTTGGTTCCCGAGCTTGCCGAGGGACTGATTTCCGATTTCCTAATAGGCTCCTTGATACTTCCTTATAAACCACTCAAGGCCAATAAGTGCCAACAGTACAAAGAAAATCCATTTTAAATTAATAAGGTCTTCCACTTCTTCAGTAGTGTAGCTAATTGAAGCTACATCATCTCTTTGATTTAGCTTTTGAGCGAAGTTTTCAGGATCTAAAGTATAGAGTAGTTCTCCACCGCTTTTTTCAGACAATTGATAAAGCAGATTGTGATCGGCGCGTAGGCGAGAGCCTTCGATCTTGATCTCCTTGATGCTGAATCGCCCCACCTCTTCTAATCTTTGCTCGCCCAATCTTGTGTAAGCTTTGTAGCTATAGTTTCCAGCCGATAAACCTTCCAATTCTAGGAAATAGGCTGAACTACCGCGATTGAACTGGTACTTATAAGTGTTTTCTTCCTCATTAATTATATCCAGATAGGCTTCAGGCTCATTGATTGGGTCATACGACTTATTGAATAATTGCAGATCAAAGCGCAATTTCTCATTCTCAAAAGCTTCTTTTTCATGGCTTATTCTAAAGTAGCTTTTGTCCGACTTCACAGAAAGGTACTGCACAGCTTTAGTGATCAATCGGTCGAAGTTCTGATGATCTCCAAAACGTGCATAATTATCGATCCTCCATTTCCAAATACCCTCGCCGAGCATTACAGCTGACTTATTCTCCTGATCTGCAGAAAAAAGCAAAAGTGGCAGTTGAGTAGGTACACTGCCAATCTGTTGAAGTAAGAGGTTATAATTCTGTCCTTTCGTTTGAAGATCCACCTGAGGTACTTTTAAAGGTGGATAAGTAGAAATGGCTTTTTGCTGTACTTCATCAAGTTGGAAAAGAGGAAAGGCTTCTTCATATAGAGGAAACACCTCATTCATTCCTGCAAGTGGCTTAGTAGCTTGAATTGGAAGTTCATATGAATTCAGCTTGTTCCAGGCAGTTTTTGAGCTTATAAAATGCCAAAGCGGCTTCTTCTTTGCCTTCGCTTGCGCAAGTAAGTTGGAGATATCGGTATTTGCTTTGATCAGATCGTGAAGAATGATAAGATCATACTTCTCCAACTCTGCACTTCCCTCCCACTTCATGCTCTTTAGTTCGTAGTTCTCTGAGCTGCTTATGCTAGCTTGAATAGCTGCTATATCAGGATGGGGTGAACTGTATAACAATAAGATATTCTGACGACCATCAAGCACATCGATATAAACATTCCTCAAATTATTCTCTTCGCTTATCTCATCCTCGATGCTTCTGATCTCTATTTGATAGGTTTGAAGTCCGCTAGTTTTGGCTTCCACTAGAAACTCATGACTCCCATTCTGAAGATCGGAATCGAAATTGATCTTCTTTGAGTCGACTAGCTTTCCTTTATGATACAATCTGAGTTCACTACTCTGGCCTTTAGCCATATCAGCTTGATACTCCACCCTGATTGGGAATTGATTACCCAAAAAGGCAATCTTATTGCTCAGTGTCTGCGTAATTCTAAGATCCTTTCTTTGTGTGGTATCTCCCACAGCCAAGGAATAGATCGGATAATTAGCATCATCTTGAGTGTACAGTGGATTTAAACCACGATTGTAGATCCCATCGCTCAACAAGAGCAAAGCCCCTACATTCCTGTTCTCAAAGCGGATGTTGATCTCTTCAAAAAGCTGTTCAAAATTGCTATATCGATCATCAAAAGCAGGAGCACCTTCTGCTTTTCTTAGGCTCTCACCAAAATAGTATTCTTCAATTTGAAAATCACCACTCAGGCGTTCCTTCAAGTCGGTCAATTGTGCAGGAAGTTCATTCTTAATGGACGCAGAATCTTTAGTCTGCACCATGGATGCGGATTGATCAAAAGCGACGATAAAAATTGGTTCTTCCACATCTCTACTCAGGTATTTCACAAGCGGAGACAGCAGTAAGATAGCCAATAAGCTAGAGGCTATGAACCTCAGGCTTGCCAGAAAAATGATCGTCGTTTTAGAGAACTCAGATAGGCGACTATCCTTTCTATAAAGCACAAAAGCATACAATCCCCCCAGCGCTAGACAAAGCAAGATAAACCAGGGGGAGTATTGAAATATGATATCCACTTAGGCGGCTATGGCTTTAAATTAAGTAAGCATTCCACCGCAAACGCTGAGTGTTTGTCCGCTCACATAGGCCGACATATCAGAAGCTAAAAAAAGTACTGCATTCGCTACGTCTTCAGTAGTTCCAGGTCTGTTCAATGGAACTGTCTTCAGCCATTCATTCATCACATCCTCACCAAGTTCGCCTGTCATTTCAGTAGCAATAAAACCAGGTGCAATCGCATTGCAACGAATATTCCTACTTCCCAATTCCTGGGCAATTGACTTGGTAAAGCCAATGATCCCTGCTTTAGAAGCTGCATAGTTCGACTGTCCGGCATTTCCTTTAACACCAACAATCGAGCTCATATTGATAATTGAACCGGAGCGCTGTTTAAGCATGGTTCTTTGCACATGTTTGGTGATATTGAAGACCGACTTAAGATTAGTTTGCATGATCTCATCCCACTGCTCTTCACTCATGCGCATGAGGAGATTATCTCTGGTGATGCCGGCATTGTTAACCACTACATCGATCTGACCAAAGTCATTCAAAATATCGGCGATCAATTTTTCTGAAGCAGCATAATCCGCCGCATCCGACTGATAGCCTTTAGCTTCTTGTCCGAGAGCCTTCAACTCATCTTCTACAACTTTAGCCTTCTCTGCTGATGACATATAGGTAAATACTACCTTAGCTCCTGCTTCCGCTAGTTTTAAGGCTACTCCTTTTCCAATTCCCCTGCTACCACCGGTTACCAGGGCTACTTTTCCTTCTAGTAATTTCATGCTATTGATTATGATTGCAATTTGCGATTGCTCAAAGATAGCAGGAATGAATTATGAATTGTGAATTATGAATGTTGAATTTGAGATTGGTCTTTAAGAACAATTATTCTGGACACGGAGACCCCCGACGGCTCCCGAGTGATTCCGCTGCGCGGAATTGTATCGAGGGATAGTCGGGGCCTACACTGAGAAGGCACAGAGAACTCTGAGAGATTTCTACTCAAAATTCATCTCAAATTAGTCTAGACTCTAGGTTCTAGAGTCTTTTCCGATTTCCGATTTCCGATTTCCGATTTCCGGTTTTTTTAAAAGCTCTTTCCAATTGCCAATCCTAAGCTCCAACTATCGTAGGCATTGAATCTACTGTTATAAGTAATTCCCGGACTGAGATCCCAGTTTTGAGAAAGAGGCACTTTATAGGATGCAGTAAAAGTGAGGAGATCAAAATTCTTCCTAGGTTCGAACTCCTTGCCATATCCAGCACTTAGTACAAGTCTATTATTAAACTCATGAATCAGGAGTAAGGATGCAATGAATGGATAATCCCTACTAATTGCTTCTTCTTCGCCTGTTTCAACTATATAGTTCAATAGTTCCAATTCAAAATTTCCCGCAATAGCCCATTGATGGTCTATAAAATACTCAAACTCTAAGCCCCAAGCAGGAATTAGCATGCGTTCACTTTCTTGAACAGTTGGGACATAGGAATTTAGGCTTGCCAAGGCAATCCTGAATCTTACTTCTGATGAATCTGTATCTGTGTGCGATAATTCTGATTGAGCATCTAAAGCAAAAGGAATCATCAAAATTGAAATGAAAAGCACGAATTGCTTTTGCATAGAAAAGAAAAAAAAGATCGATCCGCCCGAAGACAGATCGATCAAAATGAACAAGATTTTTACTTAAGCCTGATGATAGGCGTTGCCTAACTGAGACCAGTTTCCACCATTGTGGGCTTCAATACCCTCAGCTTCTAACTGACGTGCAGCGGCTCCGCTTCTAGCTCCCGACATACAACAAGTAATGATCGGACGCTCCTCTTTCTTCAATGAAGCAATATGATTACTCAACTCATCAAGAGGAATGTTCTTAGCATCCTTAAAATGTCCTGATTGAAACTCAGCTCTGCTGCGTACATCCAAGATCAAGGCATTTCTTTTCTTCATTTCTGTATAATCTACTGTGGATCCAAGACCCATAGCATTCTTTATCATATCTAACATAATCTTCAATTTTTTATGCAAATGTATGGGGTAGTTTTCGCTTGGAAAGTGACTTAGGTTACCTTCCTTTCAGCAAGCTGAAAGGAAGAAGTGCCTAAAGTGCACTAAAGTACTTGAAGTGCCTAAAGTTGTAAGTTCTTGAAAGCTATTAATTTAATTCTGAGATAAAACCCTTGTCTAAACTCTAAAATCTAAGCTCTAATATCTCAAACCAATTCTATCTTTGCACAAATTCAAAAGCTATGTTCGGAAATATGATGGGAAAGCTGCAAGAGATGCAGCAAAAGACAGAAGAGATCAAGAAGCGTTTAGATACGATCAGCGTGAAAGGAGATGCGGAGAATGGATTAGTGACCGTAACCTCAACGGGAAATCGAAAGATCACTGCCATTCAAATTAGCGATGAGCTTATGAAAGAGAACGATAAAGAGCAGATTGAAGATCTGTGTATTCTCGCTGTAAATCGCGCTTTGGAACAAGCTGAAAAGGTTTATGAGACCGAGATGAAGGATGTGGCAAAAGGGATGTTGCCGGGGATGTAATATTGAGAACCTAGAGTCTAGAGTCTAGATTCTAGACTCTTCTGTCTCAAAAACTACTGATGTATCCCAATCTTCAATCCTACACTATACCTCGGTAGTTCTGGGAGCTCGCTTTCTTCAGTAAATAGATCAGAGAAGCGATAGCGGGCAAAGAAGATAAAGCGATTAAAGCCTATTCTGGCCATTAAACCGTAATTGAAATCTTGAGTGTAATTCAAACCAAGGTTCACCGTACGCGTTCTATCGGCACCCGGAACTCGATCCTTTTCTACCGTTTGATGCTTGATTCGATAATTGTAGCCAAAGAAGACTCCCATATCTAAAAAGGTTCCAGTAGAGTGATATCGATTCCTGAATTTGAATCGTTGAAATGGAGCTACTTCAATACGGTTAAACACCAGCTTCTCTTTCTTGTGTAAGGTGTTGTTTGGCACTAGCTTGAAGGAATCTTGTTCTATCTTGTACGAGCTGTATTGATAGTCGACATCAAATCCCAATTCATACCAACGGTTGATCCGCCACTTTGATAACCAACCTAAGGTGAATGTAGATGAGTTCACCGGGATTGTTTGTGCGCTGTCGTTCTCAGATGGACCAACAATAAAACCATATCCTATGAATAGATGTCCGTAGCGGTCTAGGTTCGGACCTCTCTTCTTTAAAGTGAGTTCATCCAAATCTCTGCCATACTTATCAGTAGATTCCTCACCTTCTGTCTCTTGAGACCTTAGTTGGAAGGATGCCAAAACAAGCAGAAGAAAAAGACAGGCAATCTTTTGAATTGACTTATTTTTATGGGCAGTAGACATAGCGACGAAAATACAAAACTAAATCTATGATAATCGACCTTAGGAGTGATACAGTAACCCAGCCGACAGAAGAAATGAAATCCTATATGATGGAGGCTGTGCTTGGTGATGATGTGTTAGGTGATGATCCTACAGTAATTGAATTAGAGAAAAAGGCAGCAGAAAGATTTGGCAAAGAAGCCGCTCTTTTTTGTCCATCGGGTACCATGACAAACCAAATCGCTATAAAAGTCCACACCAATGCACCGGGAGAAGTAATATGCAGTGATCTTTCACATATCTATTGGTATGAAGGAGGTGGAATTGCCTTCAACTCAGGTCTATCAGTTCGATTAATAGCCGGTGATCGCGGAAGGTTTACAGCAGAGGATGTCAAGAAGAATATCAATGCAGATGATGTACATTTTCCGAAGACCCAATTGGTTTCTCTAGAGAACACTTGCAATAAAGGAGGTGGATGCTGTTGGGATCAGAATGAAGTGAATCGAATCTCCAAGCTCTGCAAGGCAGAAGGCATTCCCTTGCATTTAGATGGAGCAAGAATGTACAATGCGATTGTCGCAAAGGGAATCGATGAAAAAGAATTTGCCGCTCCTTACGACAGCATTTCCCTATGTCTTTCAAAAGGATTGGGTTGTCCGGTGGGATCATTGCTGATCGGCTCTAATGAGTTCATCTACAAAGCGAGGAGAGTTCGAAAAGTGATGGGCGGAGGTATGCGACAAGTGGGATTGCTAGCAGCAGCAGGAATCTATGCACTCGAACATAATATCGATCGCTTGAGCGATGATCATGAGAATGCTGCTAAGATCGCAGATGTTCTAAAAGACAAATCATTTGTGAAGTCCATTTCTCCCGTAGAAACCAATATCCTGATCTTCGAATTGAATGATGATGTGAAGGCAGATGACTTTATCAAGTCGCTGGCAGATAAAGATATTCTAGCTGTGGGCATGGGACATCAAAAGATTCGCTTTGTGACTCATCTGGGGATTGGAGATGAGGAGATGGAGGAACTATTGAGTGTATTGGCCTCTCAGTAAATTGGATTTCGTTAATAAAATACATCTGCTTTAACCACAAAAGCCCCGATGGCTCCCGAGTGATTCCGCTTCGCGGAATTGTATCGAGGGACGGGGCTTCGCTAAGGCGCTTCGCTTTGCACAGAGGTCGCAAAGGTGTTGCACATTCGAATGTCGGCCTCGATCCCTGCCTGCAGGCAGGCAGGTTCGACCTCGGCCTAACAATTTTCACTTCATTCGATCAATTTACTTATTGAACTAAGTAGTACTTCAGTGCACTAAAAGTTCCACCTCATACCCCCCATACTTCCGGATATTGATCACTATACCGCCTTCGAAGATCCAGTATTGACCTTTGATTCCCATTAATTTGCCTTCAAGGGTAGGTTCTTTATCGAGATTGTGGCTCTTTACTTTTGTCGGGAACTCAATAACAGGATACTTCATCTCATAGATCTCATCATCTGAGCTGTCGAACTCATTGTACTTATCTTCCATGAGTTCTTGCATTTTATTCTTGGTCTCCAAGACTTCAACTTCATCTGCCAGTTCATTCTTTAGCATTCGCTGCCAAGGCGTCTTATCTGAGAAATACTGCTTTAGATCTGTCTCTATCATTCCAGCTTGATAGCGATTTGGTGTTTCAGCCAGTTTTACAGCCTTCCAAGCTCCTTGATCGATCCATCGACTGGGTACATTGGTGGCTCTGGTCACCCCGACTTTTGGAACGGAGGAGATGGCTAGATAAACCACATGCGGTTGGTTGTGATGCTTCTCTTCCCATTCCGGATCTCTACCTTCACCCAAGTGGGCGCGACAAAGTTCCGGACGAATGATACATTCGGCATTTTGGGGAGCATCGCGAAAACAGGGAAAACAGAAACCTTGATTGAAGGATTTGGAAGTCTTTCTACCGCAATTGATACAATAGATATTACCGGTATAGCTGAGCTTGACTGTCTTTCCAATCCAGTCGTTCACCAGCACCGGCTCTTCTTCAAGCTTTAAGAAATATTGGACCGGATCAGCATATTTCACCGGCATTTTTGATAGGGTACCTTTCATTTATACAAAGTTAACTGCTTAGAAGTGCTAACAGAAGCATTGAACCACTCATTAAAAACAAATACATGATGCTCAACAGGACAAATCTCCAGATAGTTCCAAAAATACTTTCATTATAAACATTGAGTAAGGCTTTGAATAAATAGAATAGGATGAACAAGCTAAATACAGCTATCAGTACTTGGTTCAATACTAGCAATTCAAACTGAGCGAATGTCCAGGAAATGATGAGATATAGCAGTCCTGAGCTAAATAAAGTGGAGTGAAAATGAAGAGAAAAGAGAAAGTGCACCAACATAGACCCTTTACGCTTTTTAAAGAATATGGCTAAAAGCAAGGCAAAGAGTGGTGATAGGATAAAAAAGAGCTTAGGCAGCCAGGACTCGAAGAAACTATCCCAATATGCTTCATCACTGCTATTCACCGCTTCAGTGCTACTTTGATCTAGCACACTCAAGAGTAGAAAGAAAATGATGGATGAGAAAATGAATAGTCTTAGTGGTGGAATATAACTAACCCTTTTCCCTTTGAGATACTCCAAAGTGAGAAAACCGGGTTTTGAGAACAAAGGCCCTACACTCCTGAAGATCTTGGAGTCAAAGGTGAAGTAATCATTCAAAAAATGCTTGAAGAAAGAAAGTATATCCTCCTCTCCATAAGTGGCTTGTCCGCACGCCCAACAATATTTAGCATTGGCTTCCAAGCTAGTTTCACAATTGCGGCATTTTTTTCCCAATCTCTCTAATCCTTAAATTGCAATTCTTTTAATTTGTTACCGTGATAGCCCCTCATATTCGTATCAAATATATCATTAGTCTGCTTCTTCTGCTTTTCGCTTTTGCTTTTAGTGAAAGTGCAAATGCACAATCGACTAATGTGAGTAAGAAAGCCGAGAAGGTGGATGCAGAAGTGAAGCAATCTCTTGTAAAAGACGAAGCAGAGGATTCAGAAGTTACTTACGACACCGGAGAAACGATCAATTATTTGAGCGACCGTATGTTCTTTCAACTTAAGAAGAGACTTCATCTCACAGATGAAAAGGACGAAGTAGAAGAGCAAAAAGCCAAAAAGAAAGCCGCTAAAGGAACTTTTACCATCTTCGGTATTACTATAGAAAAGCATTAGCTTGAAATTCAGTCTCACAAATATCAGTCATAAGCAAGTGTTGTTGCTCTTTGCAATTTGCGGTTTCTTGCTTTATGGAAATACATTAGGTCATGATTTTGCCCTTGATGATGCCATTGTGATCCATGACAATCAGTTCACCAAAAAGGGTTTTAATGGTATTTGGGATCAACTTTCAAATGACCAGTTTGTCGGTTTTTACGGTAGCAAGAAAGAACTTGTATCTGGTGGAAGGTATCGACCGCTATCTATGGTGATGTTCAATATAGAGTATGCTTTTGTGGGCGACAGTCCATGGCTCTACCATCTATTCAATGTGCTCTATTATATTCTTAGTGGCTTCCTGCTTTTTATTGTACTCAAAAAGCTTTTGTCTACTGACAAGGCTCATCCCTGGATGTCATTAGCGCTTTTAGCGAGCTTGATCTGGTTCTTTCATCCTATTCACACAGAAGTTGTAGCCAATATCAAGGGTAGAGATGAGATCATTGCTTTCCTCCTTGAACTGATTAGCTTATTTGCCTTGTTAAAGTTCATTGATGAGAAAGAGAATAAATGGCTTCTTTATATGTCTGTCAGCTACTTTCTGGCCCTCCTTGCCAAAGAAAGTGCAATCACTTGGTTGGGAATCTTCCCGCTTGCTATTTATTTCTTTAGAAAAGAACAGCTAAGGTCTGCTATTATGCCTTCTGCCCTCTTTCTGGGAGTAGCTCTTGTTTGGCTCTTTATTCGATATAAAGTAGTAGGTGGAGGCTTAGAGAATGTTGCGGATAACCTCATGAACGATCCTTTCCTTTTTGCCACTACCTCTGATAAGTACGCTACTATCATGTACACCTTGGGAAAGTATGTTCAGCTGCTGTTCTTCCCCCATCCATTAACCTACGATTACTACCCTAAGCACATTCCAATTTTAAGCTGGCAGGATCCAATGGTGTTATTGAGTCTTGTGCTCTATCTATTCTTGATCTTCTTCTCTATTCAAGGTCTAATAAAGCGTAAACTTTATGGATTTGCAATCTTGGTCTTCTTCATTCCATTGAGCATTGCATCCAACTTGCTATTTCCAATTGGCGCATTCATGAATGAGCGCTTTGTATATGTCTCTTCTTTGGGCTTTAGCCTGATGGCTGCACACTTCTTCTTATTCGCTTTGCCCGACTTTGCAGGTGGTTGGTATAAGAATCAAAAATGGATCAATGCAATTTTAGCTATGATCTTTCTTCTCTACACTGTAAAGACCATTGATAGAAATATGGTTTGGAAGAACAACCTGACCCTTTCTGTCAATGATGCTAACATATCCGTGAATGGCGCAAAGAGCAATGTGATGGCTGGCGGACTCCTCAGTGAGGAGGCTGTCGCGGAGAACAATCCGCAAAAGCGACAACAACTGCTATTGGAGTCTGAGAAATATCTTCAAAGAGCATTGAATGTATATCCTGAATACATAGATGCGCTTATCCTAATGGGCAATTTGCAATGGGAATTAAAGAAAGATCTGGATGCAGCCCTCCAATACTATATCAGGATCCTCAATATCAACAACCAGCATCAGCAAACATGGGAAAACATCTTCATTGTCTTAGAATCAGATAAAGATGTGGATCAGCGTATTGCTGCATATCAGAAACTCCTTTCCTATAATCACAGACAGGCCGACATCTACCTGTATCTTGGAAGAGCCTACGGCAGGGAGAAAGGACAATTACAAACTTCCATCCAACTTATGGAAAAAGGACTTGAATTCTCTCCTCAGCATTTTCAACTATTGAGTAATCTAGGCACGGCCTATGGCATTCAGAAAAACTACCATAAAGCAATTGAAGTGCTGGAAAAAGCCAGAAGTATTCAGCCAAATGTGGCCAAGATCCATACGGATTTAGGACTCAGTTATTACTTTAGCGGAGAAATGGAAAAAGCTAAAGCCAGTTTTGATAAAGCCAAAGAGCTGGATCCATCTATCGATAGAAACCAATTCCCAATCTAAATGAAGCCGCAGATCAATTTCCCGGAAGAGTTTCCAAACTTAAGAGGAGAAAAGATCCAACTCAGTTCTTTTGGTCCTGAAGATGTAGATGGTTACTTCAATATGCGATCAGATGTGGAATTCATGAAGTATTTGGGAATGGACCCTATGAAAAAGAAGTCTGAGGCTAGAGATAGGGTATCCTCCATGATCGAAAGCTTCAAAAGGGGTGAAGGTCTTAGTTGGAAGATCAGTGAGATAGATGGCGATGAAGTAATTGGCTATATCGGATTTTGGCGAATTGATTTCAAGAATTATCGCGGAGAATTAGGCTTTGGACTGCATGCAGATTATCGCCGAAGAGGTTATATGCTAGAAGCTTTGGAACTGGCAATTGATTACGGCTTTCAAAGCATGAATTTTCACTCTATGATGGCCGATGTGGATCCGAGGAATGTACCTTCTGTTAAACTCCTTAATAAGGTTGGTTTCAGAGAAGAAGGACACCTTCGCGAGAATTATTTCTACAATGGGGAGTTTTTAGATAGTGTTTATTTCGGATTGCTGAAGAGCGATATTTAAGCAATTACTGCTAACCCTATTCAAAGGAATTCTATGATTTAATTAAGAGCAACTATCTTTAAGCAATTAAAAACCAATTAAAACTTCTCATTCTATGAAAACTTTCAAGCTAACTGCCCTAATCGGTCTGCTATTCTTTTCTATCATCAGTTGTACTGAAGATGATGCAGAAGAATTAATTCAGGAGGTGACGGGGAACTATATAAAGGCCACAATAGACGGACAAGTATACGAACCTGCATTAGTGACTGGAACCTTAGATTCTAGCAGCATAATTTTAGCCGGAGTAGATGGAATATCATCCAATTATCCCCAAATAGCGATTGGGATTCCTCCTAATGCAGATCCGATTACATATAATTATCCATCCGATACATTAAGTGGAGATTTTGCTACTATTGCTTATAGATTGAACGATAGCACTTCTTATATATTTGGTAGAGGAACCTTTCAACTTACAAAGCATGACAAAGCCGAGAAGGTGGTGGAAGCTAACTTTCAGGGATTTCTATACCAATTATCCACTACTATAGATTCTATTCCATTGTCGGGAGGAAGTCTAAGAGTTAGCTATAATTAGAAACAAAAACTCCTAAATTTGTTTAAGGCTTATCAATCTTTGGTGAGCCTTATTTTTTGTTTCTATTCAAATCCAATCATGAAGAATATCTGTATCAGTTTTTTACTAATCTTTTCATTTAGTCTAAGCCTATCAGCCCAGCGCAAAGTAGAAAGCTCTTCCGAGATCTATCACGAGCTGCAAAAGCTAAAAGTGGTTGGTAATGTGCTTTATTTCGCTGCTCACCCTGATGATGAGAACACCAGATTGATCGCCTGGCTGGAGAATGAGAAAAAGGTTCGTACTGCATATTTGTCTCTAACTAGAGGTGATGGCGGACAAAATCTCATCGGTACAGAAAAGGGAGATGCCCTAGGTGTATTGAGAACTCAAGAGCTACTCGAAGCAAGGAATGAAGATGGTGGAGAGCAATTCTTCAGCAGAGCAAAAGACTTCGGATATTCTAAAACTGCAGATGAGACTTTTGAGAAGTGGAACAAACAAGATATTCTTTGGGATGCAGTATGGGTAATCCGCAAATTCCAACCAGATGTGATCGTGACCCGTTTCCCTCCAGATGGAAGAGGCGGTCATGGGCACCATACAGCATCTGCCATAGTTGCAGAAGAAGCATTCAAACTAGCAGCCGACCCTGAGGCCTTTACCGACCAATTGAAGTATGTAGATGTATGGCAAAGCAAGAGAATTCTTTGGAACACGTCAGTATGGTGGGATCGTCAATTACCTGAAAAAGCAGCTAAAGAAGATGATTATATCAAGATCGATATTGGCGATTACAATCCTGTTTTAGGTCTCTCCTACTCTGAGATAGCGGCTGATGCACGCTCTCAACATCGCAGTCAGGGCTTTGGCTCGGCAAGAAGCAGAGGCAGCCAAATCGAATACTTAAAACATACCGCAGGCCATCAAGCAGAATCTGATCTTTTTGAAGGTATCGACTTAAGTTGGAGTCGAATTGAAAACGGTGATAAAGTAGAAAAGCAGATCGAAGCCATCTTGGCGGATTATGACATCAATGATCCATCGGCCTCTTTGAATGATCTACTTGAGCTTCACAAACTAATTAGTGGATTGGAAGAGAGTATTTATAAAGATGAAAAGCTCCAAAGCCTGAACTGCATTATCCTTGCTGTTTCCGGCATCTATGCTGAAGCTTTGGGCGATGAATATTTGGTTTCAAGAGAAGCTCTAAATGGTAATTTCATCCTGGTTAAACGATCTGAGGTCGATGCGACATTAAGATCGATTAGTTATGCTGATCAGTCGAAAAGCCTAGATTCTAATCTGATCGAGAATAAGGAGTACAGTGTCAACTTTACTTTTGACGCAAAATACTTCACCGGAAGGTCTCATCCTTATTGGCTTTCTAGTCATGCTGCTGGATGGATGATGATGAGTGAGACCTTACAATATTATGGTCTTCCAGAAAACAAACCAAGAGGCAGTATTGAATACACCATAGACTTTAACGGTTATGCGATCGAATTTGAAGAAGAATTGGATTACAAATGGACCGATAGAGCCAAAGGAGAGCTACATCGAGATGTAGTGATGAGTCCTTCAGCTACCTTAAGTTCAGTAGAAGAATCCCAACTCTTCGTTTCCAACGAAAGCAAGGAGATCAGACTGATAGCTGAAGCGCATAAAGACAGCATGGAAGTGAGCATTGAGCCTATCATACCGGAAGGTTGGAAGGTTGAACCTAGCATGCAAAAGATCTCATTGGAAAAGAAAGGACAACAAAAGAATGTGCTTTTCAGGGTTATACCGCCTAAAGAGAGCTCTAATGGCAAACTTAAGTTCAATATAGGCGATCAAAGTGCTTATGCAATTCAGAGAATGGAATATGATCATATTCGTCCGCAAGTGATGTTTCCCGAAACCGAAATTCAATTAGTGAAGTTCAATTTGAACGGTAAAAAGCAAAAGTTAGCCTACATTGAAGGTTCCGGAGATCTTGTGGATGAGAATCTAGAACAGATTGGTTACGAGGTAAAGCGTTTCACAGCAGAAGAATTCCTCACCGCAGACCTTAGTGATTTCCAGTCGGTATTGGTAGGAATTAGAGCCTATAATACAGAAGAGAAGATCGCCTCTGTAAATCAGTTGCTCAACGACTTTGCGGCAAAAGGAGGAACTGTAGTAGTTCAATACAATACTTCAAGAGGATTGAAGAGCGACGAGATTGGCCCCTACCCTCTTAAGTTGGGCAGAGGTAGGGTAACCGATGAATATGCCGA
Source organism: Flavobacteriales bacterium (assembly GCA_002706365.1). Lineage (GTDB taxonomy): Bacteria > Bacteroidota > Bacteroidia > Flavobacteriales_E > Vicingaceae > UBA1494. The sequence goes on along the minus strand of PALM01000036.1, from coordinate 19,581 downwards.
ACCTATATTTATCAAATCTGATCATGCAGTATTGAATCAACCAAACAAATTAACAGCAGAAGATTTCGAAAATTGGGTTCAGGAAAGAGGTTTGTATTTTGCTTCAGAATGGGATGAGGCTTATCAGTCAATCATTAGCTGGAACGATCCCAATGAAGAAAGCTTGAGTGGTAGTCTTTTAGTGGCTGATCATGGAGATGGTCATTTCATTTATACAGGGATTTCATTTTTCAGGCAGTTGCCAGCCGGTGTGCCTGGAGCATATAGACTATTAGCGAACTTATTGGCTTATGGACAAGAATAAAGAAGTAGACTCATTTGGAAAACCTCCTTTCTTTAGCAGCTGGAGCAAACTCTATGTCTTTGTCTTGCTCTTTGAAGTAGCTTTGATCCTTCTATTCTTATTGATCACCAATCAGTATAGTGTATGACTGATTTAGGCTGGATAGACTGGGCAGTGCTTCTGGGCACCCTCTTTTTCATTGTCGCTTTTGGCGTATGGAAAAGTAGAGGTAGCAAGAACATCAAGGGTTATTTATTGGGAGATAAATCGTCTAATTGGTGGACTATAGGTTTGTCGGTAATGGCCACTCAGGCATCTGCGATTACTTTCTTGTCGACACCAGGACAAGCCTATATGGAAGGGATGGGTTTTGTGCAATTCTACTTTGGTCTGCCCCTGGCCATGGTGATCATTTCTACCGTATTCATCCCACTCTATTACAAGCTGAAGGTATACACAGCTTATGAATTCCTAGAAAACCGCTTCGACAATAAAACCAGACTGCTTACCGCTTCTCTATTCTTATTGCAAAGAGGATTGGCGGCCGGTATCACCATCTATGCACCTGCGATCATACTCTCTCAGATCATTGGTTGGAGTTTGAATTTCACTATCCTATTCATTGGAGTTTTAGTGATTATCTACACAGTGTCAGGAGGTACAAAGGCGGTGAGTCAAACTCACAAGCAACAGATGGCAGTGATCTTCCTGGGTATGTTTATCGCCTGTGGGTTTTTGATCAGTTTTCTAACCGACCGAATGGATTTCAGTCGGGGAGTTGAATTGGCGGGAGTTCTAGGTAAAATGGAAGTGATCGATTGGGAGTTCAATCCATCTAGCCGATATAATATTTGGTCGGGGATCATAGGCGGACTTTTCTTGCAGCTATCCTATTTTGGCACGGATCAATCGCAAGTTCAGCGCTATTTGAGCGGCAGCTCAGTGAAAGAGAGTCGGCTGGGCCTAATGTTCAATGCATTACTTAAGATACCCATGCAGTTCTTCATTCTTTTTGTGGGAGTCTTGGTCTTTCTTTTTTATCAGTTTGTGATGCCTCCCCTCCACTTCAACCAAGCCAATGTAGACTTGGTAAAGAATTCGGAATATGCTGAAGAGTATTACAGTCTGGAGGAAAGTCAAAACCAATTGTTCGAGAAGAAGCAGATTCTGCTCGACAACTTTAAAGCCAGTCCGGACAATAAGGAATTAGAAAAAGAGATCAAGGCTGTAAGTTCAGAAGAGTTTGCCTTGATGAAGCAGTCAAAAGCAGTAATCGAGAAAGCAAAACCTACAGCGGAAACCCAGGATGATGATTATATCTTCATCACCTTCGTAATCAACTTCCTTCCCGTGGGAATTGTAGGTCTGCTTTTAGCAGTAATCTTCTCTGCTGCCATGTCGTCTACCTCTGCTGAACTCAATGCCTTGGCTTCCACTGCAACCGTTGACGTTTACAAAAGGAACATCGTGAAAAATGGATCCGAAAAGCACTACCTAAGCAGATCCAAATTATTCACCTTGCTCTTTGGTGTGTTTGCCATAGGATTTGCAGCTCTGGCTAAGCTCTTCGACAATTTGATCGAGGCTGTTAATATATTGGGAAGCTTGTTCTACGGTACTATTCTAGGAGTTTTCCTAGTGGCTTTCTTCATCAAATGGGTAAAAGGAAATGCGGTATTCATCGCAGCCTTGATCTCACAGGCAATCATAATAGTACTCTATACTTTGAATAGAATGGAAGTTATAGAGATCGGATACTTGTGGTACAATTTGATTGCTCCTGCTTTTGTGATAGTGTTTGGGATTGCGATTGAGAAGGTATTTGTACCTTCCTCTAAAGAATAAAAGGCTGTAACTAGAGAAGGTAATAAATAGTTTAGGATCGAAGACGGAGATCGAAGGCGGAGATCGAAGACGGAGGTCGAGGAAGGCATATTGCTTAAGATCGAAGACGGAGTTTTGATAACTGTTCTAGGATAGGTTCTTGATCATGGTATAAATTATCCTGGAAAGCTCTTCTGCGAGCTTCATGAGACTATTATACTTCTCTCTTTTCATGCTTTCCTCTAGGATTAGAGTATCAAAAACACCTACACATTCAAAAAGTGAACTTCTAGACATTATAAAAAATCTCCTTCTATCCTTATCTGTGAATCGTCCATTTCCTTCCGAGATGTTAAGTACAACACTTAATGCAGCCCGTCTAAGCTGGTTTTCTGTTGAATAATCAAAATTATTCCTATTCAGGAATTTTCTTACTTCAACATTGAAATTCTGTGCTTTCTTATAAACGTTTAATGACTGGAAACCGAACATATCAAAGCTTTTATAAAAGGTACAACATTCTATCTTCCAAATCAAAAGTTTAATACTTAGGGCGTCTTCGACCTCCGTCTTCGATCCTTCAAAAAATTATCGTATCTTTATTACGTCTTTTACGTAACGCTATTTACGAAATACATAAAAACTATGGAAAAGGAGGTTAAAAACCCATTTATTCTAGGTGGATATCATTCAGCAGACTACTTCTGTGATCGTGAAAGCAAGTTGGCTGCATTGAACAATCATTTACACAATGAGAGGAATGTAGTTCTTTTCTCTTGGAGGAGATTGGGTAAGTCTGCTTTGATCAAGCGTTTCTTAAGCGAAAAAGAGAAATCGGCGAAAATTGAAGTTATCTATATAGACCTCTTGGCCAGCAGAAATATGGATCAGGCGGTAGAATTGATCGTAGAGGCCGTATTCAAACGCTTTGGTCGTAGTGAAGAAAAGAGCATAAGCGATTCCTTTAGCAGTCTAATGCAAGCCTTAGGCTTAAGTCTTTCGTTTGATCCGCATAGTGGTCATCCAAACTTCACATTAGGACTTAGCGGCAAGAAAAGTGGTGAACAGAGTTTGAGAAGTATAGGTGAATTCTTGAGTAATCGAAAAAAGCAAGTGGTGATAGCTATTGATGAATTTCAGCAAGTGAGTCGTTATACGGAACAGAATGGCGAGGCAGTTTTTCGTTCATTCATGCAGGAATTTCCTACCCTTCGATTCATCTTTAGCGGAAGTCATCGAAAGTTAATGACAGCAATGTTTTCAGATAGTAATCGTCCGTTCTATAAAAGCTGCAGCATGCTTGCTCTTGGTCCCATACCAAGAACGTCATACTTTCCATTCATAAAGCGTCATTTCAATGAAGATGGAAGAGAGATCGGCGATGACATCTTAAAGAGAGTCTATTATTGGTCGGAAGGACAGACCTACTCCATACAGCTATTATGCAATAGACTATTTGGTTTGGGCAGAGAGCCTAGTATGGAAAGTCTTGAAGAATTGATCAATGAGATTCTGGAAGAGGAGAGCCCAGTATTTTCGAATTACTTTCATCTACTGCCCAAAATGCAGTGGAAAGTATTGAAGGCAATTGCTAAAGAACGAAGGGTAGAAAATCCCTTGGCAAAAAACTTTCTAAGATCACACGAACTTGGAGCTGCAAGCTCGGTGAGTACAGCCATCAAATCACTAGAAGAGAAGGAAATGCTAGCCTGGGAAGAAGGCAAGTATTTTGTGCATGATCTGATCTTTTCGCGTTGGTTGGAAAGGAGAATTTAAATAAGATCGTAACGTATTCTTCTCTCTATCGATTAGTAAAAAAATGGCGTATTTGCAGGCTTTATTTTTTACCTAACTAAACATGAAAACAAGACTACTGGCCTTATGCCTGCTACTATCCCCCTTATTCATCAATGCACAGATCGAGTACTTAGAGAGAATCGAGATCGACCTTAAAGACGATGTGGATCTCAAAGAAATAAACCCAATGGGCGATCGCGGAATGCTATTGCTTATGAAGGATGACGACACCAAAAAAGGAGAACGCGATTGGTTCTACGATTTCTACAATACAAGTCTTGAGCTCGACAAGCAAGAGAAAGTGATACTTGATAAGAAGTTAACCCTCATAGGTACTATTGAAACCGAAGAAAAAGTGGTTTCTATGTATCAAGAAGTGGGAAAATCTGATTTTCAGATCATTACATACTTATCAGAAACTGAAGAAATTATATCAACTAAAGGTGAGCTACCAAAAAAGACCGTTATTAAGAGCATTTACCTTTTAGACGATGTGATCTTCGCTGTGGGTAAACTTAAAAGAGAGCCTGTAGTATGGAGAATCAATTGGAATACAGGTATCAAGAGGATCTTACCTATTTCTGTACCGGCTTTCAAATTGAAAGATCTTAAGATCATGGAAGTGCAAACACTAGGAGCTTCAAAAGAAGTTTTCCTTTTTATCAAAGCAATAGAAAGCAAGAGGTCTCACAACACCTTTGTGATCAAATACGATGATGAAGGAAGAAAAAAAGAATTCTATGAGGTTAAAACTGATGATGAGCATCAGTTGATGAGCAGTTCAGCTTCAAGAATTGACAATGAAGAATATATTTTCAATGGTACTTATAGTACTCCTAAGAGTTCCGGTTCTAATGGTTTGTACATCGGAAAGATGAAAGACCAGAAACTGGAATTCCTGAAGTACTACAACTTCCTTGATCTCGACAATTTCCTATCCTATCTTCCAGAGCGTAGACAAGAAAAGATTGAAAAGAAGAAAAAGCGCAAAAGTAAAAAGGGAAAAGAACTCAATATTAGCTATCTGATCGCTTCTCATGATGTGATCAAAACAGATGATGGATACATCTTTGTAGGGGAGGCATTTTACGAAACTACTCGTGCAGTTACTACTACAACCTATGTGAACGGACAAGCTCAGACTACCACAACCTATGTATTTGATGGATATCAATATACTCATGCAGTCATTGCCAAATTCTCAAATAGCGGTGATCTTGTTTGGGATCATACATTCGATCTTGATCCAGGCTATAAGCCCTTCAGTAGAAAAAGATTCATCTCACTTACACAAGCAGATGATGGTTCGCTAAAAATGGCTTATGGCAACAGAAATAAGGTCGTGATAAAGTCATTTGATCTTGAGAATGGCGAAGTAATCATAGATGTTGAATCCTCTGAGATCGAATTGACTTTAGAAGGTGACAAAAGCAAAGAAAAGAGAGCATTCTCAAGAGTAATTCACTGGTATGATGACTATTTCATTGCCCACGGTTCGCAGAAGATCAAAAACAAAGAAGAAGGAAAACGAAATGTGTATTTCCTCTCAAAGATCAAGTTCAATCATTAAGATCAACTTCAACTCATAAAAAAGGCCCCTGAGATTCTCAAGGGCCTTTTTGTTTTGAATACTATCTAAAATCAATTACTTAATTGCCGTTTGAGTCTCCAATTTCTCAAATTCCTTATCAGTAAGGGTTTTCATAAAAGCAATAATGGCTTCTTGTTCCTCCTCAGTCAGATGCAGTGAGTCAGTTGGTAGCGTTTGAAATGGCAAATCCATTCCCATGCCTACTCCTCCTCCGTGATTATAGAATTCAACAACTTCATCTAAAGTGGAGTAGATTCCATTATGCATATATGGTGCTGTGAGAGCAATATTTCTAATGCCAGGGGTTTTGAAGAAGAACTTTCGCTCTTCGGTTCCAAAGACTTCATATCTACCGAGATCATCATCTATCTTATCTGAGTCGGCACTTTCCGGCACTCCGATCAACTCCATCTCAGAATCTGTGAAGTAAGGTGGAATTGTACCATTGAAATTCGGTGGGAAATGACAAGTAGCGCATTGAGCCTTACCCATAAACACATTAAAACCTAACTTCTCTTGAGCAGTGAGCGTATTCTCATGTGAATTGATATTGCGATCGAACTTTGAGTCATAAGGCTGCAAGCTTCGAATATAGGTTGCAATAGCATTTCTGATCGTATGATCATCTACGATACCATCATAAGTAGAATCAAATACATCTGCATAAGCGCTATCGGCCAAGATCTTTTTGGTCATTGCCTCTAGATCTGTGTGGAATTCATGCTCATTCTCCACTACTCCAACGATCTGTCCTTCCAAGCTTCCTGCTCTATTATCATAAAAAAAGGCTTTTTGAAATCCTGCATAAGCCAATGCGGGTGTATTCCTTTTTTGTCCTTCAAACACACTTAAACCGTCAGTAAAGGCCTTGTTCTTTTGATGACAAGTAGCACAGCTCATTTGTCCATCTAAAGAAAGCTGTGGATCATTGAATAACCGCTTGCCTAAAGCAGCTCTATCAGGCGAGAATCTACTCATTTCTTTCTGCGAAGAAAAATGGTCCATATTGAATGTAGTATCGCTAAATAGAGAAGTTGCATTACTATAGATCGCCAATTCAAATGGAAATTCTAGCTTCCAATCTTCCTTCATCAGTTTCAATAACTCCAATTGAGTATGCGTATGCTTCTTTATGAAGTCGTACCTATCAAAAGAATCAAAATAAGATTCTCTAAGCAATGTAGCACTGCTTGTGAATGCATCTTTAAGATTCGTATAGATTGCATTATCTGAGAACTCATCTTTGTAGATCTCTAATATTTTTAATAAGAAATCATATGAATAGGCCGACTCAATCAAAGAATTCGCAGATGGAGAATCATAGCCACTGAGTCCAAGCGTTGCCACCCTAACAACTTGATCTCTGATGATCCAGAAAATGTGATAATTCTTGTATCTCAGTTCCACATTTTCTTTGATTAAGTTGATCCTGTTCAGAACAAATGTGGCTTCGTGATGTATCTCTTCCAATGGAGCTTCATCGACTATTTCCTCTTCTATCGTTTGAAAACCAAATGCCTTCTTTCTTTTAATATCTGTAAAAGCATCCTCATCTACCTTCATGAAATTGGGCTGATTAAGTGAAAGGTAGTTGTTCTTGTCATTGAAAGACAAGAGGCTCTCTACATATTTAAACTCTTTACGTGCCGAACGATAAAGCTGCATGATCGAATCCCTGTCATGAGATCTTCTCAATTTGATCAGAACTCCATGTAGTTCATTCAATGAATTCAGGTACTCAGCTTCAAGTGTCTCAATATTAGAAAGCTCTTCACTAAGTTCATTTGCCTCCAATGAGCGGCAGGCATAGAAAACGGAAAAGAGGCATGCCAATAGGCACGCCCCTTTGAATAGATTAACTATGTAATTCATCTCCTCTTATCTTGCAAGACCTTGAACTACAAATAATTGACTACCTTCTGTACGATTAGTTAAATCAGGGTTTGCATTAGGGTCTGTAAACCCTGGATCTTCCCAACCGTGATTTTGGGTAATCAAGATGTAACTTTCATTAATTCCTACGATATCTGAAATATCGATCATACCAGTGATTTCCCAAGTACTTGAAGTAGTACCAACTCCAGCAGCTTCAGCAGCTACTTGATCGCACTCCAATACTGTTTTCATTACACCAGTATTAAGATTGTACTGATACAATCTTGCAAAGTGATCAGCAGAAGCTTTCTCGCTTGCATATCCATTCGGATCTTCTTGGATATATGCATAATTCTCAGTTACAAGGATGTTATCAGGAGAATGGAAATCAGCAGCATTTCCGCTAACCAAGTCACCATCCAAGATACAAGTGATCTTTCCGGCTGCAGTTGGATCATTATCGTTAAGCTCTACTTTGTAGATTCTTCCAAACTTGGTTCCTTTTCCAACTAGACCTGCTTTTGATCTTCCTGTCACTGCAAAGTAGATCTCTCTATTATTATCTGCAGAACCTCTTCTCCAATCGATATCTTCTAATCTAGAGAATCCCATTGCGCCTTTAGTCTTAGCTTCAGCGTCTAGAAGTGCAATATCAGTTTCTGTCATTTCAACAAATTCCATGTCGTAAGCAACTCCTTCTTGCATATCAACCTCGTAGTTGATACCTGGAGAAGTCACTTTTAGCGTATAAAGTTTTCCGTTTGCGAAAGAACCTTTATCACTAACATACATTCCAAGCTGTCCTGATGGCTCGTTATTGTCTGAATGATCATCGCCAATGAAAGTAACCGTTTTGTTTGCATAAGCATCTTTACCAATAACAACAGCGTTTTCAGTTGACCACTGACCCATTCCTGCAATCATTGATGCAGCAGAAGCTCCACTAGCATTCATATAAGGATCTGTTCTAAATACTCCTTTAGATGATCCACCCCATTCTCCACCAGAAAGGTAAAGTGGTCCGAAACCATGCTCTTCAGGAGTAACCATAGACCCAGAACACTGAGCTGTAGAAGCTGAAGCAGTAGAATTCAAAATGTACTCTCCTTTAACCGGCTTGAAAGTTTTGTCGAGAGTGATTCTAGCAATCGAATAATCAGCTTCAATGTTATTGATCAAAGTGAAAGTTCCGTCGTTGTTCTTCAACAAGCCAGCACCATCAGCCATTGAACCATAAACGAAGTTTGGAGACTCGCTCAATTGGTCCTCAGAAGAAAGGATTGGATAGATTTTCACTGAAGAAAATGCCGGATCTAATTTTAGGTAGTTTCCAGTAGTTGAGTGCGACTGAAAACTTACTGGATTTGAAGGAGCAGGATTTTGATTCGCATTGTCGTCATCATCGTCATCATCCTGACAGGCCGTTACCGAGATAGCCAATGCAGCCATCATGGTATATTTGAAAAATTTGTTCATAAGTGTATAAGTTTCATTTAATTAGATGATGCAAAGTAGGGTGCTTAAATTGAAGTTTTTGTTCCATTCAATTAATGCTATACTTAAAAATCGGTTAATGAAATGTTAGGGATCCTTAATGAGTTTTTAACACAATTCGATCGATTGAGCTGAAAGTCTTGAAAATACGTGCAGCCTGACAACTTATAATTTACCTTGTAAAAAAAAGAGTGATTTGAAATGAAAACAAGATCCTTCAATTCCACTGAAAGATCATGAGTGAATCGTTCAATTATTTCACCCAAACCCAATATGCAGGATGATATTGAGTGTTTGAGGGATAATCACTACTTATTAATATATTTGAGCATATAAGTCAAGCATAATGAAGAATCTACTCATCACTTTAGACCTCGAAGATCAAGAACTTTGTCAAGAAATGCTAGAGCAATCCATAGGTCTTGCCAAAGCCTATTCAGCCAAGTGTTGGTTGATTCACATTGCTGAACCCGATCCGGAATTCGTTAGCTACAAAACAGGTCCACAATATATTAGGGATGAAATTGCAGATGAGCTAAAGACTGAGCATCGTCAGATCCAACGATATGCCGAAAAGATTAGCGCAAGTGGTATAGATTGCGATGGCTTATTAATTCAAGGACCTACTGCTGAAATGATCCTTGAAGAGATCAATAAGCTCAATATCGATCTTTTGGTACTTGGTAATAAGAAAAAAGGCTTCTTTCAGGAATTATTTGTCGGCAGCATTACTAACGACCTAATTAAAGACGTTCAGATTCCTATATTTTTAGTCCCTTTGCAAAAAAAATAAGGGGGTAGCCTTAAACCATTGCGGTTTACACTTGTCTACTCTAGGCAAGCTAATGAAGAACTTTTCTCTTTTTCTTATGATATTGCTGATTGGCATAGGAAACACCTATGCTCAATCTGCTGATTACTATACTTTAAGCTCAACAGTAATTGATGAGAATGGATTGCCTATTCCCTTTGCCAATGTTGTGGTCTATGACCAGAGCGACAGCAGTTTGGTAAAAGGAGGAGCTACTGATCTGGATGGTAATTTCAAATTCCAATTATTAAATGGAACCTACTATCTTCAGATCACCTTTCTTTCCTACCAAAGTCAAGAAAGGAATAACATAAAGATCAATGGAAAGGATCTTCGCCTTAAAAGCATTCAATTACAGCCGAACACGAAGCTGTTAGATGAAGTAGAAATTGTCGAAGAGCGCAGTCAGATGGAGTTGAAGCTCGATAAAAGAGTGTTCAATGTAGAGAAGAACCTGGCCAATGCCGGAGCCAATGCAGCAGAAATTCTCGACAACCTACCATCGGTTAGTGTAGATGTAGAAGGTAATGTTTCACTAAGAGGTAGCCAGAATGTGAGAGTATTGATCGATGGTAAGCCTTCTTCCATCACCGGAACTAGTACTTCAGACGTATTGAGACAGTTTCAAGGCAATATGATCGAAAGAGTGGAAGTGATCACCAATCCATCAGCACGCTATGATGCCGAAGGTGAGGTAGGTATTATCAATATCGTTCTAAAAAAAGAGAAACAGAAAGGTTTGAATGGTTCGGTTGAAGCTGTTGCAGGATATCCCGATAATTACAGAGCTTCATTCAATCTAAACTACAGAAGCAAGAAAACGAACTTCTTCACCTCATATGGCGGTGCTTATCGTCGTTCACCAGGAGGTGGAGAGAGTACTCAAAGATTCCAAAATGCAGATACCTCTTACCTTTTTGAAAGTACTAGTGAAAGAGAGAGAGGTGGCCTTTCTCAGAATTTTAGAGCAGGTGCCGACTATTTCATCAACGATAGGAATACCATTACCGTGGCTGGCTTATACCGTTATTCAGATGAACTCAATATATCTACTTACGAATATCGAGACCTCTACGCAAACAGTGAATTGTATCGCTTAGTGGAAAGGGAGGATGAAGAAGAGGAAACCGGCCAAAACATCGAAGGATCATTCAATTATACTCGAACATATGCCGATGAGGATAAGAAACTGACTTTCGATTTTCAATGGAGTGAGAGTGATGATTTAGAAGAATCAGATATTGATGAAACAAGCTCATTGAGTCCCGATGTACTACAACAGCAGACAAGTAATCTTGAAGCAAACCGAACCATACTTATTCAATCAGATTTTGTACAGCCGGTTAAAGAGAATGGCTTATTTGAAACTGGTTTTAGAACAACATTGAGGACAATCGAGAACGAATATTTTGTAAAAGAAAGGACATCTCCGGATGATCCCTTCGAAATACTCGAAGATTTCAATAACGACTTTCTCTATACTGAAAACATCTATGCAGCATATGCAATGTTTGGAAATGAGATCAAGAGATTCTCCTATCAAGTGGGCCTTAGAGGAGAGTACTCCGACATCGCCACCGAGCTAAAACTGACTGATGAAGGAAATTCTTGGGAATACTTCAACCTCTTCCCTTCAGCTCATTTCACTTATAAGTTGAAAAATAAAGACGATCTTCAGTTGAGCTATAGTAGAAGAATCAACCGTCCGCGTTATCGTTTATTGATGCCATTTCAGACCTTTAGTGATGCCAGAAACCTCTGGGGAGGAAATCCAAACCTTCAACCGGAATTTACCGACTCATATGAACTGGGCTATTTAAAATACTTCGATAAAGGATCACTCTTCTCTTCTATCTATTATCGTTATAAAACTGGAGTTATAGAGCGAATCACAGTAGCCGATGAAGATGGTTTCCTAAGAAGATTTCCCGTTAACCTAGCTACAGAGAACAATTTTGGTTTCGAATTCAATGCGAGCTACGATTTTACTAAGAAATTCAATATGAATGCCTCTGTGAACGTTTTCAGAGCAATCACAGAAGGTAGCTATGAAGATCAAGTCTTGGAAAACGATGTGATCACTATGAATTCTCGTTTAGTAGCTATGCTAGAGATCATGCCAAAGACAGATCTGCAGTTGAATGCGCGTTATGAAGCTCCTCAAAGCACTACACAAGGAAGGAGAAAATCACTATACACCTTTGACCTTTCTCTATCCAAAGAAGTGATGAAGGGAAAAGGAACCTTGGTTGCAAGCGTAAAAGATGTGCTTAATTCCAGAAAAAGACGATCCATAGTTGAGACTGATGAGGTCTATACAGAATCAGAATTTCAATGGCGTGCTCGTCAATTTTTACTCAGCTTCACATATCGCATTAATGAGAAGAAGAGAAGGGGCAAAATGCGTCAAGAAACAGGAGATGATGATTTCTAGTTTCCTAACCTTCTCTAACTAAGCTAGTAGCCCTAACCCCTTGATTTTTAGCAATAAAATGCTTACTTTCGCGAACTTATATGCGCCACAGCAGTACAATTTCTTTTTACACCTTAGGTTGCAAGCTAAATTTCTCTGAAACTTCGGGGATTGCTAAACTTTTCCAGGAAAAGGGATACGCTCGTATCGATTTCCAGGAAGGGGCAGATATTGTTGTGATCAATACTTGCTCTGTTACGGATCAGGCCGATAAGAAGTGTAGAAACATTGTAAAGCAAGCTAGAAGGCTCAATGAGAACGCTTTTATTGCCGTAATTGGTTGTTATGCGCAACTGAAGCCCAATGAAATATTGAGCATAAAAGGCGTTAACATTGTACTTGGTGCTTCTGAGAAGTTCAGTCTGCTTGAGAAAGTAGAAGCCTGGCAAGAAGAGCAATTCGAGCCTAGAATCGAAGTTTCACACATCAAAGACGCTAAGACCTTCTACCCTAGTTATTCTATAGGCGATAGAACTAGATCTTTCTTGAAGGTTCAGGACGGTTGTGATTATTTCTGTTCTTTCTGCACCATTCCATTGGCAAGAGGACGCAGTAGATCGAATTCAATTGCAGCAACTGTAGCTCAAGCCAGAGAAGTAGCAGCTACCGATGTGAAAGAAGTAGTGCTTACAGGAGTGAACATTGGCGACTTTGGAAGAGATAGCGATGAGGACTTTCTCGGTTTGATCAAAGAGCTCGACAAAGTAGAAGGTATTGATCGTTTTCGAATCTCATCAATTGAGCCTAATCTTTTGAGTAATGAGATCATCGACTTTGTGGCACAATCCGAGCGCTTTGTACCTCATTTCCATATTCCTCTGCAGTCTGGCGACGATGAGATCTTAAAAGGAATGCGTAGGAAATATCTTACATCCCTTTACATAGAGCGTATTGAGCGTATTAGAAAAGTAATGCCTGATGCGGCTATTGGCGTTGATGTGATCTGCGGTTATCCAGGAGAAGATAAAGCGAGTTTCTTAAAGACTTATGAATACCTCAACCAATTGGATGTATCCTATCTGCATGTATTCACTTACTCTGAGCGACCAAACACGGTAGCCTACCGCAGAGACGATCACATTCCTATGGAAGTGAGAAGAGAGCGCAGCAAGCAATTGCAAATTCTCTCAGAAAAGAAGAAAAGACATTTTTACCACACTCAAGTGGGCAAGAAATTCACCGTCCTTTTCGAAAGTGGCGATGAAACAGGTGGAATGAGAGGTTTCACCGATAATTATATTAAAATCCAAACCGATTACCATCCGGAGTATCTGAACACCCTCAAACAAGTTGAGGCTTTAACGGTTACATCTGATGGAGAAATGAAGGCGAACATACTCAATGAAGAGTTAGTTGTAGCCTAGCAGTAGAATAAATATTTACTATGGGAAGACCATCGACAAAACCGAAGAAATTAAAAGACGGTTTCTATTTAGAAGTTAAAAACCAAGGAGCTAAAAGCGGCATCAAAATTCGCAGAGATACTTATGATGAGATGATGCTCGCTAAAAAGAACTTCGAAAGAACTAAAGAAGTTAAAGTTCTAGGTGAAGTAGTTGACGATACCTTCGTCGACGATAAAAAAGCAAAGAAAAAGAAGAAGGCGAAAAAGTAGTTTTTCTGAGAACCTAGAGTCTAGACTCTAGAATCTAGATTCTAGGCTCTTATATGCTATACTTGGTCCCAATCAATTTTGGTCCCCGGCTCTTTAGGATATCCGATGCAGGTTAATACATAACCATCATCTATCTCATCCTGCCCTAAACCAAAGTTGTTTTCCATATTCACTCCACCGGAAATCAGCTTCGCTTTACATGTAGTGCACACTCCTGAATGACAGGAGAATGGAGGATCTATGCCTATTCTTTCTGCGCCTTCCAATATGCTTTCGCCATCTTCTAGACTAATCTCGTGATCTTGATCGTCTAGTGTGACAACAATATCATTTACATCACCACTTACTGGAGCTGCAGGTGCCGACTTCTCTTGCTTTGTGTCTTCAATTTCAGGATTGCTGAAGTATTCTGTGTGAACCTCATCTTTAGAAGCTCCAGCTTCTTCCAGTGCAGATAGAACAGTATTCATCATACCTTCCGGTCCGCATACATAGTAATCTGCCACACCTTTTGGTGCATTGCCTACCAGGCTTTTCACACGTTCTTTATCCAATCTCTCCCCATCACCACTTAAATAGTGCTGAACCATCATACGATCGGCATTCTGTGCTCTGAGGCTTTCAAGCTCATCCTTGAAGATTATATCTTCCTGAGTGGTATTTCCATAGAACAAATACACTCTTGAGCTTCCTTCTTTAAGATACTGCTTTAGAATGGAGATGATTGGTGTGATTCCGCTTCCTGCAGCAAAGAGGATCAATGCTTTGTTTGGATTCTTTAAGGTAAAAGAACCATCAGCCGGCATTACTTCAATACTATCTCCAACAGCTAGGTTGTCGTATAAGTAGTTCGACATCCTTCCTCCTTTCACACGTTTGCAACTGATCTTTAACTCACCTTCAGATGGTATCGAAGAGATTGAATATGATCTTCTTATACTTTCTCCATTGATATCTGTTCGAATCGTGAGATATTGTCCAGGGAGATATTGATACTCATCTTTCAATTCAGCTGGAATTGAAAATTTTACTGAGATCGTGTCTTTGGTTTCTTTTATTAGTTCACTAACTGTGAGTGGGTGGAATCTTTTAGCCATCTATTCAATTTGAGCGTGCAAAATAACAGGAAATAGAACAAGGAAGCTAGTAATCAGTTCGGAAAACTGTTAAGCTAAATGCTTTAATACGGCTTCTTCTATCTGAGATTCAATTCCATCATAATCTCTTTTCTGGAATTTTTGAGCAGTGATCTTCTCAAATAGTTCTATGTATCGCTGCGAAACTTTCTCTACGAAGGCATCCGGCATATTGGGAATACTTTGTCCTTCGAGTCCTTGAAATCCATTCTCAATTAGCCATTCTCTTACAAACTCCTTACTCAATTGCCTTTGCTTCTCACCTTTCGCTTGCAGATCTGCATAGGTGTCTTTATAGAAATATCTCGATGAGTCGGGCGTATGGATCTCGTCGATCAGGGTGATCTCCCCTGCCCTATTACCGAATTCGTATTTGGTATCTACTAGTATCAGACCTCTCTCAGCTGCGATCTCTGTGCCTCTCTGGAAGAGTTTGCGACTATAATCCTCTAATTGTAAATACTCCTTCTCACTTACCAAGCCTTGAGCAATGATCTCTTCGCGAGAAATATCCTCATCATGTCCTTCTGCAGCTTTAGTAGTTGGAGTAAGGATTGGCTGTGGAAATGCATCATTCTCTTTCATTCCCTCTGGCATAGGAACACCACAGATCATGCGCTTACCATCTCTATACTCACGCCATGCATGTCCGCTCAAATAGCCTCTTACTACCATTTCAACCTTATAAGGCTCGCAAGCCTTTCCAATTGCAATATGTGGGTCTGGAGCGGCTTCTAGCCAAGTTGGAACGATATCTGAAACTGCATTCAAGAAAAAGGCTGCAATTTGATTGAGCACTTGTCCTTTGTAAGGAATTGCTCTCGGCAACACATGATCGAATGCAGAGATCCGATCGGTAGCTACCATCAATAATTTATCATTCGGCAGCTTATATACATCCCTAACCTTTCCGTGATATACATCAATTTGTCCGGGGAAATTAAAATCGGTTGATTCCAACGCTCTTATACTCATTCCTTCTCTTCTTTATCTTCTTTGTCTTCTTTTGATTTTGCTTTGTTCTTCTCTATCATATCATAGGCATCAATGATCTTCTTTACCAAAGCGTGTCTGATCACATCCCTACCATCAAAATGAATGAAATCGATTCCCTTGGTATTCTTCAAGATTTGCATAGCTTGAAGCAATCCCGATGGTTGATTTGATGGCAGATCTACTTGTGATGCATCACCCGTTACAAGGAATTTAGCATTCTTCCCCATCCTGGTAAGGAACATCTTGAACTGTGATCTTGAGGCATTCTGCGCTTCATCCAGTATTACAAAGGCATTATCGAGCGTTCTACCTCTCATATATGCAAGAGGTGCAATCTGAACAACTCCATTCTCCATATACTCATTGAGTTTCTCTGCGGGAAACATATCGTGCAAGGCATCATAGAGAGGCTGTAGATAGGGATCTAGTTTTTCTTTTACATCACCGGGCAAGAAACCGAGGTTCTCTCCTGCTTCTACAGCTGGCCGACAAAGAATGATCTTTCTAACTTCTTTGTTCTTTAATGCTCGAGCTGCCAAAGCAACCGCTGTATAGGTTTTACCTGTACCTGCTGGTCCTAGAGCGAAGATCATATCGTGCTTATCGACACTCTTCACCAGCTTTCGCTGATTGAATGTGCGCGCTTTGATTAGGAGACCGTGGTTACCATAGAAAAGCACCTCATCTTTCTCTTGCATTTGGACTTTTAAGTCTTCAGTGACCTTATCCGCTTCTAAAAGTCGCTCGATATTATTCTCTGAAAGCTCTTTGAATTTGGTGAGATGCTGGATTAGTAGATTCAGCTTTACTTCAAATTGGGCAATGTCTTTAGCCTCCCCTATTGCTTTGATCTTCCCTCCTCTGCTTACCAATTTCAGCTCTGGAAAACGTGAGCGGATCAATTTCAACTTTTTATCATTCACTCCAAAAAGATCCAGCGGATCTACCTTGGATATCTCGATTGTTTTTTCTGACAAATTCCTTTTGTTTCTAGGCTTTACGGCCATTTAGCCCTACGAAATTATTACTATTTTTGACGACATCAAACAATTGATCATTATTCCGCAAATCCACTGATGGCCATAATAACCCTTACCACTGACTTAGGCTTGAAAGACCATTATGTGGGAGTGGTTAAAGGAAGCATTCTGAGTCAATGTCCTGAAGTGAATATCGTAGATATTTCACACCTGATTCCCCCTTACGACATAATGGAGGCTGCTTTTACTTTGCGGAACGCATATTCTTCATTTCCGGAGAATAGCATTCACATCATTGGAGTGAATCCCGAGATCGATGCCAATTCAGATCATTTATTGGTAAGGTATAAGGGTCAATATTTCATTGGGGCCGATAATGGAGTATTCTCATTGATCATGGATGAAGAGCCGGAAGAAGTGTATGAACTCAACATCTCACCAACCGAAGAAGACCTCACCTTCCCCACCAAGGATGTCTTTACCAAAGCCGCTTGTCATCTCGCTAAAGGAGGAACAGCTCCACTTATCGGTAAGCAGATCGATGGATTCAAGAAACGCATGCCATTTCAGGCAGTTACCCACGATAATGTGATCAAGGGCATAGTGATCCATGTGGATCACTATGGAAATATCATCAGCAATATTGAGGAGACCCTTTTTAAAGCATTTGGCAGTGGAAGAGAGTTTACCATAGAATTCAGAGGTGGTGATTACGATATTAAGAATATAAGTAAGTCGTACAGCGACTTGCCAGAAGGAGAAAAACTGGCCATCTTTGGCTCATCTTCACTATTGGAGATCTCAATAAATAAAGGCAATGCTAGTCAGCTGCTGGGATTGCGAAAGTCGGACACCATTAGAATCGTATTCCATGATCGTTAGAATTGTAAAGATGCATTTCAGAGAAGAAGAGATCGAAAACTTCAAAGAGCTCTTTATGGAGATCAAAATGATGATCAGGGGTTTTGAAGGGATCAGCCATTTGGAATGTCTGCAGGACGTAAACAATCCACAGATCTTCTTCACCTATTCACATTGGGATAATGAAGATGCATTAGAAGAGTATAGAAACTCTGAACTTTTTGAAACCACCTGGACCAAAACGAAGAAGATGTTTGCCGACAAGCCGCAAGCCTGGAGCACGGAAACCTTCTTTCGCTCTGAATGAATGAGTTGATCAGCATTGTAATGCCGGTAAAGAATGCCGGACTCTATCTAAAAGACTGCCTCGAGTCGATCCTAGCCCAAACATACCCCAATTGGGAGCTAATTGCTGTTGATGACGGCTCTTCAGACAATTCACTAGAAATTCTTCAGTCATATTCTCAGAAATATACCAGAATTCACTCTTTCAAAAATTCTGGAAATGGGATTATTCCGGCTTTGAGAACAGCTTATTCTCATGCGAAAGGCCAATACATCCACAGAATGGACGCCGACGACCTAATGGCTCCTACAAAGTTGGAGTTATTGCTAGATCTTTTGAAGCAAAGCGGAAAAGGGACGGTCGTTACAGCCTTGGTTCAGTACTTCGCAGAAGGTGGAGTAAGTGATGGCTATTTGAAATATGAAGAATGGTTGAATGAGCTGAGCGTGAATGAGAATCACTGGGATGAAGTCTATCAGGAATGTGTGATTGCCTCTCCTTGCTGGATGATCCATAAAGATGATTTTGAAAAGGCTGGAGCTTTTAATTCAGATAGATATCCTGAAGATTACGATCTGGTCTTCAGATTCTACGAAAAAGGCTTAAAAGTAAAAGCAGTAAAAGAAGTCTTGCATTATTGGCGCGACCATTCAGAAAGAAGCAGCCGGAATCACGAACATTATCAAGCCAACTCCTTCTTCGCCATAAAGCTGCACTATTTCTTGAAGTTAGAAAGAGACTCCAAACGTTCATTGGTGATCTGGGGCGCCGGTCCAAAAGGCAAGCACCTGGCCCGCATGCTCAATAAGCAAGGTATCGACTTTGAATGGGTATCTAACAACCCCAACAAGCACGGACAGGAGATCTATGAACAGATCATGAGCTCCTTCAAGCAAATATTGGAGTTCAACAACCCACAAGTCATTATTACAGTAGCTCAAAGAAAGGCTAAGAAGGAGATTGTTGCTTTTTTGGAAGGGAATGGGTTGGAGGAGAAGAAGGATTATTGGTTTTTTAGGTGAGGCTGCCTTCGGTAGGGAGGCTGGAAGCTGGAGAGTAGAAATCAGAAAATCAAAACTGCGCTGCTTTAGAGTATCCTTTTATTTACAAATGCTTTACCAGAGCCTGATTTAAAGTACTTCTCAAGTCTGAATGCCTTTTTCTCATCAGGGATTGCCATAAAGCCAATCAACTCCACAGGTAAATGTTTTGAAGTATAAAAGATCTTGCCTTCTTTATGTCTTCTAATTCTGTCGTACAAATTGTTTGTACAGCCTGTGTAGACCTTATTATTTGAACACTTTAAAAAGTATACGAAATGCATTTATTGCTTTTCATTAAGATAAAAACAATGCATTGAATTGACAAGAGCTAAATGAACATCGTTAATAAACAGGGCGTATCCCTGCTTCGCTTTTAAACTAGAGTCCCTCCTACGCTTTTGAAGCAAAAGCTACGGTGGGCAATGGGTGACAGTGTCCATACTTCTTCACTGCGTTTCGAAGTACATGGCCGAAGCCAAAAGTCAAAAACAAAAGCCATCGCGAAAGTTTCGCAGG
>PALM01000035.1 GCA_002706365.1 Flavobacteriales bacterium | reverse complement strand
TAAACTCTTCCGAATAACGACGATGTTTTCGTAAAGTCCTGATGTTTGTTTTCATGTTGATCACATTTAAAAGTGGTCAACCTATTTCAGGCACGGACAAGGTACCATCAATCTTCTGTGAATTGTATTCCAGTAGACACTTTCCAACTTACTTCAATTTTAAACCAGCCAATTCCATGCCTATTGAATGAATTCCACTTACTATTTTCAAGGATTGTTTTTGAGATGGGATTTTCTTGCCGGTAACATATTGAGAGAGAAGTACAGGGTTCATTCCAATTCTCCTTGCTAAGTACTTTGCATTTAAGACTTTGTAATGATTGAAAAACTGCGGGATATCTAGTTTTAAGGTCAGATTATCATGATCAACATAATAGCCTTGGTCTTCATAATAAAAATTCAAAGCTTCAATTATATTCGTTGTCAGAAGATCCATTGAATCCGCAGTTGTATATACTCCAAGATCATCAGCGTAGGCAGAATATCCTGTATCTGTTTTCTCAAAGCATATATCGATCTTCTTTTTTAGCTTTTTCATTTTATACCGGCTTGCTTAAATAGTTTCTTTTGAAGCCCTTTTCCAAGCTCTTTGCTACCATGATTAGGGAAAATAATAACTCCATCAATTTTGTCATGAATAAGCTTTAGATGAGAACCCTTCTGCGACTTTTCCTTCCAACCATGTTGTTTTAAGAGCTTTAAAGCTTCAAAACATTTCATTTACAAAGATATAAAAGTTAATTATAATTAACTTTAAATCAGCTCAGATTGTCAGAAAGGTCTTGCTGCTTAAGTACTAGATACCTTATTAAGTTAAGGGTTTTATTTTGGAGAAGGAAGTATGATGCCGTAGATCTAGTTTGGCAGGATTGAAATTATTCAGCTTTAACTTCTGAATGTCGATGGTTTTTGAGTCTAAAGATTCCAAGAGTAATAACTAAAAGTAGCAGCACTAGGAATGAATAGAGCCACCAATTTGTTGGTCCTTTATTTTTATCTATAAGCGGTGCGGCATTTCCTTCTTCATATTCATCATAATTGAAGATCTCACTTTTGTTTCCAGACTCATCAATTTTGATGATCCTAGGCCCGGCGTAACCATTCTTTTCTTTGTATTCTAAGATATAGGCATCACCTGAAAAGAAGTCGATACCTGTTGGAACCCAATCACCTTCTGATATATAAAAGTCTTGGGTCTTTCCCTCTTCCAAAATCTTAATGATCCTTTGTCCGGCTAGTTCTGCGATGTACATATACCCATCACAACCTTTGGTAATCCCCATGAGCACATCAGCATGCTTATCATAGGGTCTTTCTAGCTTCGTAATAAGGTCAGTGGCTATCACTGAAGCTTCGCCATTCGAATCGATTCGAATGAGTTTACCCTTTCCATCGGCAATATCCGGACCGTAATAATTGCCATTGTCATCCGCATAAACCGTTTGATTCCACTCAAAATAATGATCGCTTAACTTCTCTCTCTTTCCATTCTTATTTAGTCGCCATAAATAATGCTCAGCACTGAATACAATTTCATTCTTTGGAGAATAAGCACAACAGCCACCATTGAATTTTTTGTAGTCATTGGTATTGAATAAGGTGTCAATTGAGCCATCCTTATTCAGGCTAATCATAAAATGCTCATCCATTTCCCCATGGGCAGTCACCAAATTGTAGTTTGCATCTAAACTCACGTTATGTGCATGGAAATCTTGAAATAGTAACTCAAGTTTTCCTTCACTACTTAGTCTCCAAACAGACCCTCTATCATGGTGCAAAATATCTGCAAAATAGATATTCCGTTCATCGTCGACAGCTATTCCCCATGAAGGATGGGCGTGAGTGTAGTTTAGACAACAAATAAGACCAATGAACAGAAACTTACGAATTGATTGTCCCACTGATAAGCTGAATTTATCCATTAACATACTCATCCTTCAGCCCCCTCACAAATCCCAAAAAGCGATCGATATCATTCTTATTGGTGGCAATTCCCACGGAAATGCGGGTTGCTCCTCTCATTTTATTGAGCGATTTGATCATATCGTCATAGGTGCCTGTAGCTCTGCTTTCAAAATACTTGGTAAGTTCTTCGGTGGTGAGACAGTTATTGGTTTCATCCAAACCGGGATTGCAAAAGCAGCCAGATCGTAAAGAGATATTCTGTTGATTGGCTAGCTCTTCCACTTTTTCAAATCCTATTTTGGATCCATCGGGATTTTTAAGGCATAATATCAAGGTGCCACCCATATTTTCTCGCTGAGGGTGGCCGAATATATCCACCTGATTCTGTCCG
Organism: Flavobacteriales bacterium; assembly: GCA_002706365.1. Classification (GTDB taxonomy): domain Bacteria; phylum Bacteroidota; class Bacteroidia; order Flavobacteriales_E; family Vicingaceae; genus UBA1494. Next base: position 37,763 of record PALM01000035.1, on the reverse strand, counting down.
TTGCTGTGTTGAAGCGACTTCAATTCTGAATGCAGATAAGTCATGATCGAGCCCAGTCGCTGATTGATCCTATCCATCCCAATGGAATCGATATAATCAAGTCCAATCTTAATTGCTGGAATATCAAGGTAATTTATGGTTCCATTCTCAAAGCGCTCGTGATTCTCTATCAAAAAATGGAAGGGTGCACTTACGGCAGCTAGCTTCACCGTACCACCCGCAAACCATTTTTTATTAAGCTTATTGAAAGAGGATTTGCGAATCAATAAGCAACCTAAACCGGTTGGGTAGCCGAAGATCTTATAGAAAGAAATGGAAACAAAGTCCGGACTAATCTCCTTCAGGTCTAGCGTAGATGTAGGTACATATGCAGCTGCATCCAAAAGCACATCCCAGCCTAGATTCTGAGCTTTCTCAATCCATCCTAGATCATGCTTAATTCCCGAAACATTCGACTGGGCAGGATAGGCGAATAGCTTATTCTTCTTGCCTTCAATATTTAGGTTGGATTCCAAGGTATCGATCGCGATGTTCAAATCTTCAACCCTCATAGGACTGTATTGAAAGCTGCCACCCGAGCTTTTGCAGTATTCCCTGATGCCATTGACAGAATTGTGATTATCGGCCAATAACAAGAAGTGCGCATCCTTATCGAATGGATAACATTCCCCAATGATCTTTAAAGCTCCGGATGCATTCGGTGTAAACACACAGAAATAATCTTCCGCATTGAAGAAATCAATTACCTTATTTCTGGCTTGCTCAACCAAATGGGTAGAGAGCTGAGAAGTGGGATTTGTGGAGTGTGGATTGCCGAAAGTGTGCTTTTTTAGGACATCAAAATGCTTAATAAGCTGAGAATCTGCATAAAGGTTTCCTCCGGTATAATCCAGATAAACATGAGCTTCCTTATCTAGCCTGCTATATTCTTTTTCTCTAAGAGCATTGAAGAATTCATCATGCATTAGATTTGCATGCTGCCGCTGGCTAATAGGCCCATTGCTTTTTTTGAAGATCGACTTTAACAAAGTAGTAGAGTTAGTAATCGATATTAAACCTAGGAAAAAAAAGGATTAGTTCAAATAGAGAATCGGTGCTAGGATTTTGAAGCTCAGGCCTTTCTTAGCTTTTATGATCTAATTACAATCGATTAGTTGGCTTTGAAGATTAATCATTGAATTTCGATTGAAATAGCTTTACTTAGCTAATCTTTAAAGACTTATGTTCTTAACATTTAATTGATTCATATGAAGAAGGCATACCTACTTCCGCTTTCTTTGATTCTAATGTTTGTGTCGATCTCGACTTCACAAGCTCAGAATATCGTCCCCATTGATACTTTTCGAACCAATCTTCAAAACATAATTGACAATGCCACTAGCAATTATGGGATGGAGGGTATAGAGTTTTCAGTTATCATAGATGACAGCCTAGGCACTGAGACATTTTACAGTGGAATACGCGCACCTGGCATCCCTGTAGATACTTCTAAACCATGGCATTATGCTCAGGCAGTGGCGGGATATACCAATTTTATCGCTCTTAAACTTATAGAGCAGAATCTGATGACTATGGATGATAGTATAGCGCAGCATATGAATGCCTCTGCTATGGGTCTAGATGGGAGTATAACGGTCAGGCAGCTGATCACACATACCAGCGTACTTAATGAATACTGGTTGCCTGGTCAGCCTACTGGATGTTATTCAAACATATGGAATTCAAATACAGTTGGCTGTCCTGCAGACCTCATCCCATGTTTTCCTGCGAATAAGTCTACTCCTGGAAGCTTCGATAATAACAATGCCAATCTTTTGGTCTTACAGTTTTTAATTGATTCGGTTAGCCCTACTTCTTATGAAACGGAGGTTCAAAACCGCATTTTCGCTCCATTTGGAATGACTGAGAGCTATATAAGTTCATGCGATACAGTGACCATGGATTCCATAAATGGGATTTGGACGACTGCTTCAGGATATCAAAACAATATAACCTTCTTACGCTATTTTAGCACCAATGGAGGCAATCGCGGTTTGATTGCGAAATCTTATGAGGTAGCTAGATTCTATCGAAGCCTTTTTCAAGATAGATTATTCCCAGCAGGGGTGATGGATTCTATAAAAGAACCCATTTCGGGCTCTACTATCAATCAGGGTAGCTATAGTTGTGCTAGCAGTATCAAAGCGGACGCAGGATATAATACTGACATACTTCAGATCATCGATAATTTAGGAGATACCGTGAAATTATACGGTAAAGGAGGCTTTGGATTGAACGGTCACTTCACTTTTCATTGGCCTGAAAAGGACTGGACACTTTCATTGGCTCATAATGATCGATCCAGACAATTGGAGCATCGCAATATAGCGGTAGATCTTTATTGTTATTTGAGAGGGGTAGATTCAGTTTCAACTGCCACAGTTGGATTGGAAGCTCAAGCAGAGCAAAAATTGAAATTCTACCCCAATCCTTCAAAGGGAATCTTGAATTTGGAACTCCCTCAATCTGTTGGGGAATATAACTTTAGAGTGGTGGATCTCAGCGGAAAAATCATTCAAGAGGAAGTTGGTTTCAGAGGAAAGCAGATCGATCTAAGTGAGCTTCCAGATGGCATTTATATTCTACATCTAGACTCAGAGACCGGGTCTTTTAGCGGTAAGTTTGTGATGGAGTAGGAATTAAGGAGTAAGGAAGAAGGATCCTATCATCTAATATCTAAACTCGAACATCTAAAATCTCTCTTATCAGCTTCCAATATTCCTCAAAACTGGCTAGATCATTATGCTCCCCATTGGGAATGGTTTTAAAGTCGATTAGGGGATTCAGCTCGATCAAGCGACGACTGTTTTCTATGGGAACCACATCATCTTCCGTTCCGTGGATTATGGTAATGGGACAAACTACCTGAGGGATATATTCATGGCTAGGGAAGTTGAACTTCAATAGATTTTTAACCGGGAAAACCGCATAGGTATTTTTAACTACTGACTTAAGGCTATAAAATGGGGTTTCCAGGATCAATTGCTGGGGGTTGCGCTTTGATGCCACATAGATGGCAAAGGTGCAGCCAAGCGAGCGACCGTAGACTGTAATTGAATCGGCATTAAAATCTTGCAAGGCCAGCTCATACCATTGCACTGCATCTTCATACATCAAACTTTCCTTGCGCTTTCCGGTGCTTTTTCCATATCCCCGATAATCTATCACCAACACATCATAGCCGTGATTCACAAAAGGTTCCACCACTTCTCCCCAGCGACTCAAGTCGCCGGCATTACCGTGAAAGTACAAGATCAGCCCTTGGGGCTCGGCTGCTTTGAAATGCAAGCCGTGTAAGTGGGCTCCATCTTTTCTTTTAATAGTCCTTTCTTCAAAGGGCGTATCAAAATTGAAGCGGTAGTCTTGTTCAAGGGTATCAGCCTGAAAGATCAAACTTTCCTGGAAGCTGTAAAGCAATCCGAATGCAATCACATAGATGGCCAACAAAACGAGCAAGAGCTTGATCAGCATTCTCATCTTAATTAGAGTCGTGTTTTACTTGGTGACTGGTGGTGCTGAGGTCGATTTCAATTTCTTTATTAGTGAGTATCTCGGTCAACATCTGATGGTAAGATTTGAATTGATTCAAATTCTTATGTCCCCCGTCGATCACCGGCCAAAGTCGACTGCGGTCTGGATTGATCTTGGATAACTTCACACTGCTTGAAAAAGGGATCAATTTGTCATTGGTGCCATGAATGATGTGAATAGGGCATTGCACATACTTGATCCACTTGTAGGTAGGTAAGGGGTACTTCAAAATGAGCGATAGCGGCATGAAGGGAGCATAGCGCTTTGTGACATTCTTCAAGCTGTAATAGGGAGCGTCAAGGATCAGCATTTTGGGTTTGTTGATGGATGCCAATTTGGTGGCAAATCCAGAACCCAATGAGCGACCGTAAAGGATGATGTATTTCTCATCAACGATAGTGCTGATCTTATCATAGATAGCCTGAAGATCATTTTTGATGGCTTTTTGCGATCGGCGACCGGTACTTTTTCCAAAGCCTCTATAATCCACCATGATCACATCATAGCGGTGACGATTGAAGTCTACCGCAAACTTCCCCCATCCTTTAATGCTCTTGGAGTTTCCTTTGAGGTAAAGCACTACTCCAATAGGATCTTCTACTTTAAAATGCAGACCATTGATACTGGCCCCGTCGCGCGTTTTGAAATTGTACTCGACTACTTTTTGATGGTCGTACTGATATTGAAAATCTGCAGGAAGAACCTCAGGTTTGAATAGGAGGTAATCTTGCAAGTAATACAAGAGAATGCTGATCAGCAAATAAATGCCGAGCAACCAAAGCAATATGCTAATCCACCAGGGCATATAAGGAATTAAGAGGGTATAGGATAAAGATAGCTTTTTTTGGAGCAAGGAGCTTGGAGTGTGGAGTAAGGAGGTTCTTCTGAAACCAAATCAAATTTCCGAACTCTGATTTCAGATTTCTGATTTGCTAATGAGACCTTGGCATTTAGCCAATGTGCTCTGTTGTAATTATTGAATTTTAGTGAGCCATCTCAAGGTATTCAATAACAATCCAGCATTCTCTGAACCGGGATCGTGAATAGTTACTGGAATTTTTTCACCTTCAATGAATAAATCTAGACTCCGGAAAATTCCTTGATCAGTACAAATAATAACTCTCCCTGAACCATATCTAAAGCCTATCATACCTGCATAGGAGCTCGACATTTCTTCTGCATCAATGTTTTCTTCCGTGGGAGTGTAATTGATTGTGTTATTTGGAAAGCCAAGGATTACATCATTAGGATTTCTAAATACTGCAGCACCACAGTAGAATCTTATGTTTTCGGGAATTGTGGATGTATCAATGGTACTTTGAAATATGTCGTGCTTAAAATTTACCATTTGATTGTTCGAATTCATTAAGAAGTGGCCACATTTACCTCCTTTACTGGTGTGAAATTGATGCTGGTTAGCATAACCATCTCTAAACTTCACATTGAATGCTTCCAATAATGGAAGAGCACCACTTCCATTCGGAAAGTGGCTTAAGAAAAGAAGTAGACCCCCACCATTGAAAACGAACTTTCCAATTGTTTCGACTTCCTCATTAGCTAGAGGACTCACAAACAAAGTTTCAGAAAGTGAGTCAGTTTTCAGTTTTATTTTGTTGTTTGGCATTCCGTGAAGCACCAATAGATCCGTTTTATCTGGGTTTAAATTTTCAGCGCTTAGCTTTTCATCAGTGAAGTTCAGTTCATAACCGTCTTCTTCAATGATTCGAAACATTTCTCTGGCTGTAATTACACCTGATTCGTTGGAGTATATAGTGTTGTGTCCTTTATCAACTAAGATCTTTTTGTTGTTATTTTTCTTAATTGATTTGAACTGATAATTGTATGCAGTATCAATTTCTGCTTCAATAGTACCTTGAGCAAAGCTTATATGTCCAATTAGAATTATTAAAAGGGTGAAGGTTAATTTCATTTAGTTCTTATTAGACATAACGTTTTGTATATAGCAATTAGGGTAGTAGAAAGCGATATGCTTTTTAAGTTGCACTGAGACAAAGCGTTGTATTTTGATTTTATCTTTTTCATTTTAAAAGCCAAATTTTTAAATATTTACCTGGTGGTAATCTAACAATTTGGCGGTGTTGGTAAATAGCACTGAACTTTCTTAAACTACCGCACGCCCAATTTGCTATATACAGTGTTACCGTCTTTTATTTTAATTCTTTTTTCATATAATCAGCAATTAGATTTTCATTAGTGTTGTGACTTTGAGAAAGGGAATTGATAATATTTTTCTGTTCTATTTCTGTTTTGTTTTGACTCAATTTCTTTTTGGCTTGCAAATCATCTACTTCTATTTCGAATGCAACAATTCCATTTGACATTTTTTCTTTATAATCATTCGGTAGAGAATCCCATTGAATTTTATAAGATTCCTCGTAATTGATGATGGTTCTTTCAAGTACTTCAATTACTTTATTTGAATCTGTAATCAACCTCCCTTTTCCATAGGTGTGTATTGCGATGTAATTCCATGTAGGAACATTTAGGTCTTTTTGATAATTAGTCGGAGAAATATATGCGTGTGGTTCACTGAAAATCGTTAGAACTTTATTTTCTTCGATATCTTTCCATTGTCTGTTCGCTTTTGCAAAATGCGATGTCAGTATGATTTTTTCATTTTCTAAATTTACAAGAAAGGGCAAGTGAGTTGCGGTAGGGCTATTATCTTTTGAAGTTATAATTGTCCCGAAACTGAATTTTTTAATGAAATCTAGGGCTTCATTTTTATCAGTTAATATGTTGGGCTTTGGAATGTACATTCTATTATTCTAATTGCTGGCAACGGTCCAGGCTAAAAACCGCGAAGTCCAGAGACATCGGGATAAACCGCGTGATATTCTAGTTTAGCAACTAAAGATAGTTTTTTTAAGATTGGAGTAAGGAGTAAAGATCAAGGATCAAGGAATATGGGGATTATTATGAAACCAAATTCAAAATATCAGATGTCTGATCTCCGATTTCTGATTTGGAATTCCTATTGCTCACTTGTCCTTCGACAATGTAAACCGAAGCTTTAGCGTAGGTTTAAGTTTCAGCGTAGAAGGAAAACTCACACTCAAACTCATATTGGCCGGTGTTAGCTAATGTTACTTTTTCTTATAAGTAAAATTCCCCCAATAATAGTTACTAAAGAAGTTAGCGGAATGAAGATGTAATGAATAAGGATCTCTCTATTCAATTTACCTTCAAGCGTGAGGATTTCTCTTTTGTTGCTTTTCAATGAGTAGCTTTTTAAACCTTTATTTTGATACAGTAAAGAAGAGTCCTTTTTAAGAATGTGAACTGAGATTTGAGCTCCTTTTTTAAGAACTGCTGCTGCAGTGTCTTTATTTGTTGAATAATCTTGAAAAGTGGCTTTTAATCCTTTCAACTTAAAGTTTACTAATTCATCACTTCTATTTATTGAGGATAGGAAGAAGTGATTTAACTCTCCATTTATTTCAATAAAATCATCTTTGTCGGGAACGCCCTTAAGTAAAGAAATTGATAGGCCGTAGAGAGCAGCAAGAATTAAAAATACTCCAAAGTATCTTTTCATTTAACCTTTAGAATGTTAGCTAACGGATTTGGTGATCTAAGGCTGTACGAGGTATGCCCTTATATCACTTGTTAGTCACCGTATTTTTTTACTTTTCTTTAAATGGTTTTTTATCTGAAGTAATCATTTTATATTGTTCCAAAGCCTCTTCCAGAGTAAGATCTGTTGGCATATTTTCAATGAAGGTCATAACTGATGTAAATATGAACGGTATGTTGCTTCTTGAAATAAAATCAGATTTTGTTGCAATGTCATCTAATTGATCAGCATTCCATTTTTTTCTTATTTCATTAGCACGCTCATATTTTTCCTTATTCAAATTCACAAGCCATATTTTGTTATTTAGAGAATCTGGCAACAAGTGATGTTTATATTGCCAAGTTGAGTAAACTTCAAAATCTCCTTTATCCTTATCATTTTGGAAATGGAGGTAAGAGATTGCTTGTTCAGGATCAAATCGACCCTCATTTACTGCCTTGCAAAGAATTGGTTCAAGATCAATTATGTTTTTATCTCTGCTTCTTCTTTGAGATGTATGCACTAAGACCACATCATGATTTTGCCCTCTTAAGGATTTTCTATAACCGAGCTCTATCTGAGAAGGGAAGCCAAGAGAATCAATTATTGAAAGTATCCTATTCATATTTATTATTCGATTTGCTTGAATAGTGTCATCATAAGTATCGTACAGTGGTCTGAACAATTGATCTCTTTCCCAAATTGATTTGAATTCATTTCTTAATCCTGAGTCATATTCAGTCGTTCTATTCTCTATAAAAGAATTCCAAAGGTTTTCATCTATATATGTGTTGACAAAAATGGACTTTAGCAAACTTAGATCATCAGAATTATTTATGAGTAGTTGAAGATTTAGATTTCTTGCATCTAAATTATTAGAGAGTTGATTTGAAAGTGCGGCATTATAAACATCAGGGCCAAAAGGTTTTTTGATTTCTCTAAATGCCAATGAGTAATTTTTGGATGCTCTATCGAAATCACCATCACAAATTGCAATTTCAGCTTTATTAGTTAGAATGTGATATTTAGTAATTGCTTCATTATTGCAGTTGCATTTCGCTAATTCAGTGATGGCAGAATTTTCAGACTTAATATTCTTCTCATTACGGTTTTTACAACCTAGTTGAATTGTCAGAATAATTATAATGATAGTTATTCTCATTTTTTTAACTTATAGTGACAACGGTTTGGCTAAGTGCATTTTCCCGAAGGGAATTGCAACTAGGTCTTGTTGTGCTTAGTATTTATTGTGATCCTTCTTCATGTTCTTAATCAACTTGCCCAGATCTCTACCCTTTTTTTTCCTTTCAAGAGCACTTGATTCATAATGCATTCTTTCCTTTTCCATCCTGAGGTAATTCTCATACGTTTCATAGCTTAACTGACCATTTTCCATGGCTTCCAATACTGCACACTCATCTTCATTCGTATGTGTGCAATCTGAGTATTTACACTCTTTTGAAAGCGAAGAAATCTCGTCAAAGGTCATTTCCATTCCTTTCTGAGAATCGGTTATTCCGATTTCTCTCATTCCGGGATTGTCAATCAGTATCCCATATTCAAGCACAATCAATTCTCGATGAGTCGTGACGTGTTTACCTCGGTCTATACTTTTGCTGATTTCCCCTGTCACCATCATCTGTTCTCCACTAAGAATATTGATCAATGTAGATTTTCCAACACCTGATGACCCGAGTAAACAGTAGGTTTTTCCTTTCTGCAGAACCGACTTTAAATCATCTATACCTTCTTGACTCAGATTACTTATCGCATACACAGGAGTATTTTTGATTCTCTCTTTAAGCTGAGTTAGCAATGCTTCAAGTTCCTGTTCTTCGACTAAGTCAATCTTGCTCAGGACGACAACAGGTTCAATTGCCGAGTTATTGCAAATTGTAATGTACCGTTCCAGCCGGTTGATACTGAAGTCTCGATTAATCGATTGAATGATCAGACCTGTGTCGATGTTTGTGGCAATTATCTGAGATTGACCTTCCTTGCCTATAGCCTTCCTTTCCAATTTAGAAGTCCTGGGTAGAACGGCATGAATTAGCGCCTTTTCCACATCATATTCTGCAATAGCAACCCAATCGCCAACAGCGGGCAGTTCGCTTTTGTCATCTATTGTATACCTTAAGTGCCCGATAAGCTCGCATTCCAGTTCGGCAGAAGCGGTTCTTACTATGTAACGATCTTTATGCACTTTAATCACTCTGCCAATACCGAAAGAATCAAGTTGTTGTTCCTTCCGGAATTTTTCCAGTTCTTTTCTATATCCTAAGTCTTCAAGTGTCACTATTGGTTACTTTTATTAAGCACAACGGTTTGGCTGTAAGTAGTTGCGTGGGTTAGCACTTAACTTAGCAAGTACACACCAAACTGAAAATCTGCGAGGATTTTCAAAAGCGCCGCCCTGAGCTGCCACACTGAGCCTGCCGAAGTGCTGTCGAAGGGTAGGCGAGAACAAGCAATTACTTATAGCCATTGTTAGCTACAGTTTAAAATGTTCTCTTTTACAGACTCATAATCACTTTGTAATTGACTGCCAAGTTGATTTATAAATTCAAGTATAATCATTAATTCATCTAGCTTTCCTTGTTGCATAGCATCAGCAGACTTGTCTATTTCAATTTGGACTCTTCGTTGTAAATTATACAAGCTTTCGAGCTCGTACAGACATTCGTAGTTGAATTCACTTGTCACGTTTAAAGTAGTGGTCGTTTTCCAGGCTATTTCAGTCAATGTTGGAATTTCCAAATTTATACGAGTCACTCCTCTATAGTGAAAAATTCCATTTTCCATAGCTGTTGAGTCTTTTACTATAAAGTAATCTGGATATTTATTATTGAGAAATTTCAGTTGTGTTGGATTTGCATTAATTGCTGAAGTATTCCCATCATATACATTCTTGAAATCTTGATACGCATTTAAAATTCGATGACTATTAATTAAAACAGAATCGACTTCTATTTTATTATTTTTTATTTCTTCCGCGATTTTACTTAGTGCGACTTTTTTTTCTTCATTTATTTTCTTTGAAGCATTCCAATTGTTAAACCAAATGGCAAGATTAATACCAATAAACAGTAATAGAATTTCTCCAAAAATGTATTTTAGATTCAGTTTTCTATTTAGTTTAAAAAATCTCATGTGTTATTTTAGTTAATTGTAGACAACGGTCCAGGCTAAAAGCCGCGAAGTCCTGAGACATCGGGATAGGCCGTGTGATGTTTTGTTTTGGATACTAAAGATAGTTATTGAGGATTGAGGACGGAGATCGAAGACGAACAGAATTTCAGATCTTATATTTCAGATTTCTGATTTGCTAAAGAGCCCATGGCATTTAGCCAGTGTTAGCCAAATTGCTTTTTAGTTTGTCAAGAAATTTGTTTTTGATTCTTGCTGACCATTTTTCTTCAAGGTATTCAAGGAGTAATTCTAACTTGAAAGCAGCGAGAGAGGAAAACCTAATCTTCATGAAACCTTTTTCAGAAAGTCGTCAAACTCGATGTATTCTCCATTTTTGATTTGTTTCAGCCCAAGTTCAACTTCAGCTTTTTGAGCATCGGTAAGTTCATTCCAAAAATCAACTTCTGTGCTTTCAGCCTTAAATGTTGAGTAGAGTTTGTTCAACAGCTCTTTGCTGTTTGTTTGAAGAATACCTTTTACGAGTTCTGATTTTATGCTCTGAATATCCATGGCAGAAGCTTTTATCAAATTTAATCAAATTGTGCGAGGGAGGCTATAATTACATTTTGGCCAACGATTAGTATATGGCAAGTAGGGCCGCAGAAAGCGATAAACTTTCAGATTTGCACTGAGCCAAAACGTTGTATTTTGTTTTTATATTATTCATTTTAAAAGCCAAATCAACGATTTGGCGGTGTTTGTAAATAGCACTGAATTTTCGAGAACTACCGAACGCCCTATTTGCTATATACAGTGTTGTATGTAGTGTTTTATTTGCTATTATACAATTCATTCACTCTTTGTAAATCAGTCGAATCGTCTATTTCATAAAAATAATCTAACTGCCATTTTTGAGTACGTTTAGCTTGTTTGTTTTTCGCAACATCCCATTTCGGATAAACTCGGAATCCTCTTTTTCCATTTTTCTTTTCCGTTGACATAATTCCTTTTTTTATCAACGTGGATTTTGGAAAAACAAACTGTCCAAATTTATTTTCAGTCCTTGCGATTATCACATAAAAGTCAATTTGGTCGTTTTCGCTATATGGCTCCGTAATTCCACTTTTATTACGTTTCCAACATGTAACAAACTGTCCGACTTTTTTTGGTGTTATCTTGGCGTTTCTACATAAGATATTCAGTCCGTTCAGTTTATATTGACAAGCATTATATTCTTTGCCTTCAGATTCAGTTTTAAAGTCCAAAATCTCAAATGAACATTTGTCATAAATTTCCGTTTTTATTTGGCTAAGATTTTTGTCCATTCGCTCAATTTCATTCGGTTTTTTAATTTTCTCTGTTGCGGTTTCGGGCATTACGGTCTGTATAAAAAATCGTAGGGCTTTTGGAACCACTTTCCTGTCAGTCAAGCAGAATGATTATTAAAAGTGCTAATCTCACTGAAACCTTTATCTGCCCTATGTTTTTTATACCTTGTTGGGGCATCGTGTTTTATTTTATTCACATTTTAAGTGGGTTAAGACCATATTTGTCTTGCCATTTTATTGTTGTGTTCTTGTTAGTCGCGGGTAGGCATTTTTGAAAATTTCTTTTTTTCGGGCAGGGTAGTCACACTCTTTGGCTGGCTTTGGTTTGCGGCTAGCATTGAGCGGCCAGCCAATGTGTGTGACTTCTGTGTTGGCTTACAATTCTTCCTTTACACTTCCACAATGCAACATTTTATTACCAAAATAGGGATTGTTTACTTCTTTCTCGGCACTGAGCCAATAGGCACCTTCGTTGTTGAATGCCATCGGACAAAACTGCTTATATAGCTTTTGATCATTTACATTAGATTCTTTTACCCACGCATAAATGTTGTCTGAAAGGGTATTGAAGTGGTCTCTTTGGTGATCTACGTTTTCTGTATCAGCTATATGCTGAGCATCAAAGCGTATTTTTTTCATTAGTTCATCTTGACCATCAGGAATGCTAAATATAAGTCTTCCTGCAGCTTTAGCAGCTAATGAAGCATCAGATTGAACGAGTGCATCTTTAAGCCTAATATAGTTATCAAGAACGCCAGAAGCTGGAACATCATAATTAGCGGATTGATCTGTTCTATTTTTCTCATCACTTTTGTGAGAATTACCGCAAGAATAAAGAATGGACGTTAGCCCGAAGTATACAAGTAGTGAGAGAAATTTTCTCATCATCGTGTTGTTTGTTTTTGTGTTGAATTTTTGAATTGTCGATTTCATTGTGCTTCGTTTTCCCGATCAACTTTAGGGCTGATCTCTTCAATTTACAATACGTTCAAGAGCGAATTTTTCAAGCATTGCCCTATTCTAACGCCTCTTTAAGGTGTTTTTAGGCCTAAGGTTCGTTAACCCGAATATGATTAACAAAAAACTCTGGACTACTTCCATTATGATGAGCAATTTTGCAATTGGAGAAACAGGCACAATATCTCCAAACCCCAAAGAAGTGAAGGTCACGACACTCAAATAAAATTAGTCAAAGAGCCTCAACCAATATGAGGTTTTGCTTGAATGATTAACCCCAACAAATGATTCATTATCAAAGTAAGAAAGGCAGGAAAAATCTGTAGCAAAGGAAAAGCTAATTAATAATACAAGTATCCCAAATACAAGAAGCACCTCTCCAAGATTAGATGAGTGATTTATTTCGGCTTGCAAATTCTTTAAGGTATAGTAATTAAAAAAAAGCATTTTAAACAAGGCAAAAACGAGGATTAGAATAAAGTACCAAGGTGCAGCATGATCGTGAAACTTCATTAAAACTGAGTAAATGAACAGAACCAAACCAAGCATCAGAAAGCTTCCACCCGATTTAGTCATAAATGCTTTAAAAAACTTCATCATTTAGTTAATTTCTTTTGCCAAACATCCGCATTCATTATTTATTATCATTAATACATTAGCCAATTTTTTTTATGGCTTATTTATTGATTTTTAACAATGAATCAAAGTAATTAACCAAAAGAGTTTTTTTTGGCGAATCCAGTTTGGCTTCCGAATGAAGCAATGGATAGGATGGTATTGGCATTTTATCGTCATCAATTTGACTTAGAATTGATTTTAGTTTTGCTCGTTTCATACGATTTGATAGAAGGCCATATTCAGATAGGTTTAATACAGATTTTCCTTCTGAAATATGATTCTGTAAAAGAAAGCCTATAGGTTGAACATTACTGTACCATGGGTATTTGGTTTGGTTGCTATGGCAATCATAACAGGATGCTCGGATAATATTGCCAATGACAACTGGAGACTCGTAATGCTCAATAAAATCAGCATTGGTAACTGGTTCTATTTCATTGCGTTGGACGGGGACAAATTGAATCCCCACCAACACAATTAAAACTATCCATAGAGATAATTTAAGCCATTTTTTCATTTCATTGAAATGGTTTCTTTCACCGAACCACAAGTCAGCATTTTACTGCCAAATAATGGATTTTTGATTTCTTGAGAGTCACTCAACCAATACCCTCCCTTATTTTTGTTGTACATTGGGCAATACTGCTGATAAAGTGTTCTGTCCGTTCCTGTGATTGCAAGCAAGTCCATGAAATCTTTTGCCATGCCTTCAAAATGCTCACGTTGATGAGCTATTTCGCTTTTAGCAATGTGTTCGCCATGTTCTTTTACTACTTCCAATATTTCCTTAATCTCGGGCTGCTTGGATGCTTCAAAAGTGTTAACGTCTATACTTGAAGCCTCTTCTGCAAGTTTTTGACCTTCACTTGCAGCAGCTTTTGAATCGTCTTGTACCAAGGCATTTTTAATTGCGAGGTATTGATCGATCAATTGAGAAATGGATTTGTTTTCGCTAATTTCCATAACTGAACCAGCTGACATTTCATCCTCTGCTTTATGATTCATGGCACTATGATCATGGACAGCATTTCCATTTTCATGATCGGTAGATTTTTTATTGGCACATGCAATTAAAGAAAATGAGATACCTGCTACTAAGGCGAGAGTTAAAGTTGAATTTGATTTTTTCATTGTATTAAAATTTAGAAGTTAAACATTTGAATTAGTGATAAGCCAAGAACGATGAAGGATATGATACCCCATATTATTCTGGAAGCCCATTTATTAAATTTTGAGGGAGGTGCATTGTCTCCGATTTTGCAACACTCTTTCATTTTATTGTTTTGGTGTTTTCGCCACAAGAAAGCATTGACTCTCCGAAATATGGATTTTGAATTTCTTTATCCAGACTCAACCAATCTGCTCCTTTGTTAGAGTCTGCCATAGGGCAATTCTGAATATAAATAGCAGTGGATAATGGGTCAAAAGATTCTGCTATTGCAATCATTAAATTGGATATGCTGATGAACTTTCCTCTAATGGCTTTGATGTCACTGAGATGTTCAATATGCTGTAAACTAGGTTTTAATGCAGTGGATTGTTGCATCCATAAAGAGTGTGCATCTCCTTTAAAAAGGTTCATATCAATTTTTCCTAAGGAGTTGTTCATAGCTACTCCCGATGCTTTAGCATCTTCAAAATCATCACTTGCCAACGCAATCTTCAATTTGAAGTAGTTGTCAAAAAGTGGTTGTAAATACTTTTTGGCATTCTCTGATATTGTTGTTTTCTTAGATGAAACAGGCATTGTTTCCATATTTGAATTGGTATTTCCCCCATGGTTGTGCCCCGTCATAGCTACTCCACCTTCCGGGTTCATCATGCTTGGTTTACCTGCTAATTGTGCCGCTGCATCAATGCTGAATGTGCCGTGAACTGCAATTTCTTCCCCTGCTTCAAGGCCTGACTCAATAACGTAACTATCCCCTAATTCAGGACCTAGCGTAATTTCACGCATCATAAAACTAACGCCTTGTGCGCTGGTTTGCATGAGGTAAACAACAGAACGAGTGCCTGTCCACATAACGGCTGATTTTGGAACCATTAATGATGGCTTCCTTGTTGAAGTACTTGCTTCTACGGTTCCACTGACGAACATTTCAGGCTTTAGCAATAAGTCGGTATTGCTTCGTTCTACTCTTGCTTTGGCCACTCTTGTTTTGGGATCTATAACAGGGTCGATGTAGCTGATTGTACCACTGAATGTTTTACCTGGTATTGATTGGATGGTGTATTCGACTTCATCCCCTTTGTTTATAAAACCCATGTCTGTCTCATACACATCAAACAATACCCAGACTTTTGATAAATCTGCTATTTGATATATGGGTTCTCCTTGACTGACGTAGTCTCCAAGGTTGACCATTTTTTCAGTAACATATCCGGATACATCCGCAAGAATAGGAAATGACTCAATAGCCTGACCTGAAGTCAGCACCTGATCTATTTGCTTATCAGTGAGCTTCCACTTCTTTAATTTTTGCTTGGCTGCATTGAATAGAGCAGGCTGTGTCGTGGCAATTTTTTGCGCTTCGAGAAGTTCTTCCTGAGCTGTCACTAATTCGGGCGAATAAAGCCTTGCAATGATCTGACCCTTTGAAACAAAATCTCCTGTAAACGTTACAGTTAGTTCTTCGATACGACCTGATACATGGGAAGATTGTGTATGCAGTAATCGTTCATCTTCCTGCACTTTGCCATTCAGTTGAATGAATTTTGTGACATTTCCTTTGCCTACATTGAGGGTTTGAACCTGCGCTAACTGCATGGCTGTGGGAGACATACTTACTGCCATGGGGTCTAATTCTTCGTTTGGGTCTGACTCCAGCGGTATTAAGTCCATTCCACAGATCGGGCAATCACCTGGCTCGCCCTGTCTGATTTGCGGATGCATCGAACAGGTCCAGATGGTTTCGGCATCTTCAGCAATAACCTTATCATGTTCGGTATTAGCCTTTGTATTAGTGCGACCGAATATCAGCCAGCCCATTAAGATACCTACCACAAGTGTACTAAATGCTGTTATTAGGGTAGTTTTATTCAACTGTTTCATTGTAAGTCTTTTTTAAATTTCAATCTCAGAAGCTGCGCATTGGCGGCACAAATAATGGTGCTTAAACTCATGAGAGCGGCACCTAAGGCGGGATTGATCATAATGCCTTGATAGAATAGAACTCCCGCTGCAAGTGGAATAGCCACTATATTATAGCCAGTTGCCCAAACGAGGTTCTGAACCATTTTTTTATAGGTTGCTCTTCCGAACAGAATCAAAGTAGCTATGTCGGATGGGCTGCTTTCGGTAAGAATGATGTCGGCTGTTTCTGCGGCTACATCTGTACCTGACCCCACGGCAATACCTATATCTGCTTTGGCTAAGGCAGGTGCATCGTTTACTCCATCGCCAGTCATGGCGACAAACTCACCTTGGTTTTGAAGCTTCTCAATCAGTTCAGACTTTTCATGAGGAAGTACCTGGCTGTAGTAACCATCGAGCTTTAGTTCTTCCGCTACTGCTTTGGCGGTTTGTTCATTATCGCCAGTAGCCATTAATACTTTTATGCCTTTTTCTTTAAGCGTTTCAATAGCGGATTTACTTTCTTTTCTAATTTGATCAGCCAATGCGATGAAACCTATCAAGTTGCCTTCTTTGAGAATGAACACCACAGTTTCAGGCTTGTCTGAGTTGGCTTCATTCGGGAGATCTATTCCTTCTTCTTTCAGGTATCCAGGACTTACTATTTGAAAAGTGATTCCTTCAATTTTTGCACTTACGCCTTTTCCCTTCGTGGAACCGAAATCGGAAATTGAAGGTAGTTTGAGGTCACGGCTTTTAGCTTCCTTAACAATACCCTTGGCAATGGGATGCTCTGAACTTTGCTCGATGGCAGCCGCTTTTGAAAGCAAATCATCTTCTGATTTATCGGCTAGTGAGACTACTCGGTTTACTCCGAAACTTCCTTCCGTCAGTGTTCCTGTTTTATCAAATACGATAGCCGTTATTTTGCGGCTGTTTTCAAAAGCTGTTCGGTTTCTGATCAACAATCCATTCTTGGCCGATAGCGCAGTAGAAATAGATACCACCAAGGGAACAGCCAATCCCAAAGCATGGGGACAAGTAATGATCATCACCGTTACCATACGCTCAAGTGCAAAGTCCATTCCCTGTGAGCTGAAGAAAGCCCACGCAATAAAGGTGATTACACCCACACCTATGGCAATATATGCTAACCATCCTGCTGCTTTATCGGCCAAATTCTGCGTTTTGGATTTGGTTTGCTGAGCTTCTTCTACCAGTTTGATAACCTTGTTCAGGTAGCTATCTTCACCAGATGATTTAACTTCAACTTTTAGGCTTCCATCTCCATTGATGGCCCCACCGATTACTTCATCACCTTTAGATTTCTGAACGGGCTTGCTTTCTCCTGTTAAGGCACTTTCGTTTAGTTCGCTATCTCCTTCTACAACCTTACCATCAGCAGGCACTTTTTCTCCTGGCTTAATCAGGATCAGATCACCTTTTTTGATGTCACTTATTTTCACGTCATGAATATTGTCACCGTCTATTTTGTGAGCTTCTGAAGGCATCAATTCAGCTAATTTTTCCAACGCTTTTGATGCTCCCATAATGGAACGCATCTCTAGCCAGTGTCCTAAAAGCATAATGTCAATAAGCGTGACTAGCTCCCAATAGAACACTTTACCTTCCAGCCCGAATACTACTGCCGTGCTGTAAGCCCATGCTACGGTTATGGCAATGGCTATTAGGGTCATCATTCCAGGACCGCCTTGAGAAAGTTCATCCTTTAATCCTTTAAGGAATGGCCAGCCACCATAAATGAAAATGAATGTTGCTAGAGCCGCTGCTACATAGCCCATGCCTGGAAAACTGATTGAAAACCCCAATATGCCTTGAATCATTTCAGAAAAGGTCAAAACAGGTACGGAGAGTGCAGTATTGATATAAAAGCGCTTTTTGAAGTCTTCTATCATGTGGGCATGGTGATCATGATGACCGCCATGCGAATCACGATTATCATTTGAGTGTTCGTGCTGTTTATGATCGTGTTCCATAGTTTTTAAGATTTTTTGTTAGCGTTTAGAAACCATTTTTCTCCGATTGTAACCAAGATAATGGCCCCGACAGATACAATGATGATAAAAGGGTCAGATTTTCCCTTTACAAAGAGAAAACCAGATAAAACTATAAGGTCTAGAAGCAAGGCCGATATAAGGATATAGCCTTTGGCATTTACATCCTTTCTCAAGTTCCGAAATACACCCCAATGGATGGCTATATCCATGACGAGGTAAAAAATAGCACCCATGGAAGCTATTCTGGAGAGGTCGAAAAAAACAGTCAGGAGAATAGCAATTGCCGCTATATAGACAAGCATGTGTTTTTGAATCCTACCAGACATTCCTAAATGGCTATGAGGAATCAGATTCATCTCCGTGAGCATGGCCGTCATCCTTGAAACAGCGAAGATGCTGGCAATTACACCTGAAATGGTCGCCACTATTGCAATGCCAACTGTGAAGTATAATCCTAAATCGCCAAAGGCAGGTTTTGCCGCTTCTGCCAGTGAGTAGTCTTTCGCTTTTATTATTTCGGAAATGGTAAGACTTGAGTTTACCGCATAAGCCACTAAAAAGTACACCACTGTGCAAATCAGCAATGAAATAATAATAGATCGGCCTACATTTTTCTTTGGCTCAGTAATCTCATCACCGCTGTTTGTTATTGTAGTAAAACCCTTATAGGCGAGAATAGATAGTGCTATGGCTCCAATAAAACTAGCTACTGAATACTCTGTATTTTCAGATGAACCAGGAATTAGTCCATCTATTGAGAAGTCAACCGCCCAAAGTGCACCTAGAGCAAATATTACAATCCCTGCGATTTTTATGAATGACATTATTTGAGCCGACCTTCCAATCAACTTGTTTCCAGAAATATTGATTACAAAAGCCGCTAATAAAAGGGCAACTCCAAGAATGGGAACCCAGACTGCTTCATTTTCTATATCGAAAAGCTGAAGTGTATATGATCCAAAAGTCCTGGCTACCAGGCTTTCGTTAATCACCATTGACAAGGCCATGAGCAAAGCAGCGGAGGCGGTAATAGTTGATTTGCCGTAAGCTTTTTGAAGAATCATGGCAATGCCACCTGCTGAAGGGTACGCATTGGAAACTTTTATGTAGGAATATGCGCTGAATGCTGAAATTAATGCTCCTATTAAGAAAATGTATGGAAACCACGTGCCTGAAAGCTCGGCAACCTGGCCTAAAAGAGCAAAGATTCCTGCTCCAATCATTACTCCTGTGCCTAAGGCGACAGAACCAACCAAACTTAAACTGCCTTTTTTGTAGTCGTTTTTGTCTTCTTGATTCATCTTATTTGTTTTTTGCGGTTATATAGTCCAACTCAGCCAAAGTGATATGATAATCCGAAAGGGCAGTGGCTTTCAATCGTTGATACTTTAAAATTTGCTGTTGCATCCGCAGTACTTCTTCAAACTCTTTCCCTGAGTTGCTGTAGGCTGAGAAAAGGAGGTTGAGGGATTGCTCTGATTCCTGAATTTGCTCTTCGAATAATTCAATGAGTTTAAGCTGTTTCTGAATCTCAAACCAAATCATTTCATAGGAGCTAATAAGCCGATTAGATACTTCTTCCTTTTGAAACTCATAGGATTCTTGCATCAATTGCGCTTCATTTTGGGCAGCTTTATATTTCCCACGAAAAATGGGAAGGCTCATGGTAACCATGGGCATCAATACATCCTTGCCATTATCAGATATGGTGGCGTCCGTTCTTTCTCCAACAATCACATAGTCAAGACCTACCCCAAACTTGGGTAGCCCTTGTTTGATAGCCGCCCGTTCCTGGGCTTGGCTTGCCTGAACCTTCAGATCCAGTTCTTCTAATAAAGGATTTGCCAACAGCAATGAATCCTTTCTAAAATCTGGTATGATTCTTTTTATTTGAAGCGAGTCAATTATCTCAATGGATTCGTTTTCATCTCGATTTAAAAGCTTATTAAAGCGGGTTTCCAGAGGCTTTTTCTTTTGATTGAGAATAGATAGTTCAGTGGTTGCATCCTTTAGCATGATGTCTACACGCAGCGCATCTACCATCGACCCTTTATCATTTTGAAACTGAACAGTGGCTATCTCCTTGTAAGAAGATAGAATGCGTTGATTTTCTGCTTCAATCGAAATCAGCTTTTCTAGTTCATAGAGCGGATAATAGGAGGCGGCCACCTGATAATAGAGTTTGTTTCGAGCATCCAGAAATTCCTGATACTTCGCTTCCGCCAACAGGGAAGCGGCATCTTTCTGGGCACTTAGCGTTCCAAACCAGGGAAACATTTGGGTTAAAGAGAATCTGGCTTGTTGAGGGCCCACTCTCGTTTCTACAGGAGAGATGAAGTAACCAAAAGACAAATTTGGATCAGGTAAGGTACTCACCTGTGTGACCCTTTGCATTGCTGCTTCAAAGTTTTTGTATTTGGCCAAAAGCCCAGGGTTGTTTTCTGCGGCTGTTTGGAAATAGTCTTCTAGTGTTTGAGCATTTCCTGAAAAGTGAAAGCCCATGGCAATGAATATGATTAAGATAAATTTCTTCATGATTGAGCTTTTTTGATTTTGCGTTCTTCTCTCCAACAGTAAAGCACTGGAACAATGAAATAAGTGATAGCTGCAAATAGCATCCCGCCAAAGGCTGGTATTGCCATAGGTATCATTATATCAGACCCACGACCTGTTGAAGTGAGGATAGGGAGCAAGGCAATAATGGTAGTGGCAGAAGTCATCACAGCAGGTTTTATTCTTCGCTGACCTGCCTCTACCGTGGCTGCTCTAATGCCTTTTAGATGGTCTGTTTTGTTTCGCTTAAAACTCTGATCTAAATAAGTGGCCATCAAAACGCCATCATCCGTAGCGATACCAAATAGAGCTATAAAACCAACCCAAACTGCTACACTGAGATTGATGGTGTGAATTTGGAATAGGTCTCTGAAATTGTTGCCGAATATGGCAAAGTCGGCAAACCATGTTTGACCGTACAACCAAAGGATAATGAAACCACCACTAAAGGCCATGGCAATTCCTGTAAACACCATTAAAGATGTGGATACAGATTTGAACTGAAAATAAAGAATTAAGAAAACGATTCCCAGAACCAATGGCACGATGATGGAAAGCCGTTTTTCTGCTCTAACCTGATTTTCGTAGCTTCCCGAAAATTTGTAGCTCACTCCTGAGGGAACTGTCAATTCTCCTGAATCTATTTTTTTCTGAATAGCTTGTTGCGCATCATTTACTACAGTTACTTCAGAGAAACCATCCATTTTATCGAACAGAACATAACCAACCAAAAAGGTTTCTTCACTCTTGATGGCTTGAGGCCCCCTTACGTATTTAAAATCTATAATTTGAGATAGCGGGATTTGGGCGCCTGTAGGTGTTGCCATTAATATTTTGCCAAGAGCTGAAGGGTCATCCCTAAGTTCTCTTGGATAGCGAACCCTGACAGGGAAACGCTCACGTCCTTCTACCGTTGAGGTAATCTTCATACCACCAATAGCGGTTTCGATGGTCTGTTGGACATCTTCTATGTTTAGCCCATAGCGTGAAATTTCATCGCGATTGATATTTAGATGTAGGTAAGGTTTACCCACTATCCTGTCGGCAAAGACCGCTTCTTTTTTTACCGATGGAACTTCTTTCAGTATGCTTTCGACTTGTAAACCAAAGTCTTCTATCGTTCTCAGGTCTGGGCCATAAACTTTTATGCCCATAGGAGCTCGCATCCCTGTTTGAAGCATCACCAAACGCGTCTCAATAGGCTGAAGTTTAGGGGCTGAAGTAACCCCTGGAATCTTAGTGACTTTGACAATTTCATTCCAGATGTCATCTGGAGACTTAATCACTTTACGCCAATTGCGAAAGTATTTACCATTATCATCAACAATTAAATCGCTCGCATTAATTCCTTGGTCTAGTCCTTCTTGATTACTCAAGGTATCGCCCGAAATGGTAATGAAGTGATTGTTGTCATCTACCTTAAACCTTTGTCGATGACCTTTTTTGTTGAGAATGTATTCGGACTTGTAATTGATGATGTTTTCATACATCGAAATGGGTGCAGGGTCAAGAGCAGATTCTACCCGTCCTAATTTACCTACCGTCAATTCCACTTCAGGTATATTGGTTAGCAACATATCCAATTGCCCGACCACTCTTCGATTGTACTCCATACCTGAGTGTGGCATGGAGGTGGGCATAAGTAGAAAACTGCCTTCATCGAGCGAAGGCATGAACTCCTTACCAATTCCTGGAAAAGTATGCGCCAATTCAGACCAAACTTTAGTCTTGTTGATGTTCCAGCCTACGGATTCAAATCCTTTAGAAACAAAACCGAAAACGGTGTTGAAGCCTAACCAAATGTTGGCAGCCAACAGAATAAGCAAAGAAGGAATGACAAGAAACTTTGTTTTATTATCAAGGCACCAATGCAAAAACCTTTTGTATTGATATTCTAGTAGGGTGAAGCTGCCCAAGATTACAGCCACTAGTATTGCCACAAATACGAAATTGACGAGGAGAGACTGTGATGCCCCTAGTGGTAACCAGTATTTTGCCAAGAGCCAGGTAACGCCTATTAATACGATGATTAACTCTGCGTATTGGTATAAAAAGAGAACGGGTTTCGGAAAATTCTTGCTGTTAGCATTTAAGAATTGTTTGAGAATGCCTATTACACCAAAGAGAAATAGCATTACTCCACCCCAAACCTGACCAAAAGCCAGTGCGACTACCCCAATGATGACAAGTACGTAGCTACCGTACTTTTTGAGTAGATTGTTCTTGATTTTGAAGCCGAAAAACCAATGTGCCAGGGTAGGCATGATTAGCAGACTCACCAGCAATGCAGCAATCAGGGCAAAGGTCTTGGTAAAGGCCAAAGGCCCAAATAGCTTTCCTTCGGCAGCTTGCATGGTGAATACAGGAATGAAACTCACAATGGTGGTAGAAACGGCTGTGAGTATTGCTGTAGCCACTTCAGAAGCGCCATTGTAAACGGTGGTAATCAGTTTCTGCTCAGGTGGTGCTTCATCAATGTGTTTGATGATATTCTCTGAGAGAATCACGCCTAAATCAACCATCGTTCCGATGGCAATGGCAATACCTGATAAGGCTACAATGTTGGCATCTACGCCAAAGTAACGCATGGCGATAAATACCATGAGCACAGCAATAGGTAGTATGCTTGAAATGAGAAAAGAAGCCCTAAGATTATACACCATTACAATTACTACCAAAATGGTAATGAGTACTTGCAGTGAAATGGCTTCTTCTAGGGTGCCTAAGGTTTCGTAAATCAATTCCGAACGATCATAAAAGGGCACAATGGTTAATTGAGATTCTCTGCCATCTGCTAAAGTTTTCTTTGGAAGCCCAGGTGCTATTTCTTTTATCTTCTTTTTTACATTGTTGATGACCTGCAAGGGATTCGCACCATATCGTGCTACAACTACTCCGCCTACTACTTCTGCACCATCTTTATCTAGCAAGCCCCTGCGGGTAGCAGGGCCGAGCGAAACCACGCCAATATCTTTTATTCGTACAGGCACATTGTCCTGCACGGCAACAACGGCCTTTTCAATGTCTTCGACTTTTTTAACATAGCCCAAACCACGTACTAAGTATTCTGCTTGGTTGATCTCTATGGTTTTTGCTCCTACATCTTTATTCGATTTTTGAACTGCCTGCATTACTCTGTGCAAAGGGATGTCGTAAGCTTTGAGTGCATCAGGATTCACGTCTATTTGATACTCTTGCACAAATCCACCAATAGAGGCTACTTCTGAAACTCCTTCTGTTGCATTGAGTCCATACTTCACATAGAAGTCCTGAACCGTGCGGATTTCGTGTAAATCCCAACCACCAGTTGGGTTACCGTTTTTGTCTCTTCCTTCAATGGTGTACCAGTACACCTGACCTAAAGCTGTAGCGTCAGGACCTAAGCTTGGCTGAACTCCATCGGGCAATAGCCCTGATGGTAATGAACTCAGTTTTTCAAGGATACGAGAACGTGACCAATAGAACTCTACATCTTCCGAGAAGATGATATAGATGCTTGAAAAACCGAATATGGATGAGCTACGAATAGATTTTACACCAGGTATACCAAGCAAATAGGTGGTTAAAGGATAGGAGATTTGATCTTCAATATCCTGTGGTGATCGACCCTGCCATTGGGTAAATACGATTTGCTGGTTTTCGCCAATATCAGGTATAGCATCAACGGGTACAGGGTCAGACGGGAGAACGCCCACCTGCCAACCGAAAGGTGCGGTGATGATACCCCAGGCCACAAAACCTGTAAGGACAAGAACAGTAACCAACTTGTTCTCCAAGAAATATTTAATGATTCTATTAAGCATAATACAATTAATGTTGATTGAACAGAAAAGGAATGTTCAATGGCAAGAAATGCCAAATTGCTCAGCGATCTATTGACCGAGAGCTTCAAATTGTATTAATGGATTAAATCAAGAAGGTTTGAAAAAGAACTTGAACGTCTCTTTCAAAGAAGGGAGGGGGATATTCTGAATATTGTGATTGCCCTTTTTCAGCAAAGAAGAAAGGCTGGATAAAAACCTGAACAAAAGCAGCAAAGAAAAAAGGATTAACTACAGATGCAGAGGGCTGAGTTTTAGCAGTGTCATCTGTTTGAATGACTTGATGCTGATTTTCACAGCAAGGCTTAGCTTTAATCTGCTCTTCTTCAGATGGCATGTTCTCGCATTCCTGTTCCATATCTTCCATGCCGCAGTTGGGATTTCCCAAGCCTAGGGTAAAAGTAGTCTCTACCGCTTCACCACCACAGAAGTGCGTATTCATGGCAAACCCGATGTTGGAAACCAACATTAGAAATGCAAGCGATATAGAGATGATCTTTTTCACGAAACACAAAACTAAGAACTCATAATCGGGATGTCTTACAGAATTTTGACTTTGGTTTATATAATTCGGTTCGTTACCCCTTGAACATGAAAAAGCCCTTATTCAAGGAAATTGAACAAGGGCCTGAGATCATTTAAATGTGTGGTTCTTATATTTCATCAGCGATAAAGCCTGCCTTTTGCACGGTTTGTTTGATTTCATTTGAGCTTAGACTATCCGTTTCAACGGTCAGAATACGGTCATCGTGTTTTAGGTCAACATCCCATTTCTTGATGCTTTGCTCTTCATTTAACACAGGAGATACTTTTGATAAACAACCTGTACAATTAATATTTGATTTGAATTTTAGTGTTTTCATTTTATGACTATTTTGAATTAAACATGAATTAAAGTTTTGCTGCTTTAAGGCGCAGACTATTGGCTACTACTGATACAGAGCTAAAAGCCATGGCTGCTCCTGCAATCATTGGGTCAAGCAAGAATCCGTTGAAGGCATACAATACACCTGCGGCAATTGGAATACCGATGATGTTGTAAATAAATGCCCAGAACAGATTTTGCCTTATGCCTTGCACTGTAAGTTTGGATAATTTCAAGGCTTTGGGAATGGCTTGTAAGTCGGACGTGATAAGGGTCATTTTAGCTACATCCATGGCTATGTCTGATCCTTTACCCATCGCTATACTCACATCTGCCTGGGCAAGTGCATGGGAATCGTTGATTCCGTCACCAACCATGGCAACTACTTTTCCTTGCGCTTGTAATTCCTTCACGAAATCGGCCTTGTCTGAAGGCATCACTTCGGCTTTGAAATGTTCTATTCCTACTTGTTTAGCGACAGCTTTGGCTGTTTGCTCATTATCGCCCGTAAGCATATACACGTTTATGCCGCGATCTTGCAATGTTTTGATGGCTGTTGCTGAACTCTCCTTTATTTCATCAGCGATGGCAAGAATAGCCAGGACGGTTAATTGGTTTGCGAAGAAGATAACAGTCTTGCCTTCGTTACTCCATTCACTGGCTTGCTTATCCAAATCAGAAGAAAGTTTGACATTCTTAGTATTTAGTAAGCGCTGATTGCCGATGTAAAACTTTTCACCATCTGTTGAACGAGCTTCGGCACCCATTCCAGTGATACTCTGAAAATCCTTGATACTTTCAGGTTTAAGTCCATCCTTTTTTAGTCTGGCTACCACTGCATCAGCCAAAGGGTGTTCCGACTGTGACTCAATAGCTAAAAGTACTTGCATGTAATAATTGTTGCTGGTTTCCCAATTCCAATTGGTGATCGTTGGTTTACCTTTTGTTATCGTACCCGTTTTATCCAACACGATGGCACTGGTTTGATGGCCCAACTCCAGACTCTCGGCATCTTTGATTAGGATATTGTTCTCAGCTCCCTTACCAATGCCTACCATAATGGCCGTTGGTGTGGCTAAACCTAAAGCACAAGGGCATGCAATTACTAATACCGCTACAGACGTGAGCAGCGCGTGTGTTAAAGCGTCATCACCCCCTTTCATGATCCAGGTGATAAATGTGACTATTGCGATTGTGATTACGACAGGTACAAAAACACCAGCAATTTTATCAACCAATTTCTGAACGGGTGCTTTGCTTCCTTGTGCTTGCTGCACCATTTTAATGATCTGAGATAGCAAAGTTTCACCACCCACTTTTTTAGCGATAAATTGAAAACTACCCTTTTGATTGACCGTTCCTGCAAATACTTCGGCACCTTTGGGTTTTTCTACAGGAACGGGTTCACCTGTAATCATGCTTTCATCCACGTACGAGTTACCTTTAGAAACTTCCCCATCTACAGGTATTTTTTCTCCTGGTCTAACAACGATGGTATAGCCCTTTTGAACCGATGAAATAGGCATTTCCACTTCTTCACCATGTTGGATTACCTTGAGTGTTTTTGGTTGCAATCCCATTAATTTCTTAATGGCTGATGAGGTATTGGACTTGGCTTTTTCTTCCAGCAGCTTACCCAATGAAATAAATGTGATGATGACAGTAGCCGCTTCGTAATAGACATACGGGTGTATGCCCCTGGCATGCCAGAAATCTGGGAATAGTGTATTGAAAACGCTAAATAGAAAGGCAATCCCCGTGCTGAGCGCAACCAGAGTGTCCATATTGGCTTTACCGTGTTTGGCTTGCTTAAAAGCATTGATGTAAAAGCTTCGGCCAAACCAAAATAGGATAGGAATGGTCAAAACCAATGAAACCCATCTTCCAACCACCCAATCCATATAAAACATGCCTATGATGAAGACTGGAAGAGTAAGAACGGCTGACCAAATGGTTCTTTGTTTTACATCTTGATAGTGTTGCTTTTGCAGGTTTTCCTGAGCTTCTGACGGGTCGTCTGCATCCACGATCAAATCATATCCTACAGATTGTAAAGCACTTTGTAAATCGGAAGGTTGAAGTACTGGATCATACTCTACCAATACGGATGAGGAAGCAAAATTGACATTGGCTTTTGTAACCCCTTGGGTGTGGGATAAAATAGACTCCACACTACCTGCACAGGCTGCACAGGTCATTCCTGTTATGGGGAAACTATTTGTGATTAGCTGGACTGACTTGGATTTATCCGTCTTTTCTAAAATGTTTGATTGTTCCATGCTCTTCCTTTTTTTTGACATTACAAATGTCGCAAGGAAGGCAGCATAGGGTGTTATACAATCTTGACTTTGGTTTATGAAATTATGCCTAGAGCTTATCCAAGGGTTTTCTCAGTGGATCACTTTGCCCTTTAAATTGAGTAGGGGTCATCCCAGTTTCTTTCTTGAACTGAGCAGAAAGATGCGCTACACTGCTGTAGTTCATTTCTAGGGCAATCTCTGATAAGGTCATTTGATTGTAAACCAAATACTCCTTCACCTTCTCAACTTTCTGTAAAACGATAAATTTCTCAATCGTGATCCCTTCAACGGAAGAAAACAATCTGCTTAAATAGGCATACTCGTGATGCAACCTGTCAGCAATCAATGAAGAAAAGTTGATGGCGAGTGGTTCTTTCTTGTGATGAATCTGCTCGATGAGCAGTGTTTTGATCTGTGAAATCAAGGCTGATTTACCTGGCTCGAGCAGTTCAAATCCCAACGAATCTAACTGCATTTCCAATGATTTTAGCTTTTGCTCATCAATTTCTTTTGATAGAAATACCTGTCCCAATTGAATGTCTTTATAATGAATTTCAAGTGTTTTGAGTAAGTCCTTCACTGCCATAATACAGCGAGGGCAAACCATGTTTTTGATATGTAGTTTCGTTTGCGTCATCTTGTGAGTAGGAAAATTTGGCTCTTCCCGCTTTTAGCAGAGATAGTTCTGTGCGTTGGAAAAGCGGGATGTGCCAAATGCGGGCTGGCAGAAATTTTCAAAAATGCGAAGCAGGGGATTTTTCTTTCCTTTTTCTTGTTAGCCGTCTGAGTCCATGTACGATTACACTGGTGGTCAAATCGAGTGAGTCCAGTCGTAAAGTGGTCCTGAGTTATAATATGTCTGGCGTTGCTCGTCATTGTCGATGTGTCTGTTGTCTTTTTTACATGTGCCCCAACGGTCAAGTATAAGAGCTGTAGCGGATAAAATGCACTTACTTTTCATATAGCAAGATACTTAATAAACGCAAAAACGGTTCGAGTATGCACCCAAACCGCTATTGCTTTTATACAATGTTGTAAGCTGGCCTTCTTTTCTGTCGAGGTTGTAAAGTCCTTGTCCACTGTGAGTTTCGGTGTTGTTGTCGAGTTAAGTTTGGGTCTGTTTGTGTCGGCTGTGGGTAGGGGTTTTAAAAATTTTAGAAGGGAAGGAAATTTTAAAAAATAATTTTTACTCACTTTATTAGTTGACTTTTATTGGTGTTCGTGAATGCTTTGCATTTCTTTGGGTGGTAAAGGTGTAAGCTCTTTTGCAATTTTTGGACTGTGCGTTGGCTTATGCGAATTGCAAATGTGCTTACATCTGTGTGGTGGCTATTTTCTTATGTTTAATTTCTCTTTTGTTGTGTCCACTAAATAATAGACCATAGGCACTAAAAACACAGTCAAAATTAATGAGGAAAGAAGTCCTCCAATGATTACCCAAGCAAGTCCGTTTTTCCATTCTGCTGCTGTTCCTGTTGCCATTGCAATGGGAAGCATACCAACAACCATTGAAAGAGTTGTCATTAGGATTGGTCGCATACGACCTTTTCCTGCAATGATTAAGGCTTCTTTAAAATGTTTGCCTTCTGCTTTTAATTGATTGGTGAAATCCACAATTAGAATAGCATTTTTTACCACTAATCCCATTAGCATAATTAAACCCAACAAGGCAAATAAACTCAAATTGCTCAAAGACAAATTCAAAGCGAAAAAAGCCCCAATTGCAGCAACTGGTATAGAAAACAAAACTACAAATGGATAAACAAAACTGTCATACAGTGCTACCATAATCAGGTAAATCAGCAAAAAAGAAATGAGTAAAACGGATCCTAATGCTCCAAAACTATCATTCTGTCTTTTGATGTCACTTCCCCAAGTCATTTGTATGCCATTTGGCAATGGATTTTCTTTTAGATATGCTACTACATCATCAGCAACAGTTCCTGAAGGTCTGCCTAAAGCATCTGATGTGAGGGTAACTGCTGGTTGTCGGTCTTTCCTTTCTAATAAGGAAGGGGAATTGTCCTGCTCAACAGTTGCAAATTGTGAAACTTCAACTGGTATCCCCATTGGGTTAATGATAGAAAGTTGTTGAACATCTTCAAAATTTTGTCGGCTAAATTCATCTAACCAAATTCGCACAGGATATTCCGTTCCGTTTTCGGTTAGGGTCGCATCATCATTTCCTGTAAAGGCAGTTCTTAGGTTTAATCCAACATAAGCGGTTGTTAAACCCAATCGTTGCATTTTATCTTTGTCGGGAATTATTTTGTATTCGGGATTACCTGCTTCAACGGATAAGCGAACATTATCCGCACCTGGAATTTTTTCGATTACCGTTTTCAATTCATCGCCTGTTTTCATCACCAAATCCAAATTGCTACCGCTTAACGTAATTTCGATTGGTGCTGAACGTGGAATTAAACCCAATGCCGCCATTGAATAATTGATACTCGGAAATTTTGACTTTAGTTCTTCCCGAAGATTTTTCATAAATGTTTCGGTAGGCAAATTATTCAATTCCTTTTTGGATTTTAGTTGAATTGTAAATTCAGTTTTATTTGCTGAACCTACACCCAAACTTCCAATGCCTGTGCTTGGTCCGCCAATATTGCTGAATACTGTTGCTACTTCGGGTTGTTGAATAATGTATGTTTCAATCTTTTGAGCAATTAAATTGTTTTGATGTATAGATGTGGACTTATCAAATTCTAATGCCATTCTAAATTTACCTTGATCGCCTGTTGATATTAATTCTTTACCAATAATTCCTTGTTTCATAATACCTAAAGTCATTGCAAAAAGCATAAGAACGATACCTGTAAAAGCTAATTTATGGCTCAATACCCATTCTAATCTTCGACCATACCATTCATTAAAGTTTTCCAATTGAACTTCAAACCAGAGCAAAAAGCGATTGAAAAAGTTAGTAGGTTGAAAATCTTCTTTTTTGCCAATACGAGAAGCCATCCAAGGGGTCAATGTAAAACCAACCAATAAACTAGTGAGAGTAGAAGTTACTACCACAACCGAAAACTGCTTGAGCATATCAGCAACAAACACTTGTAGAAAAAGAATAGGCAAGAAAACCACCACGTCAACCAAGGTGATGGATAATGCAGCAAAGCCAATTTCCATTCGGCCATCCAATGCAGCAGATCGTTTGTCTTT
The DNA here is from genome assembly GCA_002706365.1 of Flavobacteriales bacterium. Classification (GTDB taxonomy): domain Bacteria; phylum Bacteroidota; class Bacteroidia; order Flavobacteriales_E; family Vicingaceae; genus UBA1494. Next base: position 6,783 of record PALM01000035.1, on the reverse strand, counting down.
TCCTTTATCTAAGTGCTTTTGAATGTTTTCTAAAACTACGGTAGCATCATCTACCAAAATACCAATGATTAAAGACATTGCAAGCAAGGTCATTAAATTTAAGGTGTAACCCAAAAGCCACATCACAGCGAATGCGGTAACTAAAGACGTTGGAATTGCTACCAAAACGATTAAGGAATTTCTAAAACTTCGCAGAAATAAAAGCATCACTAACGACACCAATAACACCGCTAAGATTAAATCGAAAACAACGGAGTTAACGGCTGCAATCGTGTTATCCGTGCTATCGTCTGCAATAATAAATTTTACACCCGAACTGGCATTTTGTTGTTCGATAGATTGAAATTTCTCCCGAACTGCTTTTGAAACATCTACTGCGTTTGCATCTCCTTGTTTTTTAAGCATTAATCCAATGCCGTTTTTACCGTTGTATCGACTGATGGAAGTCGTTTCTTTTATACCGTCAATAACATCTGCTAAGTCTTTTACATAAACAGGACTTCCTAAAACTGGCATAGCGACTTGGACATTTTTAATATCCTCAATAGATGCGAATTTTCCCATTAAACGAACTGAATTACTTTCTTTTTCGGTTTGCACCTTTCCAGCAGGTAAGTCTAAGCCAGAACGATTAATTGCTTCAACAACCTGAACCATTGAAATTTTATACAATTTCAGTTTGTCCTGATTTATTTTTACTTGTATTTCTCTTTCTTCTCCTCCTAAAACAGTAATCTCTGCAACGCCTTTTATTTGTTGAATTTGTGGCAGATAATCATCTTTCATTTTTTGATAAAACTCGGTCGCAGACATATCACTTGTTGCACTGATAGACATTATCGGCAAATCATTTGGCGAAACTTTACTCATTACAGGACTTAAAATATCCTGTGGTAAATCTTTGCGAATGTTGTCAATGTAGCGTTGTGCGTCTTGCATTGATTTATCCAAATCTGTCCCATATTTCAGATTGGCTATGATGATAGAAGCATTGGGCAATGATTTTGTAACCAAGTAATCTACACCTTCTAAATTCGATAAAGCATCTTCGATTTTTCGTGAAACGGATGTTTCTACTTCGTTTGGTTCGGCACCAGGGTAAACAGTTTTAATTACAACTACGGGCTGATTAAAGTCGGGCATTAACTCGTAACTCAAATTTTTATACCCGATAAATCCTAATAAAGTAAATACGCTGAAAAGCACTATTATCAGCGAAGGACGTTTGATTGATATTTCTGTAATATTCATTTTTCGCTGATTTTATTTAACAGTTACATTCGCCCCATCAAAAAGATTGATGAAGCCATTCGTTACAATTACATCACCTTCATTTAATCCACTTGAAACAAATGCTTTGTTTTGTATCTTTTTTGAAATAGTGGTGTTTTGCAAAATTGCTTTGCCATTTTTCACAACATAAACCTGTGGTTGGTTCTCTGTGCCTTGTATGGCAGATGAGGGTATTACAATTCCCTTTCCTGACATTTCGCTTTTGAGTAGAACTTTGCCAAACATCCCAGATTTTATTTTCAAGTCGGATGTGTTATTTACCATAAACTGAACAGGAAAACTACTGCCCATATTGGCTTTACTGCCAATCATAGTAGTTTTTCCAGTCAATAGAATTTCAGAATAGGCATCTGCCGTAAGCGAATAGCTTCGATTTAATTTGAACTGACTTAAATCTTTTTCTGGAACATTTACGGTGAATTTTAAAGTTGTAATGTCCGTTATTTGGAGCAATGGAAGGCCCGGTGCAGCAAAAGCTCCTTCTTCACTTAATTTCGCAGTAACTACTCCATTAAAAGGTGCTTTGATGGTCGTTTTGTTTATCTGCTCCAACAAAGTTGCTTTCTGAACTTTTGCAGATTTCAAACCTAATTCTGCTTTTTCTAATTGAACACCTTGAATGGCATCTGCTTTAGCCAAAATGGTATAGCGGTTTACATCTGCTTCTAATCCTTCTATTTGCACTTCAATAGTTTGCAGTTGCAATTTCAGCAATGAATTATCCAATTGAATTAAAGTTTGACCTTTACTTACAACACTTCCGACATCAACTAAAATGGTGTTAATTTTCCCTTGTAATTCGGCACTTATTTTTGTTTCCTTGTTGGGCTCAAATGTGCCTGAATAAGAAAATTCTGCATTCACATTTTCGAGTTTCAATGTATCTACTTGAACATTAATAGCTTGTTCTTTATCGTATTGATACACTTTACTCTGCGTAATTTCTTTGTTGTTTTTCAACTTAATTACCACAATGGCAATTATCGCCAACGGAATGATGACGTAGAGTGCTTTTTTTAGGATTGATAATTTTGTATTCATTGTGATAATTATTTGATTATTGAAATATTTCCAGTGAGTTTTTTAAGTTCTAAATCTGCTTTTAGGTAATCAATTACAGCAGATAGGTAGGTTTGTTGTGCTTCACGCAAAGCATTGTCTGCGAGTAAAACATCTGTTAAACTTGCCGTTCCTTGTTTCTGTTGAAGAACGGTTTGCTCATAGATTGTTTGTGCCAACTGGATTTGTTCGGTTGTGGGTTTAACCGTTTTTTTAGCGACTTCTCTTTGTATTTTGGCATTTTCAACTTGCATATTGTTTTGTTCGGTAAGCAATCCAAATTGAAGTTCATTGTTTCGGAGTTCAAGCGTTTTCTGATTTATTTTTCGAAGTGTAACCGTTCCGCTAAATAGTGGATAGGACAATTGAATACCTGCAAAACCAATCGGATAAAAATCAAGAAAAGAAGCAGGTTGTCCGTTATAACCAAAGCCCGTTGTTCCATACATTCCAATCAGATTTAGCGAAGGCAAATACCTTGATTTATTGAGTGTGTTGAGTTCACTCGACAATAAGCGGTTTTGAGTTTTTATGATACGAATATCTAAGGTTGATGAAGTTGTATATTCATTTGTGTTTTGATATTGAATGTTTGGTTCAATTTGCAGATTTTGTTCAATAGAAATACCCATAGCAATTTTCAAGACATCTAGAACCTGCTCGTATTTACTTTTGATGGTTTCCTTTTGGGTGGTTAATTGCGATACTTGCAATTTTACCTTGCTTACATCTGTTCCTTTGGCAAGCAATTGTTCATTGAGCAATTGCATATTTTTTAGAAGTCTTTCTGCATTAATCAGATTACTGTCAATAAATGCTAATTGATGATGCAAGATTTGGGCATTGTAATACAAATTGGAAATTTCAAAATAGATTTGCTCCTCCGTTTTTTGATACTGTAAGTCGGTCAATTCCGAAGCAATTTTAGTAGTTTGTATAGCTCCATAAACTTGTGGATTATACAAAGGCATTGAGAGTTGCAAGTTTGCATTGATGTTGTGAGGAACGCCAAACTGCATTGCCCTGAATTCTCCTTCAGGTAGTGCAGGGTTAAAAGCATTCACTGGTAAGAGCTGATAAGGCAGGTTTGTAAAATACTTGTAATCGGCATTGGCAGTTACTTTCGGAATTAAATTGGCTTTGGCTTCTTTTTCTCTTTGTTCGCCAATGGCGATATTGTTTCTGCTCATTTTCAGATTTTTGTTATGAACCTGTGCGGTATCAAGACATTGTTGCAAAGTCCAAGTTTGTGCTTGTGCAGATTGAAAGCCTCCTATTATCAATAACAGAGCAATATAATGTTTGTGAATATTCGCTAACTTCATTGGTCAAATTTTTTTACTTAATGAGTATTAATTGACTTTCAATTGTTCCTACAACCCAATGTTTTACCATTGGTTCAATGTTTACATAATCACCCGTCAGTAGTGTTTCTTTTATACCGTTTTCATTTTCAAAAATCACTTCTCCTTCCACGCAAATCAAAAGTGCTGGTGTTTTGGTGATATGCTCTTTTAAGTTTTCGCCTTGCAAAATTTGAATAGCTGTTGCGTTAACCAGTTCACTTTTGAAAAGAGAAGTTGCTGAAACTGGTTTTTCTTGTGTATGTAATTCTTTTATGTTCATTTGAAGTATTGATTAAATGTTGTGAATGAAATCTGAATATTTTCAAATTGCTTTGATGCTTCGATATCGTCTTTAGCTTCTGAAAGTTCCTTTACCATATCAATATATGGCAAAAGCCACTTGTGCAATTCATCGTGTGCTTTGCCTTTCATTGTGCAGTTTGAAGTAAGTAAATCAATGTTTGATTGTAGTTTTTCAGATAATGATTTGTAATCTTTTTGCTCGACTTTAGAAAAGGAAACAACATCATTTTCCATATTTCTGATATGAGTTAGCATATTGGCATCCACTTGCCATTTTTCACCATTGTTAAGTTCGATGGCTTCACTTTCATCATCGTGATGATGATCATTATGTTCGGCAACTTCTGTTTGATTATTTAATTTCTCGTTTGTGGAATTACCACAACTGTATAGCAATAAGCTACCTACGGCAAATGTTAAGATTAATTTATTCATTATGATTTTTATTTAATTGTTTATTGATAGTGAAAAATGCAATGATTGCAAAGAAAAGCGTTACCGCAATTCTGAAAATCATTGCACCGATGGTTTTTGTTTCATAGATACCACCCGAATTAGCGTGAATTTTAAGTCCGATAAATGCAGCTATCAATATAATTGTTGAAACTCCTAATAGAGTAGCTGTCCATTTTTTGCTTTTAGCAAACCCATAAGCAGCAAACAAATAAAGAATGCTACTAATGAAATTTGACCAAACTACAAACAGAACATAATTGCCTTCTTTGGCTCTGATACCAAACAAATCGAAAATTACAGATGTGCTTAGAAAGAGAGTGAGCAAGCCAAATGCTTTTAGAATTACTGCTGATGTATAGAGGACATACTTTTTCATTTGGATTTTAAAAGTGTTAATAATGCTAGTATCATATTATCTCCGTTTCTGCTTATGTCAAATTGAAAATTTGCAACCCGCCATTTAAACATTTGCAATCGAAAAGTTCCCATCACGATATGCATCAATTCATCGGATGTTATTGAATTTGTAAATACCTTCTTTTGTTGTCCTTCCAAAATAATAGGCATTAGGTGTTTCATTTTTACACCCATTATTTTCAATATTGTTTCGTTGATGCGTTGGCTTTCTTCCATTAATCCGTCAGAAAAAACTGCCACTACAAAATGTGGATGCTTTTTAAAAAATGAAAATTGATTTTGAAATAGCGTTGTAAATTTTTCTTCGGGCGATTGTTCACTTTTAATCGCATTAGTATAGCGTTCATCCATACTTTGAGCAAGATACTCAAGTAATGCAATTATGATTTCTTCCTTGCTTGTAAAGTGTCTGTAAATGGCACTTTCAGAAAATTTCATTTCCTTAGCCAAGTTCTTAATTGTTAGCCCACTTATTCCCGAAGCAGTCAATATTTTACCTGCTGCTTCAATAATTTCAAGTTGTCTATCAGAAATTACTACTGTCATTTGTTATTTTTTTAAGAATGATGAATACATCCATACTTGTTTTTCCTGAAAGCGAATGTAATCGCTCATTAAAGCATTTGTTCCTTCATCATTTGCATCAGAAGCTAATGCCAGAATTTCTCTTTGCATAACGATTACTGTTTTAAATCCTTCAAGAATTTGTTCAACTGCAATCAAACCATCAGAAATTTTCTGGCTTTCTTTTATGGTTGATGTTTTAGCGTATTGAGAATAGCTATGCTCGGGCGTATGTCCCAATGTTAATATGCGTTCTGCTACTTCATCAATTTTTAACAACAAATCATTGTAGAGTTCTTCAAATTTTAAATGCAACTCAAAAAACTTTTCACCTTTAATGTTCCAGTGAAAGCCTCTTGTGTTTTGATAAAAGATTGAATAGTTTGCGAGTAACTCGTTTAATTTATTTGCCAATTCTTCGGCTTTGTCTTGGTGTAAACCAATTGAATTTAAATTTTTCATTTTTATGTATTTTAAGTTTATAAATTATTGAGCGATAGATTTCATTTTTAAAAACGCAACTCCTAACCAAATTACAGAGGCGGTCATTGCAATTGCACCAATCAATACTAAAGCAGGAGGTAAGCCAAAATACACTTCTGTTAATATTCCTATTGGCATTAATAAGCCAGTAAGTGCCAACCAAGAAATAGCTTTCACGTTTTGTAATTTGTCTCTGAAATGTAGGAGTAGATAACCAATTAGGATGTTTAGAAAGGCAAACAAGTTCCCGTGAACGTGAGCCAGTCTACTTTCAAAGTGCTTTCCTATGCTGTATGAGTTTACCCATTCTTCTTTACCCGGAGCAAAGTCTCGCAGGTAGATTAACAAAAAGCCGTAAGCCATAAAAAGCCCCATAGTCAGGAAGCCTATTGCAATGTTGTTTTTACCGTTCATCTTGTTTATACTTTTTAAGTAAGTGAATATTCACACACAAAGATAGATCTATTTTATTTATACCTGCAAGTTTTTTTGAGAAAACTTTAAAATGTGACGAAAATCATCTTGGTGCGGTGGGTAATTGGCTCTTTTGGAGTTTGCCTGTGTATCGGGTTGAGTGAGGGGGCAAACCCCAAATGTGCCAATGTGGGCAGGCTAAAATTATTTTTTAAAATGTGCGGTGGGAAAATTTTTAAAACATTCGGGTCGGTCAGTGTGTCGCCAAAGTCAGTCCGTAAGTTTATGTTAAGATGTTCGATCTTCAGATGCCTGTTTTTCGAGGTACGGTTGTTCTTTTGGCTTGCTTACGGTTAGTATATGAAAAGTAGGCGATTTCGAAGCACTAAACTTTCGGTTAAGCACAAAGATTGATACGAGCCAAATGCCTTGATTTTACTACTATTTC
>PALM01000034.1 GCA_002706365.1 Flavobacteriales bacterium | reverse complement strand
TTCCCATCTTTATAGCTGTGGTATAGGCTCCCATCTGATTTCATTTGTGATTTTGCAATAAAGTTCCCGCAGGCCGTTGCCATCTTCAAATACTCCTTATCGCCAAATGCCTCATAGGCTTCTAGAAGTCCGTTAATATTCAGTGCATTCCAGGATGTTAAACTTTTATCGTCGAGACCTGGTCTAACTCTCTCTGATCTGATCTTCATCAACTGCTCTTCAAGCTTTTCCATTCTGCTTTTTAGCTCGGAGATTTCAATTCCCAGACGCTGTGCAATCGCCTCATCCCTTTCGGTCTTAAGTAAAATATACTTTCCTTCCCACTCACCTTTCTCATTGATATTGTAGTATTCACTAAGCAGTTTGAGATCATCTTCATTGAAGGCCTTTTTCAATTCTTCTATTTCCCACACATAGAACTTGCCTTCTTCACCCTCAGAATCGGCATCTAGAGCAGAATAGAAAGCAGCCGACTCATCCATTAGCTCCCTTTTCATGAATGCAATTGTTTGTCTAACAACCTTTTCATACAAAGGGTCTTTGTACTTCTTATAAGCTTGAGAATAGAGTGCGATCAATTGGGCATTATCGTAGAGCATCTTTTCAAAATGCGGAACCTTCCATTCCATATCAGTTGAATAGCGTGCGAAACCACCTCCAATTTGGTCATAGATACCACCCATGGCCATTTTTTCCAGACTTAGTTTCAATTGCGTTTCCACCTCTCTATCCGGGTAGAACTGAAGGTATTGAAGCAGGAATTGATAGTTATTGGGCATTGGAAATTTTGGTGCATAATTGCTACCGCCATCTACGGTGTCGAAATTCTGTTTCCAATTTCTCACAGACGACATCAAGATCTCGGAGTTGAATTCCTCGGGAATGTCTTCAATTTCGATTACCGACTGTTCTTGTAGTCCCTGACTTAATTTTTCGGCATATTCTTCAACCTTCTCTCGCTCATTCTTATAGACATCTGCCAGTTGATTCAAGACATTGATCCATTGGTCCTTTGGAAAGTATGTACCTCCATAAAAGGGTTTGCCATTGGGAAGTGCAAAGCAATTCAATGGCCAACCGCCTTTTCCAGTCATAAGTTGAGTGGCATCCATATAGAGGTGATCAATATCCGGTCTTTCTTCCCGATCCACCTTAATACATATAAAATGCTCATTCATGATCTTTGCTACTGAATCATCTTCAAAAGACTCTTTCTCCATTACATGACACCAGTGACAAGCAGAGTATCCTATACTTATGAGTATTGGCTTATCTTGATCTTTGGCAGCTTGCAAACTCTCTTCATTCCACGCTCGCCAGTCTACTGGATTGTATGCATGTTGAAGCAGATAAGGGCTACTTGCTTCGATCAATCTATTTGCCTTCTCACTCATTTCTTCTGATTGGTTTTTTGCTTCTTCACAGCTTAACAAGCAGCATGTGGTAAGCAATAGCACTAAATAGCTTTTCATAAGCTTCAAAGGTAGCCAGCATTATCCTATGGTCATTTTCTGCCCTAAATTTTTGATTTGCATATCTTTACATTCATGAGCTGCAGGAAAATCTGCTATCTATTCTTTTTCCTTTTGCTCGGCACCTTTCAAGGGTTTGCCAGCCATATCGTTGGCGGCTACATTCGCTACGATTGCCTTGGTATCTCATCGGGGAATGCAATCGACTATCAAGTTGAGCTTGTTCTGTATAGAGATAACATTCGTGGGAATCCAGGGGCAACTTTCACTCAATTTGTACCGCTTACCATATTCACAAATGGCGTAAGTAATGTGCAAAGTCTTAGTCTTCAGTCGACCAAGTTTATTGTGGATAGTATTGAAGATCCTTGTTTTGTGCGTATCGATAGTATTCAGATACAAGAAGGGAGATATACCGGCGTAGTGTCTTTAAATAGAGAAAGGCCTCATCTTTTGGTCTACCAGCGATGTTGTCGGAATAACTCAATTGATAATCTTCAAAAACCCACAGATGATTGGGGAAGTACATGGACAATTGAAGTGCCAATATTCAATGTTACTGGCTGCAATAGCAGCCCACAATACAATTCCAACCCCCCTGTGGCATTTTGTCCTACACAACCATTAAACATAGATCTTTCTATGACAGATGCAGATGGTGATAGCTTGGTATATTCTTTTTGTGCACCCTTCACATCTCCACAATTCAATCCTGAACCCAATCCCGCTCAAGCTCCACCATATTCTGAGGTACAATTCCTTTTACCTCAAACACCCACATTTCCAGTACCATCTGCTCCGCCAGTTAGCATTAATTCTCAAACTGGCTTGCTCACAGGTTCACCAACTACTATTGGACAATATGTGGTGGGATTTTGTATTTCAGAATACAGAAATGGAGTGCTCTTGAGCACGAGCAGGAGAGACATACAGATCAATACGGCCAATTGTAATCCTGTAATTCTTTCAGCAGTTCAAGATCAAACGCTTTTATGTGATGGAAGAACAGTTAACTTCCAGAATAATACTCCACCTGTTCCAGGATATAATATAAAGGGCTATTTCTGGGACTTTGGTGATCCTTCAACGCTGGCAGACACTTCTCGACTTACCAATCCATCTTACACATATCCCGATACCGGTTTGTATACAATAACCTTGATAGCAAATCCGGGCTTAAGATGCAGCGATACCACTACCAAGGATTTCCTTGTTTATGAGCAATTGAATCCCCAAATAGAAGTAGATGGTTTATTCTGTGAGGATAGTAATTCAATTGATTTTATTGCAGGGGGAAGTTATGAGAGCTATGCCACCATCAGCTGGAATTTTGGTCCTTCAGCCTCAATCAGCACTAGCAACTTAGATACTGTGCGAAATGTGCAGTTTTCAGGTCCTTTAAATAGCTTTACTGTTGATTTACAAGTGGATCAAGACATCTGTACTGAGAATAGATCTATTGTAATACAGTTGGATCCCAATCCGGTAGCTGTATTTCAATTGGATATAGATGAGATTTGCGCACCTTTCCCGGTCATTTTTTCTGATCAGTCCAATGTATTCGGTCCGGCAGATTTCATATGGAGCTTTGGAGATGGTGATTCAGCTTTTGTCAGAAACCCTACTCATATCTATCAACAGAACGGAGATTATGAGGTAGTTCTGGAAGTGCGTACTACCGACTTCTGTATTGATACCGTTCAGTTCAGAGATTCTGTATTTGCTTCAAGATCCTTTAGTCCAAATCAGATCAATTTCGATTATAGTCCAAAATCAGGTTGTCCTCCCTTGGTAGTTTCATTCAGCGATTCATCTGATTATATTGGCTCAGCCCAGTATTTCTGGGATTTGGATAATAATCAACTTTCCAATGCTGCTAATCCTAGCTTCACCTATACCGATAGTGGCTTCTATGATATAGGATTGTTGTTGATCACTGCAGATAGTTGTGCAGATACTTTGAATTTGCGCATCGATAGTGCAATTGAAGTGCTGCCTTCACCACAAGCGGATCTGGTATTATCTAAAGATAGTTCAACATTAAAGGAGGCGACAGTTAATGTTGATGCAAGGGGAAGTAGAGATTACAATAGCGGAGAGATGTTCTTTGAAGGGGGCTTGATCTCACGCTCTAACTTTACTACCTATACAGTTGAAGACACGGGCCACTTTCAGTTCAGTTGGATTGCTGAGAACCAATTTTCTTGTTTAGATACAGCTCTGGCAGAATTCTTCGTCTACGATGTCTATCAATTTGAGATACCGAATATATTCACTCCTAATGGCGATGGAGTGAATGATGCCTTTAGAGTAAGGGCATGTGGAGTATATGATTATAACATTGTCATATACAATCGATTTGGTAAAGAAGTGTATAAATCAAATTCCTTATTGCAAGGCTGGGACGGATATATTAATGATAGGAAAGCGAAACCCGGAGTATACTTCTACAAGATAGTGATCAAGGATTTGAATGGAGAATATCTCGACTTTCAAGGAAGTCTAACCCTATTATACGAATAGGGAGTTTGCTAGAATAGTTCTAGATCAACCTCTCCCTCATAAGCCACATCTACCTTCCTTTTAAAGAACCAGACCTTGCCTTCAATAAAGCCATCTACTTTAAAATCTAGCTTGTCTTTTCCACTTGCGGTAATGGCAATTAGGTGAGGAATAGCGGTTGACTTTAGGTCTTTATGGGAGCTTCGTAGTTTAACAGTATGGAAGTCGCTAGACGATTCGGGAATCTTCAAATCACTAATGATCTTAGCATCACCAATGGCATATTCATTTACTTGAACCTTGAATTCAGATTGTGTGACTTCAATATCGTAGGAGTTGGGGTTGTTGATCTGAATTTCTGATTCTACAGTCAAACCTTCTTCAGAATATTCAAGAAGTTTAACCGACCTGATCTCCTTGATCTCAACATCCTCTATCTTAATACAAGAGCTAAATCCCAAAAGGACCATAGCATAAATCAGGTGGAGCTTGAATTGTCTCATTATTTATTGAGTTGACTAAAGGTGTGGTAGAAATGAACGATGGTTTCAGTGCCTTTCATAAAATTCTGAATGCCGTAGCTTTCATTTGGAGAGTGAATCGCATCAGTATCTAGACCAAATCCCAATAGGATGGTTTTCAAGCCCAACACTTGCTCGAATAAGGCTACAATTGGAATACTTCCACCCGCTCTTACGGGGATTGGAGTCTTTCCAAAGGCTCTTTCAATTGCCTCAGATGCTGCTCTATATTCATCCGTATCAATAGGGGTAACATAAGGCTCACCACCATGATGAGGAGTTACTTTAACCTTTACCGACTTAGGGGCAATAGATTCAAAATGATTTTTGAATAGCTCTGTAATTTCATCATCTGATTGATTGGGAACCAATCTCATAGAGATCTTTGCATTGGCTTTTGACGGAAGCACAGTTTTTGCCCCTTCGCCAATGTAGCCACCCCAAATCCCATTCACATCGAGAGTTGGACGAATACCAGTACGTTCAATTGTAGAGTAACCAGCCTCACCATGGACTTCATCTATGCCCAATTTAGCTTTGTATTCTTCTTCATCATATGGAGTTTCTGCCAATTTACTTCTCTCTTCAGGGCTTGCTTCAATTACTTTATCGTAGAAACCTGGAATGGTGATATGATTGTTCTCATCTTTCAACGAGGCGATCATTTCGCATAGAACGTTTATTGGGTTGGCCACAGCACCGCCATAAACACCTGAATGCAAGTCGCGATTTGGTCCGGTTACTTCAACTTCAATATAGCTCAAGCCTTTTAAACCAGTAGTGATCGATGGGTTTTCCAATGATAACATTGAAGTATCGGAAATGAGGATCACATCGGCCTTTAGCTTTTCTTTATTCTCTTCAATAAAGCTCTCTAGGTTAACTGAGCCTACTTCTTCTTCTCCTTCTATGATGAACTTCACATTACAAGGTAAGCTATCGGTACTCATCAAAAATTCAAATGCCTTCACATGCATATACATCTGACCCTTATCATCTGCAGCTCCACGGGCATAGATCTTGCCGTCTTTGATCACCGGTTCAAATGGCGGACTGTCCCACAACTCTAATGGATCAGGTGGCTGTACATCATAATGTCCATAAACCAATATAGTGGGCAAGCTTTTGTCTATGATCTTTTCTCCATAGACTACCGGATAGCCTTTGGTTTGACAAAGCTCTGTGTTATCAGCTCCAGCCGCCTCTAGTTTTTGGCGAACCAGTTCAGCAGTTTGATGTGTTTGCTCTTTATAATTTGAATCGGCACTGATTGAAGGTACCTTCAACAGTTCTATAAGTTCATTTAAGAATCTATCTTGATTCTTTTCGAGATATTCTTTGAGTTGATCCATACCTTACTATTTGGGGCTACTAATTTAGCAAAAAGGGGAGGGGCAGAAGACTCCTAAACCAAGACTTTTCCGTCCATTTCTTTTGGTGCTTCAATTCCCATCAATTCTAAGATCGTTGGGGCAACATCCGCGAGCTTTCCATCTTTGATCGTGGTTTTATCCTTATCGATCAGTATGATAGGCACAGGATTTACCGTATGGGCTGTATTCGGAGAACCGTCGGGGTTTACGGCACAATCTGCATTTCCATGATCGGCAATGATCAATAAGCTGTAATCCTTTTCCTGAGCTTTTTCACAGATCCTTCCAAGGCATTCATCAACTTTCTCAACAGCTTGCTTTATTGCCGGGAATACGCCCGTATGACCAACCATATCCGGATTGGCAAAATTCAAGCAAATGAAATCGGGTTGATTCTTATCTATCGATTCTAAAATATTTTGGGTGACTTCTTCTGCACTCATTTCAGGTTGAAGATCGTAAGTTGCCACTTTTGGGGAAGGAATCAAGATGCGATCCTCTCCTTTAAAACTTTGTTCCCTTCCTCCTGAAAAGAAGAAAGTAACGTGAGGATATTTCTCTGTTTCTGCAATACGAACTTGCGTTTTACCGGCATTGCTAATCACTTCCCCAAGGGTGTTTTTAAGATTATCCTTTTCAAAGAGTACCTCAATTCCTTTGAAGTTCTCATCGTAGGTAGTCATTGTGACAAGATCTAGAGGGACAGTCTTCATTTGATGATCTTCAAAATCTTCCTGACTTAACACCCTGCATATTTGTCGGCAACGATCAGTTCTAAAGTTAAAGCAGATAAGTAAGTCATCATCTTCTAGTCGGCCAATAGCTTCATCGTTTTGATCAGCAAGGTAGATAGGCTTGATGAATTCATCACTCACACCTTCATCATACGATTCTTGAACCGCTTCGATCAAATTGTGAGTGGCTTTGCCTCTTCCATTCAGTAGAAGGTCGTAGGCCTCTTTGATCCTTTCCCATCTTTGATCCCTATCCATAGCATAGTAACGGCCAATTACGGAAACTAACTTTCCTGTAGAGACAGCAATATGCTCTTGCAATTGGGATAAAAATTCTTTTCCGGAATGAGGGTCAGTATCTCTACCATCGGTGAATGCGTGCACATAAACATTGGGTACATCCTCTTCTTTGCATATATCCAGAAGAGCGTTCAAATGAGACTGATGAGAATGTATCCCTCCATTGGAAACCAAACCCATCAGATGTACATTCTTCCTCTCTGCTTTCGCTTTCTTAAGAGCATTCAGTAAGACTTTATTCTGAGAGAGTTCATCATTCTCAATGGCTCTATTGATCTTTACCAGATCTTGATAAACAACTCTTCCTGCTCCAATATTGAGGTGACCAACTTCAGAATTCCCCATTTGTCCGCTTGGCAAGCCAACAAATTCACCATAGGTTTTTAAGGTACTATTCGGATGAGAAGCAATCAGACGGTCAAATACCGCTGTGTTTGCTTGAAAGATCGCATCACTGTTATCTTGATTTCCATATCCCCAACCATCGAGTATGATCAGAGCCACTTTTTTCTCTTTCATAAGGATTGCAAAGTTAAGCCTTTACTCTATGAAAAGCTTCTTTAGAGTTCCCAGCCGATTGTAAGACTAACTACATAATCGGTCTCTTCGGCATTGTTTGGAGGATTACTATCGAAGTTGAGGCTATATCCCCAAATGAGGTCGAAGCTATCACCTATATCCCAGCCAAAATCAAGATTAACACTTGCACGATATCGATCCGATTCAGTTAAGCTAGCATAACCAATAGCATTGGTCTTTATATCTAAGTACTTATGATCGAATAAGTGATACTTCATGCTTAAGTAAGCCTCGAAACTTTCTTGAGCCACCTGATCTTCAGTATCAAAACTTTCACTGTTCAAAGCAATCCCTGTACCTAATTGCATGGTTTTAACCTGGTCAAAAAGTACATACCTACCACCACCAAATAAGACTGTTGTACGAAGTCGGATCTCCTGTTCGTCACTGCTAAACCAGTTAGCACTTGAACTTAAGAACCAATAATTCATCATTAAGTAGCGACTACCAGTAGAGGCATCAAAACGATTGGTTTGAAGAGAGTCAATAATGGTTAGAAACTCATTGTAGTCGGCGTCGAACGACCATTTTTCAGTTGTATAAGATGCTGCTGCTCTCAATGAAAGCTGCGTGGTGTTCGTAGCCTTAGTAAATGAATATCCAAGATTGATCCCTAGGTCGAGCTTTTCAAGGAATGTTTCTTCCAACTTTTCCATTGAAAGAATATCATCATAACGCAACTGTATAGCTTCGCCTTCCACATAGAAGGTAAGGAATGGGTCACCTGCGAGAGTATCTCGAATCACGCCTTCACTTACTAGTCTAGTTCTAGTCACTATTCTGAGGAAGTGATAGGTATTTAATTGGGTCACCTTTTTCCAGTCGATGATATAATCTTCTTCACCACTTTCAGATTCGAATGTCAATTCAGACTCAGATAGTTTGGTTGCAGTTCCAATGAAGAGTTCTCCTGTTGAAGTGCGCAGGGTATCGAATTGAGCACTCAAAAAGCCGCAAGACATCAAAGAAAGAAAAAGTAGGAGCAGCTTTTGCTTCATAGAATAATGGAATGACGCTTTTTTGCCAATGCAAAATTAGGAAGCATCATTTAACATTCGGTTTAATTTCTCGCCTCCTTTTATGCCAAAATCCAAAGTTCGAATTGGGAATGGTATGCTGATGTCATTTTCATCATAGCATTTTTTCAAGGCCATGATCATTTCACTTTGTGCTTTGAGATAATCCCCTTGTGCAACCCCTTTACTCCAAGCGAAAATGTAGAAATTGATCGAGCTATCGCCAAAGGCATTGTAATAGAACTCTACATCTTTAGAGTTATCTATAGACTCAACAGATTGGATAGCTTTGATTGAAAGCTCTTTTACTTTTTCAAGATCATCACCATAGCTAATACCACATGCCAGGTCAATTCGTCTTTTACCACTCTTCTGATAGTTGTGAATTGGGTTTTGAAGTACATCTTTATTGGGAATTATCACATCTGTTCCCTGAAATGTTTTGATGGTGGTTGATCTCAGATTGATCTTTTCTACAATGCCCATTACATCCCCAGATTGAACAATTTCACCAATGTGAAAAGGAGTTCTAAAGGCTAGAATCATTCCAGACACATAATTTGCCGCCGTACTTTGAAAGGCAAACCCCAAAGCCAAGCCAATTACACCAACTCCTGCTAGAAGTGAGGTTACTGTTTTTTCAAGTTCGAGTACATCAAGGGCAACAAAAAGTCCAAATATGTTAACGGCAATGTAGCCTGTTGAAGAGGCCAGGTCGATTAGTCCTTGATTCAGCTTTGTTCGAGTTAAACCTTTATTGATAGTGTAGCGACTAATCCTGGCAAGGAAATAGAATAGGACTATAACGACTATCGCTACAACTAGATTTGGAAGAGTTGCAACAAGACCTTCCATCCAACCCTGCACTTCATTGGTGAGGATTTCTATAGCTTTTTCAGTATTGAGTGTATCCATCTTAATGAGTTAATAAAGCAAAGAATAAATTCCCTTTGTATTTAAGGGTAATCTAATCAAGGGAGATTGAAATTTATGAAAATCAATGTGGAATGGAAAGACAATTTGCTTATTCCGTAGCGCGCTCGATTTCTGAAGCCTCTTCCAAAAGCTTCATATACCTTGCTTTCATCTTTTTGGTATACTCCACATTTCGCATGAATTTCTTCTTCTTTTCATTGTAGTCGACAAGACCAACTGGGAAATCGAGAAGTGAGGTGTTCACGCCAGACATCTCTTCTTCACTAAAGATATCCATATCAAACTCAAAATCGGGAATATCATCAATACCTTCTGGCAAGCTAGTGTCGAATATAAACCTTTTGGTATGAAAGCCCGGAGCTGTAATCTCAATTGTGAGGAAGGCATTTAAAGGAAGATTAGTACGAAACCTATTCGATCGCGATGTCTTAACCACCTTAAAAAGCTCATTCCCAATATATATATTAATGACCGTGCCATTAACTTGATCCTGATCATTAAAGATCATACCAGTCATCTTTACACTATCGGGGGTAGCGTATCTGCTCTGTCCGTTGGCAAACAGACAAAGGCAAAAGAAGAAAATAGAAAGCAGAGTGAGTCTGCGATTCATTCTATTTTGACCAATTGGTTTGGTTTTCAGCTTACTAAGTTATCGATTTTGTTGTCTCAAGCCACCAAAATACACCGATAATCGATCTCTCAATTCAGGTCCAAATTCTTCCTGCGGATAGATTTGGTTAGTGATCTGAACTAGACGACTCAATATTGCCAGTGCTTGTTGGCGATCTCTTGTAACGCTCTTGGCAAATTTAGGATCTAAGCGGTTGTAGTAATCGACTTCCTTTTCATAGATGTCGGCCAATTTCGCAACCAGTTCATTCCCTTTTTCATTTTCACCAACTGCGTAATAATTCTCAGCCAGATACATCACAAAGACATCATAAGGTACATTATGCTCAGGCATTACTTCAAATGCTTTATCAAGCACTTCCTTGGCTTTCTCAGTTTGTCCTTCTTCAATTAGCTGATCGGCAAGACGTGAGAAAGTAATACGCAAGCTCATTGTCATTCTGCGATTGGTCTCATCCATATAGACGTCGTATTTGTCTACTCCACCCCAATGGAATTCATTCATCATACGATCGTAGAGAATTTCAGAATTCACATAACCGGGATTTCCATTAGGATTCTTCCCTTTTTTGATCGGTACCAATCGATAAGTCATACCTTCAGCTCTGAAATAGTCTTCCAAACCTATATAAGATGACAAACCAGTAGTACTTGCAAAATAGATCGGACGTTCCCAATTGTTAGCAGAAAGGATATCGATAATGGTAAGATCGTTCTTCAAAACATAATCTTTCTTGATCTCCCATCTTACGGCATCAACAACTTCATCTGCTTCTTCTGGAGTTACAGTTCCATTGGCAACAACCTTTTCCTTATCCACTTTGATCTTCAGCTTTCTCGATGGGATATAGTCGATACTACGTCCTCTACCAACTCTCACTTTCGTTTGAGGATTGTCGCTCTTGATAAAAGAGATCAGATCATCAATATCAATATGACCTTTGATCTCCTGACGCTCATAAACCGGCAGATAATCATTGGTTCCCTGACGGATCTTTTCCTCAGGCATATTCAATGGAATTGGATCTGAGTCATAGGCTTTGCGACGCATCTGATTGATATACCAGTCGGTATTTAATAAGCTGAGGTTGATCACCCTTACATCAGTCCTATATTCCTCAACTTCTTGTACATACCAAAGTGGGAATGTGTCATTATCACCATTTGTAAATAAGATGGCGTTCGGCTCACAGGAGTCGAGATAGTTCTTAGCATAATCTCTACCCGTATAACGAAGTGAACGGTCGTGATCATCCCAGTTTTCAGAAGCCAGGATACCAGGAACCAAGACAAGGCACAAGACACTACCAGCTATGGCGACGATCTTACTTGGTTTTTGTTTGCTAATGGCATCAATTAGTGCATAAACTCCCAATCCTATCCATATAGAGAAAGCATAAAAGGATGCCGCATATGCGTAATCACGCTCTCGTGGTTGTAAAGGATATTGGTTCAGATAAAGTACGATTGCAATTCCCGTGAAGAAGAAGAGCAAGAACACGATGAAGCCATCTTTTTTATCATTCACCAAATGGAATACAAATCCTAAAAGTCCCAGCAATAGGGGGAGCATGTAGTATTTATTATTGGCCGGACTATCGGCAATAAAATCAGGCAGATTTTCTTGAGTACCCAATCTCATTTCATCGATAAAAGGGATGCCTGAGATCCAGTTACCATGAGTCACATTTCCATGACCTTGAATATCGTTCTGACGGCCAGAGAAGTTCCACATGAAATACCTCCAATACATCCAATTCAATTGATAATTGAATAAG
This sequence comes from Flavobacteriales bacterium, assembly GCA_002706365.1. Lineage (GTDB taxonomy): Bacteria > Bacteroidota > Bacteroidia > Flavobacteriales_E > Vicingaceae > UBA1494. Next base: position 10,266 of record PALM01000034.1, on the reverse strand, counting down.
AAGGTGAGGTTCTCACCCATAGTTGGGGTGTTGATCACTTTGGTTTCGCCATTGGATTCTTGGTAGCGTATAGGTTTACCTTCAAAGTTCGACCACCTCTTATAATGAGATCTATGCTTAGAATCAGAGCTCCACATTCTAGGAAGTGCGCTCAAGAATCGAGAATCGTAATTAGGAACAGATCTTTCGCGCTTATCGCTAACGATATACTCTCCGTTTTTCTTATCCTGATAGTAGACAGGCTTTCCATCCTTATAAGGTTCCTGAGCATCTAGAGGTGTGTTGAACGACTGACCATTGAATAAAGGTCTATCTCCATATTGCTCACGATTCAGATAAGATAATAGCGTAAAGGCATTTTCTGGATTGTTTTCATCCATAGGAGGATTGGCATTCGAGCGAATCAAGATCACTGCAAAGGATGAATAACCGAGAATGATCGCGGCAAAACAGAGGATGATGGTATTGAAGATCACTTTTCTCTCTCTGTGTGTATAGTATAGTCCGAAAGCTACCAAACCGATCAATAGAAGGATGTAGAAGATAAATCCTGTATTAAATGGCAAGCCAAAGCCATTGGTAAACATCAATTCAAACCAGCTGGCAACTTTAATCGCTCCGGGGATAATTCCATATTGAATGGTTGCAAGCACAACCACAGAAACAACAAGGGCCAAACCAATTCCTTTCCAAGAAGGCTTGAACTTCTTGAAATAATATACCATTACGATAGCAGGTACAGCCAATAAGTTAAGGAGGTGAACCCCAATCGACAATCCCATGAGGTATGCGATCAATACGATCCAACGTAAGTTGTGCTTTTTATCGGCCACACCTTCCCACTTAAGTATAGCCCAGAAAACAACAGCGGTAAAAAGAGAAGAAAGCGCATAAACCTCGCCTTCAACTGCTGAGAACCAGAAAGAATCTGTGAATGTGTAAGCCAAGGCACCAACAAGACCACTGCCCATTACAGCGTATAGTTTGCCTTCAGTAATTTCTCCACTTTTAAGGGCGATCTTTCTACCAAATGCAGTGATGGTCCAGAAGAGGAATAGAATAGTGAATGAGCTGGCCAATGCCGACATGATATTCACCATCATAGCTGCATTTTCAGCAGGGGCGAAGATCATCAATGCTCTCGCAAGCATCATGAAAAGAGGAGCTCCGGGAGGGTGACCAACTTCTAGTTTGTAGGCAGTGGCGATAAATTCACCACAATCCCAGAATGAAGTTGTAGGTTCAATAGTTGATAGATAAACGATGGTAGCTACCAACCAGGCGAACCATCCAAGACTTAAATTGAGCTTTCTGAAATTCATCATTTCTTGCGTGGAAATTGGACTAAGCTGCGAATTTAGAGATAATAAACTGAATCTTGAGCCCTGCTTCTAGCCCGATTTTGTTAAGTTTTTCTAATTTTGTTTTAGAAAATATTTCTATTTTTGCCGTCCCGTTTTGGGAAACTGTCCGATGGTGTAACTGGCAACACGTCTGATTTTGGTTCAGAAGAGTCTAGGTTCGAGCCCTAGTCGGACAACAACGGTTCTAACCCTGAAGCTTGCTTCAGGGTTTTTTTGTGCAGATTATCGACTAGGCGAGAAGTTTATGCCGAGTCCTTCGACTTAGCTCAGGATAAACTCCGTCGAGGTAAGCCCTAGTCGGACAACAAAAGATCATAAAGCTCTGCGCAAGCAGAGCTTTATTTGTGCGGTAAATCGACTAGGACTCTTGAGAACCTAGAGCCTAGAACCTAGAGCCTAGAACCTAGAGTCTAGATGTGTATTTCTGATTTCTGATTTCAGATTTGTCAAAATGCCGACCTCGGACCCTGCCTACAGGCAGGTCGGCCATCGGCCTTAGCAAAGCTAACTACTTAGTCAACTTTTTATCAGTGTACTTTTTGATCTGCCTATTCTTCTTCTTCATCTTATAGCCATCGATGGCTTTTTGGGGCTTGTCTTTTAGTGACTTCAGTTTATTGAGCCAGTAATTGGAAAGGTTAATGAAGTTCCACTTTTTATAAAAGAAATTCCACACATATGATGGCTTATTGTTAAAGCAGATCAGGAGTTTGGTGTCCTCTTTGAATAGCTCATCGTTCTTTAATAAAGAGATATGATCAATGTGCTTGTATCCAGAAGCCCTCAGTTGCTTTTGACTAGCTGCGGCATTGTGGCTTAGGTAAATGAAGACTTTAGAATGTTCTTTTAGATTTCTAATGAATTCAGGATCCAGTTCTTCTGACTGATTGGATTCAAGATCTATAATTAGATCAAAATCATCTTTGCTAGCTTCAAAAGGTTTTTCAGCACTGTAGAATTCAATATGTCTTAAGTCTTGAATAGCTGCAAGTTGTTTGGCAACCGCTATTCTAGCTTGTGATGGATCGATCCCCACAATTTTCGAGAAGGAATCTGCTGGAAGATAAAAAGGAATATATCCTTCCTTACAATTCAAAACCAAGAGTCTGGGTTTGGTTTTGAGCTCTTTTTCCAAAGTAGGCAAGAGCAATTTGATCAAGTCGAGATGTGCTTTATGAGAATTCGTTCTCTTATGGAGCTTTTGAGTGAACTTTAGGGCCTTTTTTCCACCCAATTGGAGTTTCTCCTTTGGGAAATCCCCCCATACTCTATAAACTCCGTATTTGCTTGGAATGTTATAGGTGTATGCCTTTTCAAAATTGGTATTGGTGCTAATTGGCTCCTTCAGCTTCCCAAACTTTATAAGCTCGTCTATAATTGGTGGAAGGATGCTTTGATTCAAATGCACAAAATCCGCTTGATATTTTGCCTTTGTCCTTTTGTTCTCAATGATTTCTTCAAAAAGATCTAGGTAGGGAATCCCCTCAAGACCACATAGTTCTTTCAATTGATCATTGTAAAACTTATAGCTATGGTAATTATCGTCGTTGATATCACTGGATATAGCGGAACTCACTACAACTCCTGCCTTTCGCATATTGTGCAGCTCTTTGATTAGCTCTAAATAGCGTTTAGCAGATTCAGTTAATACCACATCTCCTTTAGCTTGAGTCTTAAAGGTATTTAAAGCATGATGGGTTGCATCTCCACACAAAGACAATAAAAGAGGTACTGATGCATCCAATTGAGAATTAAAGCTAATCACCCTTTGATGGGTGGTTTTGGCCTTTTTCTCGGTAAGGAAATTATTGAATCCAGACCCACCAATAAAGAAAGTGAGGAAATTCTCATGGTAAGAAAAGGCTCTTACCTGGCTATCTCCTATTACGTAGACTAGATTCATCAATTTTAATTGAGATGTCTATTTAGTGCTTCAATGATCGATTCATAATCCATCATTTCAATGATCTCATCTTCACCAAATTCTACATCAAACTCTTCTTCCAATGCAACAACCAGGTTCATATGCAGCAGAGAATCCCAGTTTTCTATGTTTTCTGAAGAACTGTTCTCATCAATGGACTTTCTGTCTATTTCGAATACAGAAGCCATTATCTTTTTCACTTTTTTATCCATGAAGGAGTGGGTTTTAAAAGGATATTTCTAATTAAGACCTGATCACCTTAATGTGATCGTTTTCTACTGATTTGAAATCTTTTAAGTTCAATTGGTACGATTTCTCACCGTCATTTTCATTCTTCAATTCCATGCCCTGCTTATCAAAATAGTCACTCACTTGAGCGTTCTTATGAGTAGGGATGAACAAGCTATTCAATAGCTCAATATTCTTTGATGATAGATAGTCGACAATTTCAGAAAAGAAGATATTCTCTATTCTTCTTCCTAGAATTCTACAGCTTAATAATAGCGTGTCTACTTCTGCAATATTATCATTGATTTTAAGAATAGCTAAGCCAGTAATACCAGAATCGCCAAATTTATCCCTCACTGAAAGAGAAAATACTTCTGAATCATCTGAATTGATGAAATCAGAGAGCTCAGACTCTGAATATCTCTTGGTAGTGAGATTGAACTGATTCGTTTTCTGCGTCATCTGGGCCAGACGAGGGTAATGATCGATATTGTTTATTGAGATCTCAGCCACTAATTCTAGAGAAGAGAGGTAATCGTCGATATTGTTGAACTTGCTTACCGCTGCTTTTCTCTTTTGCTCTTCCTTATACATCGCTGTTCGCTTTGCATCTTCCTTGGAGTTTTGCGCATTGACAAATAGTTTGGATACCTCCTGCATTAAGATGGGATACTCATAGGCTTTTTTGGGCACTTGTACCACCGTAACTTCAGGAAGACTCTCTCTCACAAAATTCACTTCAAAGTCGGAATCGTCTACGAAAACAAGGCTATCCAGTCCAATATTGAGTTCTTTGGCAATCTCCCTGATATTGCTAACCTTATCTTGCCAGTTCACTTTCTTGATGATGATATCATCTGCTTTTAAGGTCATATCCTCATGCTTTTCTATGACCTCATCAACATCTTCAGGATTGTTCTTACTGCAAAGGTTTAGCAATACTCCATTCTTCGCCAGTTTCTTCAAGATCAATTGAACTTCCATATAGGCTTTACCAGCAGGGGTGCTGGCCGACATTTGTATTGCGTCAAAGCCATCCTCGCCCAAAATCCCTTTCCAAAGGGTATTATCACAATCCAAAACCAATGCTTTTTTGGCCTTGCCTTTTAGTGAGAAGATATATGGACGAATGAATGATGAGTATGCTCTGTTGAACTGAACAGAGTACAACATCTTTGAGGAGCTGAAGTATCTAAAGTCTGTAGCCTCATCAACAGAGGTGCTTGCTAAAACCTTATCAATATCAACAATAGTAACATTCTTATATTCTTCACTTAGTTCATTGATGAAGGTATTTAACAGAGAAGCTATTTCTTGGGCTTTACCTCGAGGGTCTAGTAGTAAGTGATCGAACACCAGAGTGGAGAACTTATTAAAAAGCACAATCGGCGCTTTCTTTAGATTCTCAAATACGAATGTGATCTCGGATTTGATCTTCTCCACTAGATCATTGAATTCTTTATCAGAAAAGAGCTCGACCTTGTAGATAAAACTATCCACTATGTTGGCAAGCTCATAGAATACAAGCACTACATCAGAGCTATTGTGTTGGAGACTATCTTGAACGATGTTATCATATTCCCCAATGATCACTTCTCCATTCAATCCTCCAGATCGAAGATTATACTCAAGTATATCCTTCAATTGATGATTGATGATATTCGATAGCATAGAAATCTTAAAATCAGGCTCACCCAATTCCTTTTTCAATTCTTGGTTGCGCTTTAGAATCTCGCTATACTTCATAGAGTGAATCGGAATAAATTTTTTGCAAATATACCATGTGTTTTCACCTTCAGAGAAGCTCTACCTCAATATAAATCCCTCTAATCAGGTGATGAGATAGACTTTCTCATATGCTTTAGCATCTCCGGTAAGGGGTCCTCATTTTTAACATGAGCTAGACTCATGGTCTGATCTGTTGCTAAACGAGGTAAGCGAGGCACATAGAATTGGATCTCTTTATGCATTCTAGATAAGAAATCACAGAGCTCTTCTCCTGCTGTCTTCGCCAATACATACTCCTTCATTTCCAATGGTTTCTCATCCAGTGCAACGGTTGAGGGGTAAAGAACCGACAGCAGTTTAGGGTTGTATACTGCCTTGAATAATCTTAGGAAAGCACTCACATAGAAATCATTGAATTTTTCAAATAGCTCATTTGAGAAGTTCTTTTTAGAGCCTGAGAAAATAAAGGGAGTTGCGTAATAGTATAGATGAGTATAGCCTTCCTCTTTTAATTTGACCTTCTCTTCTTCAGAATATTCAGTCAATACATTGTATTTCAATTTTCGAAGATTCAAGCCCTCCTTTTTGCATTCCTCAATAAGTTGGTTGGCTTCTTCTTCTCCTCTGTTATAAGTAATGCTAACATCTGCGCCTCCAGCGGCTAGTATTTTAGCGCTGATGGCACCAATTCCTCTAGATCCACCTATGATAAGTGCTTTCACATCAGAGAATTCTTCAACTTTTACATGCTTTTTAACAATATCAATGCTGTCCTGACTGTAGGGTTTTGGTCGGTGAAAGGCGAGTATCTTAAAGTTCGCAGAGTTGGTGCCGCCTTCAATTGTAAGTAGATTGAAGCGTTTGTCGAACTTACGCAGATGATATTCAAGCTTTTTATTGACCAATATCTCGTCCTTGAATTCTACTTCCAAAGAGGAATATACCGATCGAAGGCCAGGACATCTCATTCCAACGATCCTAGTTGTAGCTAATAATGTAGCCATTTGGTCAAGCTCTGCCTTTTTTGCCAAATGTGGATACATCTCTTCAAAAAAGGATGGATTCAATAACAGATCGAAATCATCCTTAAAATCCTCAAGTTCAGCGGGCTCTAATTCCATTGGGTTCTCTTTTTTTGGATTTACATCCTCAAAAGAGAAGTCCTTATGATCACTACTGCATTCAAGATCTACCTTGATAATAAGATTGCCATTATGAATTCCTACTATTTTAATCGACTTATCATCATTGACTTGAAAATCGAATGTAATCTCTTGATTGATGGTAAGAGGTTTTCTAAAGGCCACCTTCATTTTTGAGATATGGAAGGGTTCAGCAGATTCTGCAGACCAAAGATCCAAGGCTGTTAAAAGAATGTTGATTCCGTGAACCACCTGACTCCCAAACATGCTTCTTCTGGCATATTGAGGATCAATATGCATGGGATTATAATCACCAGAGAGCAGAGCAAAAATCTGTTGGTCGCCGTTTAGAAAGGTATGATTCATGCTTCTTATTGGGTTTCAATTAGAACATGCTATCAGCATTAGCACGCCTTGTTGAGACGTAAAGATAAGCTACTCTTATTAACAGATGGCTTGAAAATGCAGAAGGCTATTTACATAAGGAGGTATAAATATTCCGAACTTTTGTGTTTTTTGATTTAGCAATTATATTTATAATTTGAAAATCAGTAAATCAATTACTAAAACTTTATTTATGAAAAGACTACTCGCCTTTCTCAATGTATTTCTAATTGCATTAATTGCTTTCGGTCAAGATAAAAAACCAAACATCCTCGTGATATGGGGGGGATGATATTGGAACTTGGAACATCAGTCATAATAACCGAGGTATGATGGGCTATATGACGCCTAATATTGATCGAATTGCCTCTGAAGGTGTTGCCTTTACTGATTATTATGGTCAACAGTCTTGTACAGCAGGAAGAGCTGCCTTCTTAGGTGGAAATGTTCCTGTGAGAACTGGTATGACCAAGGTAGGTATGCCTGGAGCCAAAGAGGGTTGGCAAAAAACCGATGTAACTATTGCCACAGTATTAAAAAGTCTTGGCTATGCTACAGGTCAATTTGGTAAAAACCATCAAGGTGACCGCGATGAACATTTACCAACCATGCATGGATTTGATGAGTTTTTTGGTAATCTATATCACTTGAATGCAGAAGAAGAGCCTGAAAATGAAGATTATCCAAATGGACTTGTACTTGCCAACGGAAAGAAGTTTGAAGATGTTTATGGTCCTAGAGGCGTGATCCATAGTTGGGCAGATGGAAAGGGTGGTCAGCGTATAGAAGATACTGGTCCTCTTACCAAAAAGAGAATGGAAACAATTGACTACGAGACAATAGAAGCGGCTAAAGAATTCATTAAGAAACAAGTTGATGCAGATAAGCCATTTTTCACTTGGTGGAATGCAACTCGTATGCATTTTAGAACACATGTGAAGGATGATATGAGAAATAAAGGTCATGATGAATATACAGATGGAATGATCGAACATGATATGCATGTCGGTCAACTACTGGATTATTTGGAGGAGCTTGGAGTTGATGAGAACACCATCATTATTTACTCAACAGACAATGGTCCTCATTACAATACATGGCCTGATGCTGGAACTACTCCATTTCATGGTGAGAAGAACAGTAGCTGGGAAGGAGCTTGCCGTGTGCCTGCTTTTGTTAGCTGGCCTGGACATTTTCCAGCAGGAGTGACCCTAAACGGAATCTTTGCACATGAAGATTGGTTGCCAACTCTTGCTGCCGCAGCTGGAGATTCTAAAATGAAAGATAAGATCATGAAAGGGGTAGAGCTCAACGGTAGAAAGTATAAGAATTTTATTGATGGAGTAAATCAATTGGAATATTTAAAAGGAGAGACTGATGAATCTGCGCGTAAAGGGTTTGTATATGTGAATGATGCAGGGCAAATTGCAGCCTTGCGATATACCGATTGGAAAGCTATGTTCTTAGAGAATCGGGCTGACAAATTACAGATCTGGCTTGAGCCTTTTGTGGAATTGAGAGCACCGTATCTAATTAATCTGAGAAGGGATCCATTTGAAAAAGCATTGATTGGTTCCAATACCTATTACGATTGGTATATTGATCGGGCTTACATATTGATCGCTATACAAGGATATGCATTCAATTTTCTTTCTACATTCAAGGACTACCCTCCAAGTCAGACAGCAGGCGATTGGAGTTTAGGAAAGGTTGAGAAACAAATTGAGAAAATGGTGAAACCAACTAATCAATAAAATCACTTAATGAGCCCCGATCTTTTCGGGGCTTTTTTAGCTTCAATAAAATGAAAAACACATTCAGCATCCTTCTTCTAGCACTATTAATTGGAGCATGTCAGAATCCAAATGAAGAAGTAAAGGAAAAACAAAAAACCGAGATAAAAGATGATGTGGTCTATCTAGCTTCATGGAATGATGGCACTACCAAGCATGCTATCATCGATTTTGTGGAGAAAACCACTACTAAAGGAAGTCCCGACTTCATCCCAGTGAAAGACCGCATTGCCACCTTTGATAATGATGGAAATCTATGGAGCGAACAACCTCTCTATTTTCAATTCCTATTTGCGGCAGATAGGGTAAAGCAGATGGCGAATGATCATCCTGAATGGCAAGAAGAGCAACCCTTTAAAGCTATTCTTGAAGGGGATTATCATACAGCATTAGCCGGTGGTACTAAATCGTTACTTGAAATTGTAATGGCCTCACATTCTGGATTGACCACAGAAGAATTCGATGCCAATGTAAAGGAGTGGTTAGCTACGGCCAAACATCCCAAAACTGGAATGCATTATAATGAGATGATCTACCAACCGATGGTAGAATTGTTAGAGTATCTAAGAGCCAACGATTACAAAACCTTTATTGTATCTGGTGGAGGAATTGACTTCATGCGCGTTTGGGTTGAAGAAGCTTATGGGATACCACCCTATCAAGTAGTGGGCAGTTCGGGAAAAGTCGCTTATAAAATTGATGATGCAGGTGAGCCACAGCTGGTGAAGCAATCTGAATTGAATTTCATAGACGATAAGGAAGGCAAACCAGTGGGAATCCATCAGCACATTGGCAAAAGGCCCATCATTGCTTCGGGGAATTCAGATGGCGATTATCAAATGCTGGAATGGACCACCTCTGCTGACGGCTATCCTCGCCTTGGATTGCTTCTGCATCATACAGATTCGGTAAGAGAGTTTGCCTACGATCGTGAATCTCATATTGGAAGATTGAACAAAGGCCTTGATGATGCAGGAAAGATGGGCTGGTTGGTGATCGATATGAAAGAGGATTGGAATACGGTTTATGAAGGCAAGTAATCCATAAATATTATTTGACTTTTATTAACAAAGGATATATGAAAGGTGTATTATTCTTATTAAGCCTATCACTTGTCTTCACAAATCTCAGTGCTCAAGAAGCTAATGACTCTACCGACTCTGAAGAGAAGTTAATCCGTGAAATGTCATTTGTCCCATTACCGGTAATTGCGGCTAACCCTGCGGTTGGTTTTATGTATGGGGTGGCACCATCTGCAAGCTGGTTGTTGGGTGACAAATCTACCACTAGCCGTTCCTCTATGGTTTCTTCAGTGGTGTATACCACTAAGAAACAGTTGCTTCTCACTTTAAAATCTACCGTCTTTACTGGTAATGATGGTTGGGTTTTAATGGGTGATTGGCGATATTTTGATACTTCTCAGCCCACTTATGGTTTGGGTACTGGCCCACAGTCGGATCGTCTAGTGGCCGATGGCCTGGAATATGACGATGGAGATTTTTCCACCGGCATCCTAGAAGCTCAGATGATGGAGTTCAAGTTTATCCGTTTTCATGAATCCGCACTCAAAAGGGTGGGGGATTCTCGCTTTTTTGCGGGTCTAGGATATCATTTAGATATACATTATGACATTAATGATCAATTGCTGGATCTAGATACCCTTCCTCCATCAATAACCTCGCATTATGCCTATTCACAGGATA
>PALM01000033.1 GCA_002706365.1 Flavobacteriales bacterium | reverse complement strand
GTAAACTAGTATACAGAGCCTTCGCAACAATAAAAAGACAAAGTCCATATGTGAATCTTCAACATTAATTTGCAAATGTCAAAGTCTTAGAATACACAACGATAGCATTATCCTAATCCGGCTATCGGTTATCGGTTATCGGCAATCGGCCATTAATTAAATTCATTCATCGTCCTTGCTGCTCCAATGCTTACAAATGACTTCACGATCTCGGTAGATCTTTTGATCAAGGTAGGTAATTCTTCAGCTTCAGCTTCAGACCATTTAGATAGTACATAGTCGACCTGATGACCTTTAGGATAGTCGCTACCGATACCAAAACGCAGACGAGCGTAATTTGTAGTGCCTAGAATTTGTTGGATGTGTTTTAAGCCATTATGTCCGCCGTCGGAGCCTTTGGCTTTTAGTCTTAATGTTCCAAAGGGCAGGGCCAAATCATCGGTGATCACAAGGAGTCGATCGAGGGGGATCTTCTCTTTTTGCAACCAATAATGCACGGCCTTGCCGCTTAAGTTCATGTAGGTGGTAGGTTTTATAAGGACAAGTGTTCTGCCTTTGAATTTAAGGTCGCATTGATCTGCGTACCTACCACTAGAAAAAGAAACACTGGATGAATTAGCTAACTCATCCAGTGTATCAAAACCTATATTGTGCCTGGTGTTCTCGTAATCACTTCCGATATTGCCTAGTCCGGCGATAAGGTACTTCATACGATCAGGCTCTGAAATTCAGTGAAATTATTCTGCTGCAGCTTCGGTCTTCTCCTCAGTAGCACCTTCAGCAGTAGCTTCTCCGCCTTCGCCTTCAGCACCCTCTTCTCCTTCTTCACCTTCTTCATCTTCATCGATGATCTCTTCAATAGCTGCTCTAGCCGTTTTAACTGCTACAACTACTGCTTTAGGGTGATCCATGAACTCAGCGTTCTCAAGTTCAATTTCTTCCACTTTGATTCCGTGTCCGATTCTCAAGTTCGAAATATCCACTTCGATCTCTGAAGGAACATCTTTGGGAAGTGCTTTGATCACAAGCTTACGAAGCTTCTCTCTACGCTTACCACCGTTCAATACACCGATAGACTTACCTACGAATTTCACAGGTACACCAATGATGATTGGCTTGTCATCGAATACTTCCATAAAATCGATATGGATAGGATCATCGGTTACAGGATGAAATTGAACCTCACGGATTACAGCTTTGGTAGAACTCTTGCCAAAGTTCAGATCCACAAGGTGAATATCTGGGGTGTTGATGATCTTAGTAAATTCACCTTCATCTACACTGAAATTCACATTTTCCTTCCCACCGTAGATCACAGCTGGGATCTGACCTTCCTTGCGAAGGGCATTCAGCTGACTCTTACTCCCGGCATCTTCTCTTAAAGAAGCTTTGATTTCAACAGACTTCATTGCTTGTTATATTAATTGTTTGCGTTTTCGTTTTTCTATTCTAAAAAATAAAGTAGGAACTGATCGACTCGTAATTGTGAACCTTATAGATCACTTTGGCGAATAATTCCGCCACTGAAACGACTCTGATCTTATCCGATTGCCTCTTTAGAGGAATTGTATCGGTAACCAATAGTTCAGTCAGTTTTGAGTTTTCAATTCTCTCATAGGCTTCCCCAGATAGAATTGGATGTGTACAGATCGCTCTTACAGAACTTGCACCTTTTTCTGCCATAATATCAGCAGCTTTGGTAAGCGTTCCAGCCGTATCGATCATATCATCAACCAAAAGCACATCTTTCCCTTCTACATCACCAATTAGGAACATCTTGTCTACCTTATTGGCTTTCTTTCTCTGCTTATAACAGACAACTACATCTGTTTCTAAGTGCTTGGCATATGCATAGGCTCTTTTCGAACCACCCATATCTGGCGATGCCATGATCAAGTTTGGCAAATTCAATTCTCTGATCGCTTCAGAAAATACCGCTGAACCATAAAGGTGATCAACAGGCACTTCGAAGAAACCTTGAATCTGATCTGCGTGAAGATCCATTGTCATTACACGACTAACACCCGCAGCTGTGAGCATATTGGCAACCAATTTTGATCCAATTGGCACCCTTGGTTGATCTTTACGATCTTGACGCGCAAATCCGAAATACGGAAGCACAGCGACAATTCTTTTGGCTGAAGCCCGCTTTGCTGCATCCACCATCAACAATAACTCAAATAAGTTATCGGTAGGTGGGAAAGTCGATTGAATGATGAATACATCACATCCTCGAACTGACTCTTCAAATGAAGGTTGAAACTCTCCATCTGAAAATCTACTTAAAGAACTCTTCCCTAATGGAATTCCAAAATGTTTGGCAATACTTTCAGCTAAAGCTGTGTTACTTGAGCCGGAAAATATTTTGACTTCGTTGGTCATCCTTCGGAACTTCTTTTAAAAGGGGTGCAAATTTATTAATTAAATAGAAGCATCACAAGATAAATTCACAACTAAATGTTGGAAAAAATGCGAATATCTTCCCAGATTCAAAAGTATTGAATAATTTCGCTGTCCAATTTCAACAAAACCTAATGCCCAGGTGGCGGAATTGGTAGACGCGTTGGTCTCAAACACCAATGCCTTCGGGCGTGCCGGTTCGACTCCGGCCCTGGGTACTAGAAAACAAAAACACGAGAGTGACACGAATGAGTAAGCAAAAAGAGCTTGCTCATTTTTGTTTACGAAAGAGTGGCACAGAAGCGACAGCTTCGTGTTTTTGTTATGACCTCGACCAAAACCGGCGAGAGCTTTTTTAAGAGTCTAGAGCCTAGAACCTAGAGCCTAGACTATGTATCATGCAGAAAAAACCGTCCTCGTCTTCTTCTTGATTGAGACCAAAGCTATCTAAAGCGCTGGCTTCTAATAATCGATCCTATAGATCAAGGAAGCATTGAACACCAGCTGCCCATCTCCGGCAGTCTGATATTTCACTTGACCACCCAGACTGAAACTATCCTCTAGAGGAAATACCAAGCCTGCTCCAATATTGATACCGAATTCAGAGTCGGTATCCTTTACTCTTTGTCGCACGCCAAACAGATCAATCTCCGATTCAAATTTTCCAAATAAGAGGGAACCGCCGAGCAATCCGTATATACTAACATCTTCTGTAAAAAAATAATAACGGCCATCGAAATTCAATGCAGATAGCCTGATGCTAGCCGAAAAACCGGACTCATCGACCTTATCCTTAAAAAAGTAAGTATAGCTTGGAGCAAAGCTGATAATTTCTGTAATGAAGTATTCTGCGCCTAGATTTACTCCAAATCCCAAAGCATTTTCTCCATCATCATTGATGCCGGATTCGCTTCCAAGGGCAAGACCAGCACTAACATTGAGCTGACCTTCTTCCTGTGCACTCAAGTTACTTATGAGCAGTAAGGCTATACAAAGAGTTGAGAGTACCTTTTTCATAATACGAAGTAGTTAATGGTTAATAATATCTCAAGATAAACATATTCTAAATTTGGGCAGATTGCAAATCGATCTAAGGATGGTTCGCAGCAAAAAAAAGGCGAGCAATGCTCGCCTTTTCAATTTATCTATACTGGGAGTTACAGCTTCTGCTTTACCTCAACCTCTTTGTAAGACTCAACGATATCGCCTACTTTGATATCATTGTAGTTCTCGATGTTCAATCCACATTCGTAACCTTTCGCTACTTCTTTCACATCGTCTTTGAAGCGTTTCAGAGATCCTAACTCTCCTGTGAATACCACAACTCCATCGCGAATCACTCTCACTTTGTCGTTTCGGTTCACTTTTCCTTCCAATACCATACAACCGGCAATGGTTCCAACCTTAGAGATCTTGAAGGTCTCTCTGATCTCTATAGATGCAGTAACTTCTTCTTCAACCTTAGGCTTCAACATACCTTCCATCGCAGATTTCAATTCTTCAATTGCATCGTAGATGATAGAGTATAGTCTGATGTCGATCTCTTCATTTTCTGCGATCTTTCTCGCACTTACTGAAGGTCTAACCTGGAACCCAATCACGATCGCATCAGAAGCTGCTGCAAGCATAATATCTGACTCTGTGATCTGTCCAACCGACTTGTGAATGATATTCACCTGAATTTGCTCAGTAGATAGTTTCAAGAGTGAATCTGAAAGTGCTTCAATGGATCCATCCACATCACCTTTCACAATTACATTAAGCTCTTGGAAGTCGCCAATGGCGATACGTCTTCCAATCTCATCAAGTGTAATATGCTTCTTCGTTCTTGCACCTTGCTCTCTCTGAAGTTGTAAACGCTTCGTGGCAATATTTCTCGCTTCCCTCTCATCATCCATCACATTGAAACGATCACCTGCACTAGGTGCACCGCTCAATCCTAGAACTGAAACTGGAATTGAAGGACCGGCTTCTTTAACCTCATTACCACGCTCATTATACATGGCTTTGATTCTACCTGAATGCGGTCCGGCGAGGATCACATCTCCAATTTTAATGGTACCAGACTGAACCAATAGAGTGGTTACGTATCCTCTACCTTTATCAAGCTCTGATTCGATTACCGTACCTACAGCATTCTTATTAGGATTCGCTTTTAGGTCGAGCAATTCGGCCTCTAGCAATACTTTCTCCAATAGCTCATCTACACCATCTCCGGTCTTGGCAGAAACTTCTTGGGATTGGTATTTACCACCCCAATCTTCAACCAGGATATCCATTTGAGAAAGTTCTTCCTTAATCTTATCCGGATTGGCATTCGGACGGTCGACCTTGTTCAAGGCAAATACGATTGGTACACCTGCAGCCTGAGCGTGATTGATGGCCTCTTTTGTTTGAGGCATCACGCTGTCGTCGGCGGCGATCACTACGATAACCACATCAGTCACTTGAGCACCGCGAGCACGCATAGCGGTAAAGGCTTCGTGACCAGGTGTATCCAAGAAAGTAATGCGTTTTCCGTCTTTACCTTCTACATTATAAGCTCCAATGTGCTGTGTAATACCTCCGGCTTCACCGGCAATTACGTTTGCTTCACGGATGTAGTCAAGTAGGGAGGTCTTACCGTGGTCAACGTGACCCATTACGGTAACAATTGGATAACGATCCTCCAATGTATCAGGATCATCTTCTTCCTCTATTACTTCGTTCTGAGAATCAGCTTTAATGAACTCGATCTCATATCCAAATTCTTCGGCAACTATAGTTAGGGTTTCAGCATCTAATCTCTGGTTGATCGACACAAATAAACCTAATGTCATACATGCAGAGATAACCTCATTCACATTCACATCCATCATAGCGGCCAATTCATTTGCCGTTACGAATTCAGTTACTTTAAGAATGCTCTTTTGTGCTTCTGCCTCTTCGAGCTCTTTTTGAGCTTGCTCACTGGCAGCTTCCCTCTTTTGCTTTCTATATTTTGCCCCTTTTGATTTTCCACCACCACTGGTTAAGCGAGCAAGTGTTTCTTTGATCTGCTCTTGGATCTGCTTATCTGTAAGTTCAGGATCATCTGCTTTCTTTTGTCTACCTCCTCTACCTCTTTGTGGCTTGTCGGAAGCAATACGCTTACGCTTGCGCTTTGGTCTTTGCGTTTCTTTATCTTCAGATGAAGAAGCTACCGGTTTTGGTTTCTTCTCTACTGGAAGTTCTATCTTTCCTAGAACTTTTACACCTTCTAGTTTCTCAACATCGGTTTTGTGTTCTTCACGCCCTTTCTTTTCCGGCTCTTTAGCCTTTTCAGCAGCTTTTGGTTCTTCCTTCTTAGGCTCCTCTTTCTTCTTCTCTTCCTCTTTTGCCTTAGGTTCTTCTTTCTTAGCAGCTTTGGCAGCTTCCTCTTCTTTTGCAGCCTTGGATTTCTTATCCGGGCGACTCTTCAAGTTCATTGAGTCGAGGTCTATCTTTCCTACAACTCTTGGCTTGCCTTCTTTTGCTTCTTCAACTTCCTCTTTGGCAGGCTCCTCCTTCGCTGAAGCTTCGGAGGACACGTCTTCTTTATCTTCAGACTTCTCCTCTACCTTCTCTTCTTCAACTTTCTCTTCAGTAGACTCTGCAGCTTCTGCACCAGCCGGAACGTTCTTGATCAATAGATTGTCATCATCATCAGAATTTGACTTTGGCTCAGGTGGACTCTCGATAGACACGCTTTCCCTCTCGGTATTTGGCATGCTAACGTGTTTAGACTCCTCTTTAGCCGATTGATCCGATTGGAATTCTTGGCTCAAAAGAGAGTATACCTCTGGGTCGATCTTGGTATTTGGCTTAGCCTCAATTTCAACACCCTTGGAATCCAAAAATTCCACTATGGTGCTAATACCAACGTTCAACTCTCGGGCTACTTTACTTAATCTCTTTACGGACATATATTCTTTTACTCTATTATTCTATTTTTCGTTCGGCAGAAGCAAAATAAGCATTATTCAAATTCTGCCTGGAAGATCTTTCTGATTTCCTCTACTGTCTCTTCTTCAAGGTCAGTACGTTTGATCAGCTCTTCCGCACTCAATTCCAACACATTTCTAGCAGTATCGCAACCGATTGATTTCAATTCGTCAATGATCCAGTCTTCGATCTCATCGGCAAATTCATCCAATGCCACATCGTCTTCTACATCATTTTGAGCATCTTCTCGATACACATCGATCTCATATCCGGTTAGCTTTCCAGCTAATTTGATATTGTGACCTCCTTTACCAATTGCCAATGACACCTGATCTGGAGCGAGGAATACCTCAGCCTTGCCACTCTCTTCATCTATTTTGATAGATGATACTTTAGCTGGACTCAATGCTCTGGTAATATACAATTGCAGGTTGTTGGTGTAGTTGATCACATCGATGTTCTCATTTCTCAACTCACGAACAATACCGTGAATTCTAGATCCTTTCATACCTACACAGGCACCTACCGGATCAATTCTATCATCGTAAGATTCTACAGCAACTTTTGCTCTTTCACCCGGCTCTCTCACAATATTCTTGATCGTGATCAATCCGTCAAAGATCTCAGGAACTTCCTGCTCGAACAATCTTTCTAGGAAAACAGGAGAAGTTCTAGACAAGGTGATCAATGGCTTATTGTTGCGCATTTCTACTTGCTTTACAACCGCTCTAATGCTGTCGCCTTTTTTGAAGTAATCGTTAGGGATCTGCTCTGTCTTTGGCAAGATCAATTCATTGCCTTCATCATCGAGGATCAAAAGCTCACGCTTCCATACCTGATAAACTTCACCTGCGATAATATCGCCAACTCTATCTTCGTACTTCTTGAAGATATTGTCTTTCTCAAGCTCCAATACTTTAGAGATCAAGTTCTGACGAAGAGCCAATACAGCTCTTCTTCCGAAATCGTTCAACTTCACTTCCTCTGACGCTTCTTCTCCAACCTCAAAATCAGGTTCGATCTTGATGGCATCTGAAAGTGCAATTTGACTATTGTCATCCTCTACTTCTCCATCAGCTACAATCTCGCGGTTTCTCCATACTTCAAGGTCACCCTTGTCGATGTTGAGGATAATATCAAAGTTCTCATCTGATCCATACTTCTTGATGATCATGTTACGGAAAACGCTTTCCAAAATGTTCATCATAGTGGGACGGTCTATATTTTTGAATTCCTTGAATTCCGAAAATGACTCTGTCAGATTTATTTTGTCCATTTCTATTATTTAAATGATATCACAACTTTAGTTTCATTAACCTGGTCCATTGGGATCACTCTCTCCTCAGTTACCAGTTCTTTCTTCTTTTTACCTTCTATTTTTTTCTTTTCAGTCACCTCAAGCTCAACTTGCTCTTCATTGGCCGATAGCAATTTACCCTTCACTTTCTCTCCACCTTTCACTTTCACCTCAACCATTCTACCGTAATAACGCTGGTATTGTCTAAGGATCCTAAAAGGCTGATCCATTCCGGCTGAACTCACCACCAATTCAAAATCTTCTTGCTCCCTGTCGAGACTTCCTTCAATATGGCGACTGATCTCTACGCAATCATTGATCTTCACCCCGTGATCACCATCGATCTCTACACGAATACTATTTGAAGCACTTACAGTAATAGATACAATGAAGTAATCCATTCCTGCAATCTTCTCTTCAACTAATTCTCTTATTTGGGCTTCAGTAATCAAGCTTAATCGTTCTATATGTTTATGAAAAGAGGGGACTCGCGTCCCCTCAATCAATATCTTAACTCATTTCAGGCCGCAAAGGTAATAATAATTACCAAATTGGCACACATCTCTTAGTTTTCAGTCACTTCTATGCGCTCGCCCATTTTAAACTTGATCTCCTTTAATAGATCTCCGGCCTTTTTACCGTAAAATCTA
This sequence comes from Flavobacteriales bacterium, assembly GCA_002706365.1. Taxonomy (GTDB): domain Bacteria; phylum Bacteroidota; class Bacteroidia; order Flavobacteriales_E; family Vicingaceae; genus UBA1494. Next base: position 29,208 of record PALM01000033.1, on the reverse strand, counting down.
AAGGTTCCATGAGGTACTCCTTCCACATAATGCTTTTCGCTTTCAAGAGTTCCTATTTCATGCCATGAAGTATATGATCCATGCACTCTTCCTTCTTTATAATTCACTTCTCTCATAGGACTTCCACTTTCATAATAGTAATACCAAAGTCCATCTTGGCGATCATCCTTATAATTCCCCATATCTCTTGGCTTGCCGTTTTCATACCATGAGGTTCTCAATCCATTGAGCATGCCATTTGCGTAATTCTCTTCCAGCTCCTTAGCGCCTCTCTCATTCCAGAAAGTCCATGTACCATCTTTCTCACCATCATCATAACTCCCACTGTATCTCACCTGTCCAGTTGGATACCAACCTGTCCACAGACTATCCATCATACCCGCATCATAATAGCCCTGATCCTGGAAATTCCCATCTGAGAAATAAGAGGTCCACATTCCTTCCTCCTTACCTTTTACGTACTTCCCTTCAATAAGCAACTGCCCATTCTCATGCCAGCTTTTCCACTCACCATCTTTAAGGTCGTTCTTGAAACTACCCACTTTCAACTTCTCACCTCCGGGATAGTAATAGTTCCAAACCCCTTCACGCATGTCTTTAGCAAAATCTCCTTCGCTGATCACCTGGCTGGTGTCGCTATAATAATAGGTCCAATGGCCAGATTGCATTCCAGCATCAAAGCTTCCGCTCATATCCATACTGCCATCTTCCTTATACCATTCCCAGGCTCCATTCTTTTTATCTGATTTATAATTTCCTTTTTCAACTAGCTTCCCATTTTCAAAATAGAGTTCATAAGGACCTTCCTTCAAACCATCCTTGAAAGCCTGAGCTTCTTGAAGCTTTCCATCGGGAAAGTAATATTTCCAATTTCCCGATTTCAAATCCGCAGAATAAGCTCCCGACCATTGCAATTGCCCATCCATATAATACTTCTCCCACTTCCCTTCTGCCAGACCATTCTTATAGTTCTCTAGCTTCATGAGCTTTCCATTCTCGAAGAAATAACGCCATTCGCCATCTTTTTTACCGGCCGACATCTGGGCTTTCAACTTAGTCTTACCGCTTGGATAGAGATCGATTATCTCCCCTTCTCCATCTTTTAGGAGCAATTTCCCATCTTCAGAATAGAATGAGATTATTCGATAATCTAAAGAATCGTGCTCGCTTTCTTGTTTGATCTTTCCAGAAGGATAATAGGCCTTCCATTTTCCCGTTTTAAGATCGTTCTCATACATTCCCTCTTCAGCAAGCTGACCATTGGGATGATAAAAAGACCATAGGCTGTCTTTATAACCCAGATCAAAATAACCCTTGGATTCCAATTGCCCATCCTCATAAAAGGTCTTGAATAAACTATCTCTCTTCGCATTGGTAAATGAACCTTGCTCACTCACCTTACCATTCTGATAGTACTGTTTATATGGGCCTTGAATAGTTCCGAAGTGATAAGTCACCTCTTGAACTAGCTTACCCTTAATATCATAGTAAAGCCATTTACCATCTTCGATTCCACCTTGTAGCAAGGTGCCTTTTGCTTTGGTATTTCCATTCTCCCACTTGTATTCTGCCTCAACCTGAGCACTTAGGGAAGATGTGAATAGAAGTCCTAATAGAATAATTGCGCTTGCTCTCATACCGCAAATTTAATTGGCTCTTTGCTCTAGACTGCAGTCAATGCTCATGATTTATAAACAGTCTAAATAAGTTAGCGTATTCTTAGAATGGACTATATTTACCACTAATGAATCGCCCACTGGTAATCGCTCATAGAGGAGCATCCGGATTAGCACCTGAAAATACACTAGCTGCAATTGAAAAAGCATTAGAGATTGGTGTCGACCGAATTGAAATGGATCTTCGTCAGACTCTAGATGGAGAAGTGGTGGTTCTTCACGATAAAACAATAGTGCGCACTACTAATGGCTGGGGATCTGTGAGAAAGTTACCACTAGCCAAACTCAGAAGGTACAGTGCGGGAAGTTGGTTTCATCCCGACTTCTCCTCAGAGAGAGTTCCAACTTTTAGAGAAGTATTGGAGCTGGTAAATGGAAGAGCCAATCTGCTGTTGGAAGTAAAAGATGGCAGTCCTTATCATCCGGGAATTGAAAAGCGAATTATTGAATTGGTGAATGAATACTCGGCAAATGAATGGTGTATTGTACAGAGCTTCAACGACCGAATACTAACCAACTTTAGAAAGCTTCCTGAATTGCATACCGATATACAGAAGCTCTTTGCAGCTTTTATCCCCGTTGCTCCATTTTACGGTGGAAGCAAATTCACCTATAAGCGTTTGAGACGATACGATTTTGCCCAAGAAGTGAATATCAATCGCAGATATGTGAATCCAAGAGTGGTAAGAAAGGTGCATAAGATGGGTAAGAAGGTCAATGTGTGGACGGTTAACGAAAGAGATTCTCTCAAGAAATTCGTGGATTGGGGTGTAGATGGCATTATCACTGATTATCCTGATCGCCTAAGGGCCATAATTGATTAGGCAGTAGAAGAATTTCTCCCCTTCAGGCATCGCAATAAGTTCTCGAAACATCTTAATAGCACAATGTTTCACTAAAAACTGCTATTATGTTACGAATTCTACTTAGCGCAATACTCACCCTATTTTCAACTTCTATAATTGCTCAGGACTACTGGGAACAGATCGACCAATCTGATGGCTTGATAGGTAATGAAGTATATCATTTTGTAGAAGAAAGTCAAACAAAATGGTGGGTGTCAACCAGCTTTGGTGTTTCACTGATCCAGAACGGCGTAGTTTATAACTATCCTATCCCAAATCTGAATCCAGCAGTAGTATTCGATATGGAATTCACTCAAGGAAAATTGTGGATTGCCACCACTAATGGCTTGTACAGTTTTGATGGAAATTTTCAGAACTACGGCTTGACAGATGGGTTCAAGACACTTGAAATAAATGACTTGGCTTTTGCTTCTAATGGTGATCTCTGGATAGCTACAGATAGTGCTGTAAGTATGTACGATGGACAAAACTTTGTTCACCATGACTCAGTAGTTGCAGAATATGTATTGGTTGATGGTAGTGATCGAGTACATGCCTATCGTTTCGATATAATCTTGAATTTCCCAAACTTCAATTATGTTTTCGATAATAATCAATGGGTGGATTATGGTAACAATGTTAGTTCGATTTACGATGGAACAGCTTTTATTGAAGATAATGGTGTGATCTATCTAATCGGATCACAGAATTCTATTGGAGATCCTGGAATCTTTGAAGTCGACTTCCCTAACCCTCCTATTTTTCATCGATTGGAAATGGAAGGTCAAGGTGTTACCAATTATGGAAATAAATTGATTAAGGACAATCAACTGTTCTTTGCCGGAACCATGAATCAGCTGTTCATCAGTAGAGATTCTATATTGAAATTAACCCAATTTAGTGCCAATTATGTAGCTAGCATAAACCGTCTTGCTCAAACTGATGATAAGGTCATGCTTTGTACCGACCAAGGTCTGATCTATTCCAATAAAGCCAGCAAGAGAGCTATCTATACTGATTCATTGGCGACCAATAATGTAACCAGTAGTGTATTTGAATATGGCCCTCCCTTTTCAACTGACCTCTTTTATGATGCCAAAGGATTTGGATTCCCTAAGAACAATCCTACCTATTCGATCTATGTAGGTGATGTAATGTTCGTAGGAAGAGACAGTGCAACATTGGCTTATAATAGCACTGATCTGCCCTATTTATATCAATCGTGGAGTGCAGGTCCGGTTAGCAATGTTTTGGGATTGAACAGAAATTATATGGTCAAGATCAAAAAGCAAGATGTTCTAGATCATATAGCGAATTACAATCAAACTAGCTATCAAATGCCGGCCTCAATAAGAAACTGGCCAGCGGTAGCGGATTCAGTTTTAGGAATTCATACTGATCTAGCTCCTTTCATCGATGTAAATCAAAATGGTTGTTATGATCCACAAAATGGTGATTACCCCATGATGAAGGGTGATGAAGCCATTTATTGGATAAGACATAATCCTGATAGTTCTTTATTGTTAGAATATCACTTTATGCTTTATGCTTTCAATAGTTCTCAATTTCCTGAATTGAATCAGGCACAATTCCTAGAATGTAGAGTTGTGAATAGAGGCACTGCCACATACGATAGTGCTAAGGTGGGCTTCTATATGGACGGTGATTTGGGCAATCCATCAGATGATTATGTTGGCTGCGATTCTGCAAATAACATTGCCTATTTCTACAATGGCGATAATTTCGATGATGCCTTTCAAGGACAGCCAGGATATGGAGCAAATAGTCCTGCTGTTGGGGTAAAGTTTTTGTCGAACAGCATGACCAATATGGTATATTACAATATCGGTGGTGGTCAAAATGGTGACCCTCTTACTGCACTTCATAGATGGAATTATATGAATAGTCGTTGGAAAGATGGAAGACCGATACTATATGGCGGGAATGGGCTGAACAGTCCGGCTACTACAAATATTCCTACCAATTATATGTTTACCGGCGACCCCTTTAATCAAACCGGCTGGACGGAAAGAAATCCTGGTCCAGGGGAGACGGCTAGTTCGCCGGGTGATCGAAGACTGCTTGCAGCTGTAGATAATTTCAAGCTTCGTCCAGGAGAAAGCAAAATCATTGAGCTAGTAGTTGGTTATGGCAGAAAGGATTCTGTAAATACACACTACGAAAATGTTCCGGAAATGGTGCGGGTATTAAATAGAATAGAAAGTTTCTGGGATACCCTTTCTACTCAAAACTTTACTTATGGAAGCAATTATAATTGTCCGTCTGCAGTTGGTCTCGCCGACTTAAAAGTAGCCGATGCCCAACTTAGGATCTATCCAAATCCGGCGAATGAGCTATTGAACATCGAGTCGGATCTAATGATGAATGAAGTTCAATTGTACTCTACATCAGGCGCATTGGTGAGAGATCTAAGAGTGAACAGTCAGCGTTTGACGATCGACCTCTCTGATATGAGAAAAGGTCTATATATCCTGCGCATTTCAGACGAAAAAGGGAAATGGACAAGCCGTAAGTTGATCGTGGAGTGATTCAAGGCAAACAGTAGCCCTTTTCTTAGTAATTTAGACAACCCAACTAGCCAGTCCACTGTTTAATGTCTAAATGCTACGATACTGAGATGATCAGAAGGCTACTGTTTGCTTTATTCTTAACTGCCCTAAGCATGGGGCTTGAGGCTCAAAATGACTCATGGAGATTATTCACTTATGAAGATGGACTACCATCGAATAAGATGAATGATATTATCCTTCTAGACTCCGTGAGTTATTATTTAGCCACAGATTCTGGATTATACATCCAGAGTGGCAATTCAAACTTCACTTTCAATACTAATAATTCAAACATAGCTTCCAATAATATTCTAGAATTGGCAGTGGCAAGAGGAGATCTCTGGCTTCTTACCGATAGTGGATTGAGTAATTATGATGGCAGAGGAATTACCAATTACGATGAGTCGAATGGTTTGCTGAGCAATCGAATTAACGACATTGCCATTGACACCAATGAAAACCTATGGATTGCCAGCAATGCGGGAGTTAGCAATTTTGATGGAGTGCAATTCCAGCACGATAGCGGCAGAGTAGCTAGATCAATTGAGGTTGACGATAGTAATCGAGTATTCATCACCAAATACACCCTCATTTTTAATATTCCCAATGTAGGACTAGACCCTATTGAAATGTTTGACGGTCAGCAATGGGTGATCCCCACTTTGGGCTTGTTTTCAGATACCTATCGATCACAATTCTATAAGACTCCTGAAGGAAAGATCCTTCTTCTTCCTACCGGAGGCGGTAAGCAGTTTTATGGAGAACTTATCGCACCTTTCGATATAAAGAGAAGAGACATATACACCAGAACTACATTGAGTATCACTCCTTCATACATCAATGAATTTGCCGATAGTAGATGGATTGGTTATCAAGCTGCCTCTTCAATCTATAAGTCAATTAAAAAGGACTCTGTATACTATCCACAATACCTCAGTGAGACAGGGTGCAGAATTGGCGATATGAGTCAATTTGGAGATAAGTTGGCAATTGCAACTGATAGGGGCTTGTTAATTGGACCCACAAGATCTGATGATCCAAAAATCAGACAACGATTAGATGTAAATCAGATTGGGGCGGCAATGAATTCCCTGGGTTCGCTTTTTGGAGATGTTGAATCTTTAACGGCCGACTTTGAATTTCCAATTGGTTCGGGAAAACACCTATATAGAAATGTGGACTTCCAATATGGAATGATTCGCGATACTGCGAATCCAGAAATTGAGATGTTCAATTTGGAGATCTTTACTAGGAACTATGATCTTGGACCTATCCACAATACTAATAGGAGGCTAGGAGATGAATATGTGAAGAAGATCGATAAGCAAACAATTGATCAGCATATTCAAAACTTCAATCAGCCGAATTACACTCCCTCACAAGATATTTTGGATTGGCCTGCTATCTCAGATTCAACGCTCACTTCAAATACAAATCTGGCACCATTCATCGATCTGAATAACAATAACTGCTACGAGCCATTGCTAGGTGATTATCCTGCCATAGAAGGAGATCAAGCAATCTACTGGATCAATCATCCAATTGAAAACGCTCCACTTGAATTCCATTGGATGCTTTATGCCTACAATGATCCAATCGACACATTTTTAAATCGAACAGTATTCCTCAATCTAAGAGTGATCAATAGGGATACCAGTAAGATCGACTATCTCAAATTTGGCTTGCAAGTGAATGCAGACCTCGGCAATCCCAACGATGATTATAACGGTAGTGATAGCATCAGAAATACAATCTATTTCTACAATGGAGACACCTATGATGAGACCTTATTAGGTATTCAAGGATATCTACAAAACCCTCCTGCTATAGGTGTTACTCTTTTGAACGAAAGGCTTGAGTCTGGAACTTTCTTTCTCACAAGAATTGGAGCAAATCCAGATGAAACTATTTGGAATCAGATACATGGCTTGGATGGAGATGGAAGTCGTTTCTTAAACCCATTTGGGAGACGATACACCAAATTCCAATATAGTGGTGACCCATATGTAGGAACTGGCTGGACAGAATCTAACCTTTCACCTACAACTGCTTCTGGAAATATTCCAGGAGACCGCAGAGGTACTATGGGAATTAAAGCTTTCTCCCTAAATCCCGGAGAAATGAAAAGTTTAGATTTCGCCTTTACTGTAGCTCAAGGAACTTTTAGGATTGGACAGGCAGAATACCTTCCATTACTGAGAACTCACATTGATCTGGTTCAACAATTCTTCAACCGAAAACTTCCCCGAACCCTTGCATATAGTTGGTACTATGACTGTGGACTAGCTACTTCTATTGAAGAAGAAGTTGAAAATGAAAGCTCATTAAAAGTCTACCCAAACCCCACTGAAGGCCAATTGAGAATAGACAATTCAAGCGCTATAGAGCGAATTGAACTATGGGCTATGAGTGGTATGAAAGTCCTAGATGAAGCTCCGCAGTCAACATCAGTCAATCTTCAACTCCCCAATCTGAATAATGGGATCTATTTGTTGAGGGTGTTTGATGGCAAGCAGTGGGTTCAAGAGAAAGTTGTTGTTAGGAGGTAATTTCTACTCAGCTTTTTTTGCCCTTCTGCCAATATAGGCCATCAATAGTCCTACTAAGAACAGTCCGATCTTAAAATTATAACCGCTGTCCCAAACTCCATCGCCATTGGTCATCTTATAACTGAAGTAAACTCCACTGATCACTGCCCAAACCATCAATATGATCCCGAGCACAAAAAGTATTCTAGCTAAACTCATTGATTCGGTTTTGTAGATTGAAAATTAAAAACTTTTTGTTTTATGCCTATGAAAAGGCTCTTTTCCCCTCTAGTAAGCTCAGCAAAAAGTAGGGCATAGACCGGGAAATACTCCAGTGCTAAGTAGAAAGGAGACTCTTCCATAACTCCCAAAGCATATCGATGGTAGCTCAAAAAGATCAACAGACTCCATAATAGTGGGAAAATGTATGATCGAAAAGAGGCAAGCAATAGCAATGGAGCCAAATACCAAGGATGTACCACTAATGCGAAGAGGTAATATACTGTGATGGAGAGCAAGAACTTCTTCATTACATCATACCAATTCAATTCTCTTTTTGAAAATTGTATAGCTAATATCAATAGCCCTGTTATGACTGCTATTAATGGCCCCAATGTCTGAATTGGATTGTAGCCATAGTATAGCTTCCCCATCCAACTAAACAGATAGTACAAAGAGGCGTTGAATTCGAATTTCTCAAAATAGAGGTCTATCGAAGTCGACATATGATGTATGGTTTGTGGATCTATTAGAGTGAAGGTGGTCAATGAGGTGAAGATGAATATCCCAAGGAAAAATAGGTGCCATGATCTTGGCTTAATTTTAAATAATAGTAGAGGACCAAAGATCAATGGAAGCATTTTAATCAATACAGCCGCAGAAAACAAAAGCCCGCTCATAAAATAACTGCTCTTCATAAGCATACGAACTGTCATTAGGAAAAAGAATATCCACAATGCTTCTGCATGAAGATTTCCCGATAGTTCTATTATCACTAAAGGGTTCAAAAAGTAAATGAATGCACGCAAATCACTCATTGAAAGTTTCCTCAAGATCGCCCTCAACAGAAAGAAGCTTCCCACTTCTGCTAGAATGATTGGCAATCTAAAGAAAACAACATTCATCAATATAGATTCCCCACCTAAGTAGGCTGCAAAGGCAAATAAGTACTGAAGAAAGGGAGGATAGACACTATAATAATCCGGACTGTTCATCCCTTGAAGCAGCTCTAATTGAAAGGCTGATGGCTGAACTAATTCCGATGGTAATACTGCAAAAGGGTCTGATCCCTGTGTAATCAATAAACCATCCCAAATAAAACGATAGAAGTCATCTGATAAGGCCGGAATACTAAATAGGAAAATCAGTCTATAGGCCAAGCCCAATGAAAATAGCAACCTCCAATTGAATCGAGATTGATTCATTAAGACATAGCCGTATGAAAAACTCAAAGCCAGAATCAAGAGCATCAATTCATCGAATTGAGTTCGCTCAAAGAAATAGCCGAGGTATAGAAAGCAAATGGCCGGAATAATGGCCAGAAAGAGTATTGGATTAGCTTGCTTAAAAAGCCACCTCATCACTGGAATTTCAATGAATGACGAATGGAGGTAAAGGCTACGAAACCAAATCCAAAGAGCAAGAAAAAATGGAAAGGTAAAAGGCCATAGTCGTTCAACTTAAAGGCCAATACAATTCCAGAAAGGGCATAAAAAGCCATTGCGATCTCAGCGATCACGAGCGGACTCAACCTTTTGTCGAGATAGATATTCTTTGTCCATTCTCCCTTCTTTTTATCCTTCAAATTGAGCTTAGGTGTTCTCACAAAAGGCGTTTTTCTACCCAAATATCCTTCAAAAACTGCGATTGCATTATGGAGCGCTAATCCCATAGAAACAGACAAAAAAGCTGGAAATTTGACCAAAAACGACCAAAAACTGCTCTTTTTTGCCACTTTTTGCTCAGATGTCCAATAAAAAAGAGCCAAAATGGGCAATGCAATCAAAAAGCCCGAGGCAATTTGAAATACCAGCCTCAATTCCGGATGTTCGAATTTGATCCACATCAATGGAATGCTCAGCACACTCAATAGTATCACACAAATGAAAATACTCGAATTCATCAGATGAAAGATGGCGTTCAGCTTTGTAGATAAGCTCAAGTCTTTTGATACAAGCACCTTTGGTAAATTCTTGCGCATACATTCAGCCGCTCCCTTATTCCATCTATACTGTTGATTCTTCAATGCGTTCATTTCCGCCGGTAATTCTGCAGGAGCTTCTACTTCTTCCACAAAAAGGAATTTCCATCCTTTGAGTTGTGCTCGATAGCTTAAGTCAAGATCTTCAGTAAGTGTATCGGCCGACCAGCCACCTGCATCAATAATGGTCTCTTTACGCCAAATTCCAGCGGTCCCATTGAAGTTGATAAAGTGATTTGCGGCATTCCTACCGCCCTGCTCCACCGAAAAATGCGCATCCAAACCAAAGGCTTGAAGATTGGTGAGTAAAGAATAATTGCGGTTGATATGACCCCAGCGCGACTGCACCATCCCTAAATTCTCATCTTGAAAATGGGGTATCAATCGTTTTAGAAAGTCGGGATTGGGAAGAAAGTCGGCATCAAAAATGGCGATGAAGTCTCCTTTGCATTGCTTTAAACCATTGGCCAATGCTCCTGCTTTGAATCCACTTCTATCTGTTCTATGGATGTGTTTGATATCGATCCCCTGATCACTTAACTCTTTCACCTTAGCCTTGGCAATCCCATAGCTCTCATCGGTGCTGTCGTCGAGGACTTGGATCTCAAGTTTATCATGAGGGTAGTCGATTTTGGAGACGGATTCTAGGAGGCGCTCGATTACGTAAAGTTCATTGTAGACTGGTAATTGCACCGTAACGGATGGGAAGCTATTCTCAGAAAATAAAATTTGGCTTGGGGCCGATTGCCGATGGCCGAGCCCGTTGATTTCACTTTTCAAAACCATTTCAGATTTCTGATCTTGGTTCCCGAGCTCCGCTGAGGGACTGATCTCTGATTTAGCACTAAAGCTCCTTTTATACGCAAATACCAAATAAAGCTGCACCAAACTATAAGCCAGAATGAAAGTCAAGGCTAATCCATATATCGCTATGATGATCCAATGCAACATCTAGGCGTATTTGAAAATTGTAGTGATGATCTTATAGCCTGCTAGAAAGGTTCCCTTTAGAGTTCCACTGATCTTTGAAAAACCGATGCGTTTGCGATAATCGACAGGAACCTCAGCTGAAGCTATCTTCATCTTAGCTGCCTTCACTTGCATCTCTACCGTCCATCCGTATGTCTGATCTTGCATCTGCATTTGCACCAAAGTTCCGTATTCAATTGCCCTAAAGGGACCTAGATCGGTGAATTTTACTCCATAGATAATTCGGATAAGTCCGCAAGCTAGCCAATTCCCAAATCGCTGAGGAAAGGTCATTGATCCTGCTTCACTCTTTCCCAATTTTCTGGACCCTATCACCATCTTAACTTTCTCTTCTTTGATTGGATCTACAAGACTTTGCATTTGCTCTGGATGATCTGAATAATCTGCATCCAGGAAAACCACGATGTCTTCAGTATCCATCTTGCCTTCTAAGTAATTGATCCCCTTCAAGCACGCTCTTCCATAGCCTTTGGTCTCCTCGAGAAGCACAGTAGCTCCGGCACTTTCAGCAGCTCTTGAAGTCTCGTCGGTGGAATTATTATTCACCACAATCACCTCATCTACCAACTCTTTGGGTATATCTCTAACAACTCTTCCCACAGCATTCTCTTCATTGAATGCTGGTATGATCACTTTTATCTTGCTCAAGGATTCAATTTGACTTCTCCATTGCCAAAAGTAATTGGATTTGAGTCATAGCGAGAAGCTCCAGTATCTTCTTTATTCTCCAATTTCAAGACCCCTCTCGGACAAACAGCCGAGCAGATGCCGCATCCCACACAGGAGGAACGCACAATGTTTTGTCCTTTTTGGGCATAGGCCTTCACATCAATTCCCATCTCGCAATAGGTAGAGCAATTGCCACAAGAAATGCATTGTCCGCCATTCGTAGTGATCCTGAATCTGGAAAAGAAGCGTTGTTGCATGCCTAGGATAGCGGCCATCGGACAACCAAAGCGACACCAAACTCTTGAACCTAGCAGCGGATAAAAGCCCACACCAATCACCCCGCTAAAAACCGCCCCGATCAAAAAGCCATACCATTCTCGAAGTTTATAAGGGTCAAAGAGAAAGAGTCGCTGATCGAAGAGATAGTGAATGCCTACTAAACCTAGAATCACAATTAATGCAGCAGGAGCGGCGATCTTTACATCCTTCTTCAATTCATCTCTGCGAAAGAACCAGACCAATCCAAAGACCAGGATCAAAATACCGACCATGCCCATTAAAAAAGCATCGGGCCCCAGCCAATATTTGGAAGGATCATCATGAAGAAAAGAATAGATCACAGCGGAAGTCATCAAAACCACAAAGACCAGCACCAGATGTATTACCCAACGCTCGACCTTCCAGGCAAAGAGCGACTTATCGGAAAGATGTCTGTAAGGATCCCCTGCAGTCTCAGCCAAACCACCACAACCACAAACCCAGGAGCAATACCATCTTTTGCCGTAGAAGTAGGTAAGAATTGGAGTGATCACCAAAATAGAGAGGATACCGAAGATGAGCAAAGCTGTTCCTATACTGCCTGCAGATATAAACTCATCTACTCTATAGCCATAGAAGTTATAATAGTTAAGCGGCCAAATGTTCTTTAAGTCGTAATAGGGCAAAGCAAAACTCTCGGAATTCAATCTGGACATGAATTCCGGAATCAAAAAGGCAAAGGCCGTTTGAAAGAAGACCACGCTAATGGTGCGCAATTTCTGATAGCGATTATGGCGATACTTCCAGAAGAATTTCACTCCAAAGAATGCGATGCATAAGGTGTAGAGCGCTCCGTAGATAAACCACTGGGAAGCCGGATTACCACTCAACAGCTTGCTTAATGGATCAAAAAGGGAGATGATGCCCACATTGTCGCCTTCTCTTAAGCCTAATGTCTGAGGATAGAAATAGAGCAAAATGTAAAATACGGTGAGGGCGATCCCACTCATCCAAGCAATGAGGCCCCTATTGGAAGAGCTCTTTAACCAGACTCCATCATTTTGGATTCCGGCCGACTTATGATCATATAGTCCTTTAGAATAGATCACTATGCCTCCTGCCATTGCAGTAAGTGCAATAGTCAACCAAAGAGCTGGATTCGGAAAATCGAAGGAGGTGGCCGAGATGAGAACTATCAATAATCCAAAAGTGCCCATGGCCGCTCCGATCTTTTGTAGGGTGTTCATGCTCACGGGCGGACCGTTAGCTATTGCTATGGAGGAATTCACTTTCATAGCTGAGGCTCTTTTAATTGCCGACTAAATGTCTGCTGAACTTCAGGGAATGGGTTCTCATAGAATTCTGGGTCAAAATTGGCTTTGGGCAGCTCATTGATCAATTCACTCATCTGAATACCTGTCTTCAGCCAGCTGTCGCACTGAGGATGACTCAATCGTATACCAAAGGCATGGATTCCAATCAATTTCCTTGATTCAGATTCATAAACTACACGCAATGCTTTCTCCTTTTGAGAAGCTTGCCAATAGAGAGAAGCTTGTCCGGAACTCAAATTGGCAGGCACTTCTCCGTAAGTCTGATACTCGATCTGAAAGAATTTAGCAGAATTGAACCAATGTCCGGGATTGTATTTTGTTGGACTTCCAGCCAAGGTGGCTCCTAGCACCTCACCCATCATTTTGCCCACATACCAGACTGCTTCTATGGCTTTTCTGCCTTTTCTGGCATTTCTCAATTGAGCACAGTCGCCGGCTGCATAAATATCTGGAAGGTTGGTCTGTAGATATTCATCCACTAGAATTCCCTTATCGATCTCCAATGCGGAATTTCTCAAGAAATCTACATTGGGTTTAACTCCGGTACAGATGCCAACAAAGTCGCAGTTGATTGTCTCACCAGACTTGGTTTTTATTGTTTGGACTTTCCCTTCTCCTATGATCTCATCAAGCTCTGTTTGATAGCGTAATTCTATTCCTTCACTGATCAGATGATTGCCGATCAATTCACCCTCTTCTTTGGGCAATACACTTCCCCAAAAACGATCTTCTCTTACCAAGAATTTCACATGAATACCTCTTGAATGCAGCATTTCTGCCATTTCAACTCCAATGAGTCCGCCACCAACAACAACAGCATTTTGAATGCCTTTGGTGTTGATCTCCATCTGTTGCAGGTCGTGTAGAGAATAGAGTCCTTGCACCCCTTCCAGCTCCAATCCTTTCCAGCCATAGGTGGCTGTTTTGGAACCTGTGGCAATCACCAATTTATCATAGCTGAGTGTTTCACCATCTGCTAGCTTTAGCTGCTTCTCATTTGGCTGGATCTCATCCACTCTGGCTTGCAAAAGTTCTATGCGATTCTTCTCCCAGAAATCGTCGGAATAAGGTTTAGTATGCTCATACTTCATATGCCCCATATAGATATACATGAGGGCAGTTCTGGAGAAGAAATGTTTGCTTTCGGAGGAGATTACAGTGATTCGGCAATTGGAGCGCTTGCGAAGGTGACGGGCAGTTGTGATGCCTGCCACTCCGTTTCCTATGATGATAATGCGCTCCTCTTTCATTAAGATTTATCGAAATAAAGATATAATCGTAAAATTGTTTGTCGAATATAAGACAATCCCAAAAGTTCATCTCATTTGAATCCAGAACCTTCCACTTCAAAACTACTCAATTGGCTCATTCTTCCTATCTTGATCTTGGTGGGATTGATCTATTATCAGATCCTAGATTTTGGGTTCCTGCTCAACTTCGACGACGACAGTCTAATCTTGAACAGTCCGGAATACAAAGACTTCAGCTGGGATAATGTAAAATTGGTTTTCAGCAGTTTTAAGGATGGCCTCTATCATCCCATAACTTCATTGAGTTGGATGCTGGATTATTCACTTTGGGGGCAAGATGCTTTTGGTTTTCATCTGAGCAATTTGATCTTGCATTTGATCAATACACTTTTGGTTTTCCTTTTGGTGAAGTCCATTTCAAAGAAGATAGAAATAGGTCTGATCGCCGCTCTCTTCTTCGGCATACATCCCATGCATGTAGAGAATGTGGCCTGGTTGGCATCTCGTAAGGACTTGATGTTGGGAGTCTTTTTCTTCTTGAGTTTGTATGCATATCAGGGATTTGTGAAGGACAGAAGTAAGTTAAAGTATATACTAGCCTGGATCTTTGCGCTCTTGGCGATGATGAGTAAAGTTGCGGCAATAGTCTTGCCTTTGCTCTTCATTCTTCTGGATTGGTTGGATGATCAAGGGAGTTGGAAGAAGCAGTTGCTGAACAAAATTCCCTTCTTGATCCCCGCAGTTATATTGATCTATTTCAATTATCAGGCTCAAAGTGAGTACGGATATATCCGTCAGCTCTCCGAAGAAACCACTATTATCGATCAAATATTCTTTGTGGCTTACAGTGCCTTCTATTACCTATGGAAGCTGTTTATCCCCCTTGAATTGGCTCCTAAGAATCTCTATCCTGAAGCTGATTCAGCCTTGCCATGGTTCTATTACGCAAGCGCAGTATTTATGCTTGCATTGGCATATCTAGCCTTTAGGTTTAGAAAGAGTCGGCCTTTCATTCTCTTCGGCTTTCTATTCTACCTGATCTGCATTGCCCCTAATCTAAAGATCATACCTACCGGAAATGATATTGTATCTAACCGCTATGCCTATTTGGCATTTTTTGGGATTTATCTGACTATTGGGCATTATCTGCCCAAAGTGGGAAAGATCAGCAAGTATGCTCTATTGGTAATAATCACAATTTTTTGGTCGCGAATGACTTATGTGTATGCCGACACTTACAGCGACTCACGTTCAGTATGGACGGCTGTGATCGATGCGCATTCAGATAGAGGCTTTGGCTTAGCCATGGCGCATAATGAGCGCGGACAAGTAGCCTATAAGAATGCCCAATTCAAATTGGCAGCAGATGATTTTGACAGGGCATTGGAGGTGTATCCCGATTTGAAACGCGGCTTGTACAATCGCGCAATGCTCAAGGAGAAAAGTGGAGAATACGAGCAAGCACTTACAGACCTCAACCGCTTACTGAGCATAGAAGATAGCAGTGTGATCGCTTTGAATCTAAGGAGTACGGTATTGGGTAAGATGGGGCGATTGGAAGATGCCCTTGAAGATCTAAAGAAGGCTGAGGAATATCAATCAGAGAATCCAGAGTTGTACAACAATATGGGCATTGTGCAATCGATGAAAGGCGATTATGAAGATGCGGAGAAGTCGTTTGAAAAAGCCATTGAACTGGCTCCCAAATTCCTTCAGGCAAGAATGAATTTGGGCAAGCTTTATTTAGATCAGAAGCAGCCCGATTCAGCCATAGTTCATTTAGCGGTGGTGTATAATGAAGATAAGGATGTCTTTTACAATGCCTATTTATTGGCCAAGACCTATTATGAAATGGAGGAGGCAGATAAAGCCGAGATTATTCTAAAGCCCTTTGCAGAACAGCAGAATCAGAGTGCGCAGATCGCGAATCAATTGTATAGAGATAGCTTGTACAGAGAGAGCTTAGACTATTATGCCATTGCTATTGGCGATAAGGAGATTCGCAACAAGAGTCTCTATCAAAGAGCTCAAGCATTCAAAGCCCTAGGTGAAACTCAAAATGCAATTGACGACCTATTGGCAGTTATTGAATCAGTTCCCAATGGAGCATTCTTCTACGAATTGGCTTTGCTGTATCTTGAACAGGAAAATAAGGAAGAAGCCTGTCGTTTTCTAGATGAGGCCGTGAAGCGAAAGATCAAAGAGGCGGTTGAGAAGAAGGCGGAGGTATGCGGATAAAGAAGTTTGGAGCTTGGAGTAAGAAGTAAGGAGAATGAACTTAATTGCCTTTTTTGCTCGCCTCATTTTGTAATTAAGAATTCAAAACCAGCCTAAGACTCAATTGAGCATCCAATTCAACCTTAGGGTGTAGCTATTGAAATTATCCCAATCTGTATCGTCTTTTATATAAGAAGGCTGTGGCATAGAAGCATAGTCAAAATTCAGCCGTAGTGGGATCTTGGTCAATTTATGAAATGGTAATTGAACTCCAAAACCATAGGTAATGGCACTGATTTCATCTTTGTTAAATGATGGTTGATCATAGTCGAATTGATTCTCTAGATAATAGCCAATTCGTGTAGTTAAGACTTCTAATAGAGTAAACTCCAATCCGGAATGGATCCCATTATGATAGTCTGAATTCATAAGGAATTTGTATTCTC
This sequence comes from Flavobacteriales bacterium, assembly GCA_002706365.1. Taxonomy (GTDB): domain Bacteria; phylum Bacteroidota; class Bacteroidia; order Flavobacteriales_E; family Vicingaceae; genus UBA1494. Next base: position 12,225 of record PALM01000033.1, on the reverse strand, counting down.
CTTGTAATAAGATACCAAAGGTTTTTAGGGTGTCGGATATCCAATTCTTATCGAACTGAAGTTGATAGTTTACCCCTATTCTTGTGATTACCGGCAAAGCTTCCTTAGATTTTTGGCCAAGATCTTCTATTTCCGTTTTTGCAGAATTAAGGTTAGAAATGCTCGCTCCAAGATTGATAGAATGATTTGAGAACAATTTCTGACCTAGCTCGAATTTCTTAATCAATCCTAAGTCGACATAGATCGCATTTGCTTGATTATCAAGAGGCTCATAGATCAAATAATTCGTGTTTAAGCCTATCATGAAATTCTTTACCGGCTGCGAAGAAACATTCAATGTATAGATCGAAGTTTTGGGAGTGTACTCCTTATAAACCTGTCCTCCCAAATCCATGAGTGTATATTCTTCACCGTAGCTAAAGTGATTTCTACTGAATCCAATGCTTAAATACTGGTTCACATTGTAGCCAACTGCTAAATTAGAATGTTCGGCATTTTCAAGCAGGTAGAATGGAGATGCTAATGTGCCAATAAGTTCGACGCCATCTATTGTAGAGGTTCCAGCGGGATTGAAAAAGATGGTCGCTAGATCTCCGTCAATTGAACTATATGCTTTACCCAAGGCTTCTGCCCTTGCACTTGCTTGTCGCCCAAAATATACTTCTTGAAGAAAACCGTAATTGTATTGTCCGATCGATACGAATGGCAGCAGAAAAAGTAGGATTGAAAAGGATTTTTTCATCATGACTCTCGGTTAGTTATTGTCCTAAAAGTTAATATTTCTGGCGGTAGTAAAACCAGCCTTTCAGGACAGTGAATAAACGCCTTAAGGACAGAGATTATTATAAAGATGGACTTATTTGGCTCCCATAAGCTAGCCTTATTGGCTTTCCAAGGCCTTGATCACCTTATCAATATCGTATTGAAATCCAAAGGGAAAGTTTTTGAGATTGTGAGAGCTATTCAAGAGAATAAAGGCATCCGCTTTTTTAAATTCATTCTCAATATTTAGGTCTTTTACCCTTTTGGTCTTGTTGTTATGAATCAGATGAACTTTACTGTAGTAGTAGAGGAATTTTGAGTGATCTGCATAGATCTCTGGCAGCATTTCACACTCTCGAATATTTCCATAATAGCTATCTCCAATGGTTATCACCTTTGGTCGAAAGGCATTCTCCTTCCTCTTCACGCCATAATCGAGATACATGAAGTTTGAACTGGTATCTATTCTACTAAGCAAATTCAGAGTGGCTTCAGTATCTCCATCCTTATGCACAAATTGCGATAGCTTTCTTCCTTCAACAGTCAGCTGATTCATGCGGTTTCCGAAGAATGCGTCCATATCATCTAGGAGCTTGAATATGGTAAAGGAAGTGCCGTATTTGGTCCAATGCACGCTTGTTGGACTATAAATAGGATGACTAGCTGTATCCATGATTCCTCTATAGAACTCTAATAGATCCCAATACTCTACTTTATACTCATCTAGTAGCTTCTTGTATCTTCTATAGTCATTATCGGGATTATCATAGGCATATTCATCAGGCAATTTATCACTGAATATCTCTTCCTTAGATGGAACAATTATAACCCTCATGTATTTGCCCTTCTTTCTATAAAGATTAGACAGCTTCTTGAGTTTCTTCACAAAAATTCGGGTAGAATCTTGATCAAGTGTATTCACACAACAACGCTTATCAGCCCAACCCCAGCTAAAGTAGTATCCATCTTTACCTACAAGCAGATCACCCATATGATATACATCAAACAATTGATAATCCATTTCATGTTGCAGTCTGACAACTGAGGGTTTGATCTTTAGATTCTTCTTGACGATCTCTTCTTGACGTTGCTGCCATTCCTTATTCACCCAATTATCCCAATTGAGCTTCATGGGTTTAGCCTTTCTGAAGGTTCCCTTTAGGGGTTTTATATCACCCTTATCAAGCCAAAGCTCAAAGACCAGAGGTGCAGATAGCAGCAAGATAAAGCTGAAGACAAGTATGTACGCTAAGCTTTGTCTCATCAGAACCTATAATAAATAAAAGGATTGAAGTCGCTTGTCATTAGCACCATAAAAGAGAGAACGAGTATCAAGATGAATACAGGATAAGTGAGTAGGCTTAGACTCGGCTTTAGACTAATTCTTCCTATGGCTGAATTGAAGAAATTCAACTGCTTTTGTTTTGGTGCCAAGAAGGCAAATAGAATACCCAGAGCAAAAGTGAAGACTACCTTATTACTGACTTTGGTATAGAGCGGAATCTTGCCAAATGAGAACATTTTACCCAAATAAGCAATGGCATCTGAGAACTCCATAGAGAAGAAAACCCAGCTGATCACTACCACGAAGAAAGTATAGAGGATTTGAATAATGCTAGGCAACTTCTTGAGTAGTTTACCCAGCCATGCCCTTTCTATCATGAGGAAGAATCCATGGAAAAGTCCCCAGATCACAAAATTCCATGCTGCACCATGCCAAAAACCGGAGATTAGAAACACGATCAATAAGTTGAAATAGACCCTTGTCTTCGACACACGATTTCCTCCCAGTGGTATGTATAGATAGTCGCGCATCCAAGCACCTAAGGTCATATGCCATCTTTGCCAAAATTCTGTTATACTTCTTGACAGATAGGGGAAATTGAAGTTCTCCGGGAATCGAATGCCCAACATTAGTCCTAAGCCAATAGCCATATCGGAGTATCCTGCAAAATCGTAATAGATCTGGAAAGTATAGGCCAAAATCCCAAGCCAAGAATCAGCCAAAGGCAAATTATCGATCGGAATACGATTTATCGTCTCAGCAACTTCGGCAAAGGTATTAGCCAAGAGCACCTTCTTACCCAAACCAATTATAAATCGATAAACCCCTTCGACTTTATCATTGAGCTTATTCTCTCTATAGTTTCTGATTTGCTCACTCACATCATTGAATCGCACAATTGGGCCGGCAATTAGCTGAGGGAACATCATGATATAAAGCAGATAGTCTAAAAAGCTATCCAAAGGCTTATTTCTACCATAGTAAACATCCAAGGCATAGCTGATCTTTTGAAAGGTGAAGAAGGAGATCCCAATAGGTAAAATGACCTCTTCTATTGAGAAGGTCCCAAAGCCTACTGCATCAGATAAGATGGAGAAATTATCGACGAAGAAGTTAGCGTATTTAAAGTAAGCCAAGAGACCTACATTAAGGACAATAGAAAGGCCAAGGAAGGTTTTCCTATTGTTTACTCCAGGCTCAAATTGCTTTGCAAGGAAGAAATCAATGATCGAGCTAGCGAGAAGAAAGAAGATAAAGACTGGCGCTCCCCAAGCATAGAAGAATGCACTAAAAAGTACGATGACCCATTTTCTTAGATCACCTCTTGATAAGTAAAAGATGAGCAGAAAGAGAGGCAGAAAAATGCATAGAAAATAGAGAGAACTGAAGATCAATTTTTCCTGCGATTAAATTAAGAGCGAATATAAGAATGTCTTTAGAGCCTGAGTCTAGCTTACATGCTATACTGATTTCGTCATTTTGTGTTTGAAGTACTCAAAGCCATTTTTTGCAAAAAATTCAAGGGCAAGCTGATTCTCTTCCCAAGGTTCCAATTGGATCTCATCCACTCCCTTCTCTTTGGCTAAAAGGATTGCTCGATCCATAAGTGCTTGTCCAATCCCCGATTTTCTAAGTTGCTCAAGCACTAGTATTTGATCTATGTTCAATATCTTCCTCTCGTACTGGAAAGCTGATTCAGTTCTATGCTCAATAAATGCCAATAAGTATCCAACTGCATGAGCATTCTCCTCCGCTACAAAGGCGAAAGTATTCTCTTTCTTAATAAGCACTTTAAATGCATCTTCAATTGCGGTTTGATCGAACTGTTTGAAGACCTCGGGATAATGCTTATGATGCCAATCTTGCACCTCTTCATTCAAAGAAGCCAAGAGTTTGAAATCTTTCGTTGATTCAATTGTCATCTCAATTGTTAATTAAGGCTATCTCGCTATTATCGGCTTTCAAAACGACAACCACATTATCTAGATATTCGAAAACCAAGAGGAAAACAATATCACGACTTGGGTTTAGTAGATCTATTTGTTCCCTTAGTTCTTTAAAATATTGAATCCCTTCAGGATCGTTTTCAAGTCCTTCAATTACAGGAATCTTGACAATATAAGTGTTGGTGTTCTCTTCTTTTTCAATATAAAGATACTTCTCCACTGACCTATCAAAAAAGCCCGTCGTGATGAATCCATCAGCAAGCATATCGATCTCACTCTCACTAATATTGGTCTTGTCGTAGTCGATTTCGTGCTTCACTTCAATCCCATACACCTTGGTTACAGTATTGACCTCATCAATAGCATCTGCAGTAAAGACATAAATCGCAATAGGAATGACAAGTATCATAAAGCTTATGATAGATACCCCCAGCACATTCCCCCAAGCATAGTGAGCACCTCCCTGATCTAAGTGCAGCTTAGCTTTGGTTTCCTGAAAATGATAGAATAGTGCGAAGGCAGCTCCAGTATAGGCTAAAGGGATAAGTTGATTAGGAATTTCTACATCCTCAGGAATTAGAAAAGTGATCAAGAGGATAATGGCACTAATTAGGAGGGCAATGATCCAAGTGGGCTTGATCTTCTCATCTTCTCCAAAGGCTTTGAAGTTCTTGGCGAAGAAATATCCCGCTGCAAGTGGACCGCCAATAAAAGTTCCCACCCAAAAAGCAGAGGACTTATAGATCTTGCCCTCGGGCTTAGGAGCTTCCTGATATTCTTCTAGCGTTTCCATCTATTGAGCGATCAATTTAATCTTTTATGAGCAATTGATCTCATGAGTAGATCCACATCAAGATCCTTCCTCAGCCTCTTTTATGACCAAATATGCTGATAAAGCTCCAATTGCTAACCAAAGAAAGAAGTTAAAGATGTACCATGGATAATCAGCTTCTTTCTCATTCCAATAATCCATGCCAACATTCACTCCTAAACTAACAAGACCAGATGTAATTGCAAGTAGAATAATTTTTGTTCGTTTGTTCATAGCCGTCTATCTAAATTGTTTTTCGCTGCCATTCCTCTTCAGTTGCATAGGCAATTAGAACGAGCTCTTCAGTTGACCTTGATTCTATTGGTGGATTAAATTTCAAAATGGTTCTTTCGCAAAAAAATTAAGTCAAGATAAAATATTATACCTCTTATCCTAAGCTGCCTTATTTTGCCATGATTAGTTCCAAAAACTATATAGTCCCCAATATGCAAAGCCTGCACATAGCATGAGAAATAATATGTTATTTGATACCAAAATTGTTTTGACCCATGATTTGGTGTGCTTCGACTTTAATTTTTGAATAGTAAAAAAGATCAAAGGCCCAATCATAAGGAGCAGCAGGAAAGGAGTGTATGATGATGCGCTTACAAGAGCTGAGCTATGATGGATATATGGAGCATCAAAATAATAGATGTATTGATTAGTAGCCAAAACAGCTAAATAAGCGATCAATATCAAGTTCAAAACCGAAAACATTAAGACTCCTTTTGTAGAAATTGAGCTCAATCTATCCTTAATAAACAATGAAAGAAATAAGAGCATGCTTAGGAAGAGCAAAAATGCTGCTATTGCTACCAGTAAGTATCTCAATTCAATAGTATTAAATGGCGTCTTGTAATTGATCAGTCGTTCGAAATCTGCATTCTTAGGAAACACCGCAGGAAGACTGATCAGATGATCTCCCTTTGCTAATTCTTCAGCTAACACATACTGTATTGTAGAATCATAAGCATGATAGAAGTACAAATTGACTGATTTGCTCTTGGTATCCCAAATTGAAGTAATAAGTGTTCCATCTCCATTCCTGCTGCGTGAAACATGCATGGTATCTGATAGTGCAGTTAAGTAAGCAAGTGAAGAGTTTAATTGATGCGCATTGATGAATTCTTCGCCATTTCTATAACGATCCATTTTCCTGGCTTGTCCGGACTCAGTTATCGAAGGACAAAAATTGGCCAATAGATAAGTAGGGTCATTGCCTTTTATAAGATTATAAGGTTCTACAATTAGATACTCCCCAAGACTATCTATATAGATAAATACATCATCAATAAAAAAGCTATGATCATATTGCTCAATGTATTTCATCACATCCTCAACAGTAGCACACCTATGCAAAATTGAGCTCAGGTAGTCTGCTTCATCTAAAATTTTCAACCTCCCTTTATATGGCTCTTGTTTGGGATAATATGAAGTGAGTCTCGAAAAGGTAAGTCCGGCCGTATTCATACCCGATTGCGGAGAAGTTCGTTTGCTATCTACTTCTCTAGCTCCGGTAAATCCGGCTCCAAATTCACCTGGGAACTTTGCATTTTCAAACCATATTTTAGGCGTAGTATACCATGCATCATGATTGCAACCTACCATAGTAGTTCCATCCACGGTGAGCTTATACATGCTGCATGCCTTAATTTCAGCAGAAAAAGCAGCTATTAAGCAAAGGCTGAATAAAACGAAGTATCTATGAAAGTGCTTCATGAATCTTAAAACGATAAGATATCCTTTTTCTTTTATTCCTAGTCGTTTACTTTATGAGATCAAAACGCAAAGCTGGTCGATAGCTTAAAGACCGCATTATCTTCCCAATCTTCAAAGGAATAAGGACCCATGCGGTAGAAAGCGGAGACACCGAAGCTGGTAAAGTTCAGACTGAAGAGATTGTTGATGGCAATACCCCCTTCTGCTAATCCATTCTTCATAGTTGAAAATGAGAAATTTTGATGTTGTTCTGCATCTGTTTGCACTAGATCGCCATATCCATAAGAGAAGATCAAAACCAGATTGGGCTTGAATTTTTCAGTGCTAAATAAAAGATCTTTGAAGTTATGTCGGAAGAAGAAACTGGCATATCTATCAGAATAGAACTCATTTGGCTTTACCGTCTCAAAACTATACTCTGTAGCCACCAAAAAGCCTTCTGAGAACGTACCTTGAGTACGATAATTGGCTGTGATCGGAATCTCTCCTTCAATGAATCCACCGGCAATGCGCAATGAAGTCACTCCCAATCCTTTCCAAAGTATATGCTGATCGATCTTTAGATCTATTCTTTGGTACTCATAATCAGCTTCAAGGTAATCGTTTAAACCCTGTGTGAACCTCAAATGCACAACGGGATACTTGCTTTCTACCGGAAACTTTACTCCGAACATCTCGGCATATTTCTCTCTAAAGGAATATCGGATATCCAAAGCGGTTTCAAACAGCCTGAACTCATCAATAGGTGCAGTCCCCAGCTCTGCATTCTCATCCACAAAAGTGTAATCTGAAGTGATAGTTCTATCCTGCATATTTCCGATCAGGGTGAACTGAAAATCGCGCAAAGCTCGAAAACCTGCCTCTACTTGATATTTTTCCACTCCATCCATTCTACTGATATACAGCTTTTTCAAACCCTCATTGGAAAATGTCTGCAGACGATCATTTGAAAAGGTAGTTCCTCCACTCTCAACCACATCGTTGGAATAGGAGGCTTTCATATTGAATCCGCGATTAGATTCCGGTGTCCACTTCATGTAGCCTCCGTATTTGAATGCTTTATCCTTAAACCCATAGGCTCCATATCCGCCCAGACGGAAATTCTTGATCACCTTATCATTGGTCTCTGCCCCTAAACCCAAACGAAAGCCTTCATAGTCGTTGAAATCAAACCAATGCTGAATAGGCAGATCTATTGGTCCCCAAGGAACAGCCCCTGTAATTAAGGTTTTATAGATCTTGATCTTCTCATCAAGATTCTCGGCATCCCCTATGCTGTCCATCCAATGATAGGTCTTCTGCTCTTTGGCATTCAAAGTATCGCTGCGATAGCTGTTCCAATATTCCTCCGTTTGTTTTCCGGCCTCAGGATCCAGACTCAAGACCGTATTCCCAATCTCTCTCTTGTTCAGATCCGATTCTAGCTTGATATTCTTGATATAGGATCTGCCAATTCCAATCGCCGGATACTCCTCAATGATCACTTCTTTCATAAGTAGATTAGTATTGAGCTGCACGGGAAACCACTGCTTTCCATCAATGAATTCATAGCGTTGCTGAATGCGCACATTCATCGAGCTTTCCTCAAATGGTTCGGCTACCACATTCTGCACGGCAAAGCCATTGGTATTAATGTGAAGAATCCCTTTTAAGCCCTCAAAATTCTTCCCCTTCCGAGGCTGGAACTTGATCACAAAAATGCTATCAGAGCCCTCTAAAATTGTATCCGAAAGCATAAAGAGGTATTTTGATGTGCTTCCTTTACTGATCGGACTCAAGAAATTACCCCCAAAGAGATTAATGTAATTGGTGTAGAATGAAAATGACTGCATCTGAGTTCCTATCAAGGAAAAGATCGGATTCTTCAAGCCCGATACTCGCGAAGCTTTTACTACCTCCTTGGATAATTCAGGCGGAATGTGATTGCGCTCAGTGATAGACTCCATCATAAAGATGTGCTGATTGTTGAGGAATTTATAGGCCTCTTGCAGATTGGTATCTAGCAACTCCAGAGAGTCTTGATTCGCGAGAATAGCGCTATCCAGTTGGGCAGTAAAGACCAATTTGTTGTACGACTCATATTTGAATTCCGTCGATTTCTCAGGATTGTTCTTATCCCGATTCTCTATGGCTAAGTCAATTATTCGATGGGCCGGATTCACTCCCGGAAGGATCTCTACTTCTGATATCTGCACATTGGCAGACTGCAAAAAGATGGTTCCTCCTTTCTTGAGATTTGCGGTTCTTACGGATTTCGGCTTATATCCCACATAGGAAAATCGCAAAGTCTCAACAGCTGTCTGACTATTCAATTTGAACTTCCCGTCAATATCTGTAGTTGTCCCACGCATATTCACCGGATCAACCACATTCACGAAGGCAAGAGGTTCTTTCGACAAGCTATCTACGATGGTTCCCGAATACTGGAATTGAGCATTCAGTCCGAATACGGTCAGTAATAGTATGATTAGTAACGAATTGCGCATAAAGCGCCTAAAGATATCAGAAATCTCCATTATGAGTAATTGACGTCTTACTTTTACAATATGACGCTCCACTTTTGGGATAAGTTACAATTGATCAAGCGAAGCAGTTTGCCAAGGATGCTGAATGCATTTAAGATCTGGTTCAGCTTTGCGATCTCTCGCACTTTTATGATCAATTGGCATTGGGGCGCCCCTTTGGCCATCGCAATAGAACCCACCACAGCGTGTAATTTGGGCTGTCCGGAATGCCCAAGTGGCTTGCGATCTTTCACAAGGCCTACAGGAAACCTCAAAGCAGATTTCTACAGATCGGTGATCGATCAGATGTCTAAAGAAAGCTTTTACCTCACCTTTTATTTTCAGGGTGAGCCCTACATCAATCCGCATTTCCTTGATATGGTGGAATATGCGAATCAGGCCAATATCTATACAGCCACATCTACTAATGCACATTTCTTGAATGATGAGAATGCCAAGAAGACGGTGGAAAGTGGCTTGGACCGTTTGATCATATCCATCGATGGCACCACACAAGAGACCTATGAGAATTATCGCAAAGGCGGACAGCTAAGCAAGGTTCTGGAAGGCACCAAGAATGTGGTGAAATGGAAGAAGGAATTGAAGTCGAAAACTCCCCATTTGATCTTTCAATTCCTTGTGGTAAAGCCCAATGAGCATCAAATAGATGAAGTCTATGAGCTTGCCAAAGAGTACGGCGTGAATGAAGTGAAACTAAAGACCGCTCAGCTTTACGAGCATGAGCATGGCAATCCACTAATGCCCTCCATAGATAAATATTCGCGCTATAAAAAGAACTCGGATGGTACTTATTCCATCAAAAACTCACTTGATAACCATTGCTGGAAGCTATGGCATTCCTGTGTGATCACCTGGGATGGAAGAGTGATTCCCTGCTGCTTCGATAAGGATGCGGAATACAGCATGGGCGAATTGGCGGAAGCCGATTTTAAGTCGATCTGGAAAGGAGAGGCCTATCGGGCATTCAGAAAACAGCTATTCAAAGGCAGGGAGAATATTGAGATCTGCAGGAATTGTTCGGAAGGGACGAGGGTTTTCAGCGGGAGCTGAAAACAAGAGCCTAGAACCTAGAACCTAGACTCTAGACTGCGATTTGCTGCTATAAATTGAATGTTGTAACTTTTAATAAGTGATGTTTAAAATCAAAACTTATGGAAAAGCGACACAATTATAAGAAGCTAACTATTTGGAAAGTTGGAATTGAAATAGCAGATGACGTTTATGATCTTTTGGAAAAAATGCCAAACTCTGAGCTATATGGAATGCAGTCTCAAATGAGTAGATCTTCTTCCTCAATACCAACAAATATTGCAGAAGGTTCTAGTAGATCAAACAAATCATTCTCCCATTTTCTAGATATTTCTCTAGGATCATCTTACGAGCTAGAAACGCAATTGATTATCTCTGAAAGAAGGAAATATATAAAGGCGTCAGACTGCAGTGATCTGAAGTTGAAAATTGATAAGATTCAAAAAATGATTAAAGGATTCAAAAGCAATCTAGGTTCAGTCTAGATTCTAGGCTCTAGGTTCTAGATTCTAGTTTCCAGATTCTAAACTACACCTTCATTATGTCCTCTTCCTTCGCCGCAAGGATCGCATCCACTCTTCCTGAGTGCTTATCGGTAAGGTCTTGGATAGATTCTACCACACCTTTCGCCTGATCTTCTGATAGTCCTTCCTTTTCGAGTCCTTTCACTTCATCATTGGCATCTTTACGCGCATTTCGGATACTTACTCTAGCATCTTCTGCTTCAGCTTTAGCCTGACGAACAAGGTCTTTTCTGCGCTCTTCAGTAAGCTGAGGAATATTGATAATGATCATTTCTCCATTATTCTGAGGGTTTAGTCCCAGATTAGAGTTGATGATGGCTCTTTCGATAGGTTCAAGAGTAGATTTTTCCCAGGGATCGATAGTGAGTGTTCTGGCGTCAAGTGTTCCTACATTAGCAACTTGTCCTAGTGGAGTTTGTGCACCGTAGTATTCCACATACACAGAATCCAACATATTTGGATTGGCTTTACCCGCTCTAATTTTTGTGAGCTCTTTTTCAAAGTGGGTAATGGCGCTTTTCATTGATTCGTCAGCGCTCTCAAGAATGATTTCTATTTCCTCTTCCATAGCATTAATTGAACGGCATGAAATTAAGCATTCTTAGAAAATGCCCGCTTAAAACTCAACAAGGGTACCCACTTGCTCGGAACCGAGCACAACTTCTTTCAAATTGCCCGCTTTGTTCATATCGAAGACTACAATAGGAAGCTTGTTCTCATTGCAGAGGGTAAAGGCGGTAAGGTCCATCACGTTCAGCCCTTTCTCATAAACTTCGGAGAAGGAGATCTTATCGTATTTCACTGCATCCGCATCTTTCTCTGGATCTGCGCTATAGATTCCATCCACACGAGTTCCTTTGAGGATCACATCCGCTTCGATCTCGATAGCTCTTAAGCTTGCTGCAGTATCTGTGGTAAAGTATGGGTTTCCTGTTCCGGCACCGAAGATCACTACTCGGCCTTTTTCGAGGTGGCGAACAGCTTTTCGTCTGATATAAGGCTCAGCGATCTGTTCCATTTTAATAGCAGTTTGAAGACGGGTATACACATCGATCTCTTCAAGAGCCGATTGTAGTGCCATGCTATTGATCACAGTAGCGAGCATCCCCATATAGTCGCCCTGCACTCTTTCAATTCCGCCATCTACAGCTTGGATACCGCGGAAGATGTTTCCTCCACCAATTACAATCGCAACCTCTACACCTTCGTCGACAATTTCTTTGATCTCTTTCGCATATTGATTCAATCTGCTGTGATCGATTCCAAATTGTTTCTCACCCATTAGGGCTTCACCACTAAGTTTTAGGAGGATACGTTTGTAAGTCATCTGCCTATATTTTTTACAAAATAAATCAATTCTCTTTAAGAGAATCTGAGGAAAGGACAAAAAAAAGAGAGAAGTAAACTTCTCTCTTTAAATATTCTAATTAAACCAGCGAGCTACGTTTGAAATCGGTAACAGTCAAATCGCTGTTCACAGACTTCAAATAGCCTTTCACATCTAGTTTATTATCTACAAAGAACTGTTGGTTCAACAAAGTATTCTCTTTGTAATACTTATGAAGTTTACCTTCAGCGATCTTGTCGATGATCTGCTCAGGCTTGCCTTCTTTCTTGGCTTGCT
>PALM01000032.1 GCA_002706365.1 Flavobacteriales bacterium | reverse complement strand
TTATGGAAAGCTCATTCTAAGTCTATTTAGAATAGTTGCCGTGAGTTTGATCGGCTGGTACCTCTATAAACTTCCATCAAAGGGAGCGACAAAAGGACTAATGATCAGTGGAGCACTAATCTTCGCTGGTGCGCTTGGGAACATCATAGACTCTGCTTTCTATGGCTTGATCTTCAACGATAGCTATTATCAAACTGCCACTCTATTTCCCGATGAAGGAGGGTATGCCCCTTTTCTTTTTGGAAGAGTTGTAGATATGCTTTACTTCCCTCTTTATGAAGGATTTTTACCGGAGGATCTACCCATTTGGGGAGGTAAGTACTTCATTTTCTTCCGACCGGTTTTCAATATAGCGGACGCAGCAATAAGTATTGGAGTAGTTTCAGTACTGCTCTTTCACCGTAGTTTTTTCAGCGACAAGAAGGAAGCTGAAGAGGCCGAAGTTTAGAAGCTCACTCTAGTTCCAAACAACACTCCCATATAAGTGATTCTCTCCTTGAAGTTTGCACTTTCCTTAGTGAGTGAATTCACACTCTGACGATAATAAGGAGTCACACTGAATGAGGTATTGATACTGTGATAGTAAGTCACACCTGCAGCTAAGTGCAGATTTACAATACCAAAGGATTTGTACGGATTTTCATTCTCATTGCTCAGATCATACACCTCATTGCGGTCTTGCTTATCGGAAAGCTTATGCTCATTCTTCATTACTGTATTCACGAAATTCGATCCGCTAATACGGTATTGAGAGCCACCTCCATCATTGCTAACGGCTGCGTTGCTAATTCGATCTTCTACATTTTTCAAGATGTAACCTTTGTAGTTATTGTATACCTGAAGGCCAAAGCCTCCTTTGATAGACCATCCCCACTTAGACTCTCGATCACGATAACCGAGTAGCATTGGGATCTCTACAAAGTCGTACTGATTTGAGAAACGCATGTCTCCATTGATACGAACTTCCTCATAGATCTGTGTAAACTGAATACCACTCTCAAAGAATTTGTGGTTCTTCAGTTCATATTGCCAGTTGATTCCGGCAGTATAAGCCAAGCGAGTATTTTCAGTTTCCAATCTTCTCTCCAGGAATGAAGTAGTCATATTATATTCCGGAGTAAGGATCTTCTGAATGAATTGAGGTCCAATATAAAAGTGTAGAGTAGATCTTTCTCTAAATCCTTTCTTAGGAGTAGACTCAATTACATAGTCGAACTCACCTTCTAGAATCATTGGCGATTTCACCAAAGGATTTCCATTTATATTCTTCTTATGCAATTTATTTATCTGATAAAAGCGCACGATTGCAGAAGGCTTTGCAGTTCCCCATCCATCCATCTCATCAACAAGGGCTGAGAGTCTAGGGTCATCCAGATCAGGCTTACCGAAAACACCATATTGGCTAGAGGCAAAAAGGTCTGGGTCTGCATATAGCGCACGCACCTCTTCCTCGCTCAATTTGTATTCAGGAGCAATGGGTTTAGATTTTTCAGAGCGATTAACTGTATTGAGTTGATTTGCCTCTATTTGAAGCGAATTAGATTTGGAAGTATGTTGTTCTTGAACTTGAGCCTTTTCAATGATAGGATTTTCATTTAGCTCATTAGAAGTGATATTATGCTGATCAGTATCTTCATTTTGAAGTAGGTAGGCAGATGACCCTCCCGCTAAGGCCAATAATAGGATAGTGCCAATAATTCTCCAACTTGAAGAGATCTTGTTTGCAACAATGTGCCCGAAGCTGCGTTCCGCCTGGATGTTATTCCAAACCGAGGCAGGCGGACTAGCCGTCTGATCTCTCAGCCGGTCGCGGAATATTTGGTCAAACTCATTAAACTGATCAGACATTTTTACTAATTTTTTGTTCCATCAAGAGTTTCTGCATCCATTTACGAGATTTTGCCAACTGAGATCTTGACGTACTCTCGGAAATATCTAACAAATCCCCAATTTCTTTGTGACTATAGCCTTCAATTACATAAAGGTTAAATACCATTCTATATCCATCAGGAAGTTTTTGGATCAAAGCCAGCAATTCTTTCTCACTCATATTGCTGATTGCTTTAGAGCTTACAACCTTATCCTGATAATCCTCTATACCGATCTGTTCTTGCTTGAAACTAGATTTGCGACAGTAGTTCAATGAGGTATTGACCATTATTCTGCGAATCCATCCTTCAAAAGAACCATTGGATTTGAATTGTGCTAGATTGTCAAAGACCTTAATGAAACCATCCTGCAACATATCTTGAGCCTCCAGATCATGTCTGGCGTATCTCAAGCAGACGAAGTACATTTTAGCCGCAAACATGTCGTAGAGCTGCTTTTGAGCAGTCTTGTCCTCTCGGATACATGCTTGTATGAGCTTATTCTCGTCCATCGGCAGATAAAAAGAGCGTTCCCTTCAATACTTATGACAACATAAGTTGAGAAAACGTCTACTGTCTTACCTTAAAAATACGAGAAAAATTCTAACTTATTGAATTAGACCGGCTTGCAGCATGCTTTCAGCAATCTGAATTGCGTTAGTTGCTGCTCCTTTTCGAAGATTATCAGCTACTACCCAGAGGTTTAAGCTTCTTGGAGCAGATTCATCTCGGCGAACTCTACCCACAAAAACTTCATCCTTATCTTTTGCACTAAGAGGCATTGGATAATCTAGCTTAGCTGGATTGTCTTGTAGAACTACTCCATCGGTAGATCTTAGAATGTCTTTGACCTTCTCAATGTCGAAATCCTTTTCAAAAGTGATATTCACAGACTCTGAATGTCCGCCCAATACAGGAACTCTCACCGCTGTGGCCGTTACTTGTAGGTTTGGTTCATCGAGAATTTTACGACTCTCTCTCACCAATTTCATCTCCTCTTTGGTGTAGTCGTTGTCTTCAAATACATCGCATTGAGGAAGACAGTTTTGGTAAATAGGGTAAGGATAAGCCATATCTCCAGATTTGCCGTCTCGCTCATTTTCGTATTGCTCAACCGCTTTTACACCTGTACCAGTCATTGATTGATAAGTGGAAATGATCATGCGCTCAATTCCAAATTCCTTATGCAAAGGTGCAACGGCCATCAATAACTGTATGGTAGAGCAATTGGGATTGGCAATAAGCTTGTCGGAAGAAGTGAGCTTGTTCGCATTGATTTCTGGTATCACCAGAGGATAGCGATCATCCATTCTCCATGCTGATGAATTATCGATCACTACTGTGCCTTGTTCTACAAATTTTGGGGCATATTCTCTAGATGCATCGCCACCTGCTGAAAAAAGAGCCACATCTGGAGCTGCGGCAATAGCGTCTTCTACAGAAATGAATGTATAAGACTTTCCTTTGAAGTCGATCTCTTTACCTACAGAACGCGCGGAAGCCACCAACAATAACTCTGTCAATGGGAAATTGCGCTCTTCTAAGAGCCTTAACATAACTCTACCAACCATTCCGCTGGCACCGACAACTGCTACTTTCATGAAAACTTCTTTTTGCTTAACTTAAAGGATGCATTCCTGACAGCTGCAAAATTACAATTTAAAGGTGGCTAAATCAGGAATTATGAATACACTAAAAATCGGCGGATTCATTCTGCTTCTCAGTTTAATTTGTCAGGATCTCACTGCTCAAATTTCAATTTCAGACAACTTTAACGACAGCAATTTATATGCACCCATTAGGTGGTCTGGGGATACCAATAAGTTCATTGTAAATTCAAATCTGCAGCTTCAGCTGAACGACACCAATCCTAGCAGTCCCAGCTTTCTAACGTGCAGCTCTACTATTATTGATAATTCATTATGGGAATTTTACATCAAACTTCAATTTTCTCCTTCCTCTTCCAATTACGCAGAAGTGTATTTGACTTCCGATCAACACGATCCCAGCCAGGCTGCTGAAGCTTATTTTTTAAGAATTGGCGGGATTAGCGGCAGCTCTGATGATGTGAGTCTCTATGTGAGGAATGCCAATCAGAATACAGAACTGATTGATGGTATTGATGGCTTAGCAGGAGGGGCAATAGTGGAGATGAAAATCAGAGTGAGGAAGGATAGTAACCATCTTTGGGAATTGTGGATCGATGAGAATCTAAATGGCAATTACATTTCTCAAGGCACTGCTTATGATAGTAGTCAATCCCTTTCCAGTTATTTCAGCTTTTGGGCCAAGTATACTTCTAGCAGATCGGATAAGTTCTTTTGGGATGATCTCTTTATTTCTGGCTTTCCATTTATGGATAATGAGCCTATAGAAATAGTTGATCTTGAAGTAATCGACTCAGCTACTTTACACTTGCAACTATCTGAGCTGGCCGATCCAATTACGGCCCTTTCTTCTGTGAACTATCGGCTTCTAGATAATTGGCAAAATCCCACTAAGATTGATTTTGAGACTAGCGATAGCTCAGTCCTCAAACTTGATTTCAATCCTCCTTTTGTAAGCGGACAGAGGAATAAATTAGTTGTTCAGGGCTTGAAAGATCGATCTGGCAATCAGATGCTAAGCGACAGCCTTTCTTTCACATATTATTCTTTCAATCAGCCTTCATTTGGAGATGTGCGGATAACTGAGCTTTTAGCTGATCCCATCCCCTCAGTTGCGCTTCCTGAAGTGGAATATGTGGAACTTCTGAATACCACCTCTTCTTACTTCAACCTACAATTCTGGAAATTTTCAGACCCTAGCTCAGAGGCTGAATTGAGAGATTTTGTATTGGCACCTAACGACTATATCCTTTTGTGCGAAGCAGAAGACAGTGCTTTACTTTCTGGTTTTGGCAAAGTGATGGGCTTAGAGAACTTCCCATCCTTGAACAATAGTGAAGACCATTTATTTCTGCGCGACAGCAGTGGGAATCTAATAGATGAACTCAATTATAAGTCTAGTTGGCACAGTGATGAGATCAAAAGAGCTGGAGGTTGGAGTCTTGAAATGATCAACCCCTATTTGAACTGCAGTGGTGAGGAAAACTTCTCCTCTTCAATAGATAGCAGGGGAGGTACAGCTGCAGCTCAAAATAGTGTTTATAATGATGATGCAGATACCTCAGCTCCCTTCATCATTGCAACTGAATTGAAGGCATCAGACCATCTTATCTTGCACTTCAACGAAGTTTTGGATTCCTCTCAATTTCATAGCTATCAATTCCATTTTGATACAGATGATATCAGTGCTAATGCGATGCTTAAGTCAGATGAAAGATCGATTGAATTCAATTTGAATGGATCGATTGATTCAGGAAAGGTTTACCTTTTGGAATGTATTGGAATCTACGATTGTGAAGGCAATATGGCTGATACTTTAATTGTAGAGATCATACTACCTTTCATACCCCAATTGTCTGAAGTAATTCTGAATGAGATACTCTTCAACCCAAGGTCTAGTGGGGTCGACTTTGTGGAATTGTATAATAGAAGCGATAAAGTATTTAGTCTCGATAGATTATTCATTGGGAATAGTGTAGATACTGCTGAATGGGAGATTGTTGAAGCAAGTGGAGTGCTGTTTCATCCCTCAGAACTTTGGGTCCTAACCGATGATCCAAGTCGCTTGCAAATGGAATATCCTAATCTTCGACCTAATCATTTGATTGAATTCGATCTACCCTCTTTTCCCAATGAAGAAGGGCAATTTTATCTTGGAAATCAGAAGAAACAACTCATTGAGCACTTTCATTATAATGAGGATATGCATTTTCAGCTTCTCAGCAGCTTTGATGGCGTATCGCTTGAAAGACTTGATCCATTTAGTGAGGCTGTTGCAGATAATTTCTTCTCTGCTTCAGAACAAGTGAACTTTGCCACACCAACACTCCCAAATTCTCAGCGTTCTCCCAAAGCAAATAATGCGGTCATAGGGTTTAGAGATAAGGTCTTCTCACCCGATAATGATGGCTTTCAAGATCTTCTTTTTCTCGACTATGAGTTTGAGCAGCCAGGTTTCGTCGGAACCATTGAAGTACTAGATTCAAAAGGAAGGAGGATAAAGAAACTACTCAACAATGAATTGCTATCCATTGAAGGTACATTTCTCTGGGATGGGATTGACGACAGCGGATCAAATGCACCAATTGGTATCTATTTATTGACTTTTGAAGCTTTTCATCCTTCGGGAGAGCTTGTGTTCAAGAAGCTTCCTTTTGTACTTGCCGGTATGCTGGATTAACTAAAGAGACTCGATGTTTTCCAAATAGTATTCAGCCTGTTTGAGAAGTGCCTCTTTATCTTCCGGCTTTCTCTTCCTCCAGCTGGCAACCATCATAGACATTCGTTGGTTCTTTGCAAACTCTTCTTCATGTCGGTCGATGAAATTCCAGTATAAGCTATTGAAAGGACAAGCGTTCTCTCCTGTCTTCTTGCTTTTAGAATAATGACAATTGCCGCAATGATCACTCATCTTATCGATGTAGTTTGCCGATGATACATATGGCTTGGTGGCAATCAAACCGCCGTCGGCATATTGACTCATTCCTCTGGTATTTGGAAGTTCAACCCATTGGATCGCATCGATATAAATCCCCAAGTACCAATCATCAACCTCTTGAGGTTGGCAGTTGGCGAGCAATGCGAAATTTCCTGTAATCATCAAGCGCTGTATATGATGGGCATAAGCATATTCAAGGGATTGCTTGATCGCATGATGCATGCAATTCATCTTTGTTTTAGCTGTCCAGTAAAAGCCCGGTAGTTTTCTTTGATGATTGAGTTGATTCTCATTCTCATATTCAGGCATCTTCGCCCAATAGATCCCTCTCATATATTCTCTCCAGCCTATGATCTGTCTCACAAATCCTTCAACTTGTGAAATATCGATCTCATCTTGATTCGCTTCCCAATGAGCAATCACAGCATCAATGACTTCTGCAGGACTTAGCATTTTGCTGTTCATGGAAAAGGACAAGCGTGAATGATATAAACTCCATTTGTCATCTGTCATGGCATCTTGGTAGTCGCCAAATAGTGGTAGACATTTGGTCTTAAAGAAGTGGAGCAATTCAAGACTCTCTTCTCTGTTAGTTGGCCAGATAAAATTCTTTGCATCTATTTCACCAATATAATTCACTCCTTCGCCATCTATCATCTCCAGGATATCGCTCACATCCTTATTGAAGACTTTTGCATCAATGACTTTATGGTCTTTTGGTAGCGACTTTCGGTTCGACTGATCAAAATTCCATTTACCGCCTATTGGTTGATCGGCATCCATCATGAGATCATGTTTCTTTCGCATATGCCGATAGAAACTTTCCATCAACCATTGTTTGCTTTTCTTCTTTTCGAAGAACTCCTTCATTTCATAGCGCTCAGTATAAAAATGCTCGCTGTCGATAGATCTTACCGGAATTCCTAGCTTATCTTTTAGACTATTCATCTGCTGATCCAACCGAAATTCATCTGGAAGCTGATATTCGAATTGCTCGAATCCCTCGCTTTTAACCAGATCTTCAATATTCTTTTGAAGGTCTTGTTGATTTCTCTTATCGTCTAATTGATAATAGATGAATTGATGTCCAGCTTCTTCCATCTCCTCTTTGAAGTTTCGCATGGAAGCGAAGAATGCCACGATTTTTTGGACATGATGATTTACGTAATTGGTTTCCTGTTTCATTTCCATCATGAGGTAGCTTACCTTCTTATCAATGGAGTTAAACCAAGAATGATTGGCATTTAGCTGATCACCCAATATTAACCTGAGGCATTTTTTGTTCATCAAATTCAACTATATTCGATTGATCAATTAAACAAATCATTTACACTGACTGTTTCAGCTGATATTTAGGAATTATGATCATTGGAATTGATTTCGGGGCCAAAACGGCTGGGACAACAGTAATAGCCCGACTTTATGAGTTTGATAAGGTCGACTTTCACGCTAGTGAAAAAGGGCAAGATGCTGATCAATTCCTATTTAATTTCATCCAAAAGCATGAAGATATCTGGCTCGCCTATATTGATGCTCCTCTCTCTTTACCGAAGATCTATAGAAACGGATTAGGAGAAGGGGACTATTTCTATCGCAAAGCAGATCGAAGCACAGGTGCTATGTCGCCCATGTTTCTTGGAGGCTTAACTGCCAGAGCAATGAAACTCAAAGCTTCATTCAAGATACAGGGAATCAAACTGGTAGAAACCTACCCCAGCAAATTGGCAGAGGTACTTGGATTAAAGGAAAAAGGCTATAAGCAGGATAAAACCTTAATTCCAGAGATGTGCTCACTAGTTAAAGAGCACAGCAATTTGAAGTTCGACGAAAATGAGGTGAAAGACTGGCATCACTTCGACGCCTTATTGTGCCTATACTCGGCAAAGCGCTTTGAGATGCAAGCCGCCATGGTTTTTGGCGATGATGATGAAGGGACAATTACTGTTTAGCTTTCTTAGCTTCTTTGAAGAATTTCCAAGGAACGACTAACATTCCGAAACACTCTCCATCTTCTTTACCCAGATGTTTGTGATGCACTTTATGTGCTTTGCGAATTGCTCTGAAGTAGGCATTATCTGTTCTCTTGAACCAATTCAATCTTTGGTGAATGAATACATCATGGACAGAGAAATATGCAAATCCGTAGAGGAAGATTCCAATTCCCATTGCTAAACCATATTCGAAGATCCCTTCATTCCACAGCACAAAAAGAGTTGTACTAATGGCCGCATAAAAAAGGAAGAAAGCATCATTTCTTTCAAACCATCCTTTTTCCGGCTGATGGTGATCTTTATGCAATACCCAAAGGAAACCATGCATAACATACTTATGAGTAAACCATGCCATAAATTCCATACCGGCGAAGGTTCCAATACAAATCAATATCTGAAGTAGGATTTCCATAATGCAAATTTACATCTCCTATCCATAACAAAGTATAATTGGATTTGTTAATCAGTTATGAAAGGAACTCTTTTTAAGTGGTTTTTTCTTTGGGCAGCGACAATGATTCTTGGACTGACTTTATTTTGGGCATTCGGACCAAAGGCCAAGAAGATCGACCTCAATGAGATCAGTTACAACACAACTGAGTCCTCAACACTCTATTTTAGGAATATGCGAGCCTATTTCTACGATTTGAATGATGATGAAAAATCGGGCTTCAATATCTACCGTATTGGAAGTAGAGAAAAAACGGAGAGTAAACTCCACTTCATGATCATACATAATTGGAGATTGAATGAAGCCTATATCATGCTTGAATCTGATCTCATAGACATAGAGAAAGAGAATCTTAGCTTAATCTTAGTATCTGACACATTAGCTTTAGAAGCCAAAGATGCAGAAGCGAATTATACCTTTGCCGCAAAGCTATTTGAGGCCTTGGAAAGAGGAAGTGAAGTAGCACTTATTTCTGGAAGTGATGAGTTTTCATTTAGCGAGAGCGAATTGAAGTCGATCAAAAAAAGCCTAAAAGACTATTTTAAGCTGGTGGGTAAGCTTAGGTAAAAGGCCTTATTTTTGGGTCAATACCTATAGCTTGAAAAACTTTCGAACTTCACTTTCTAAGATCAATTGGGCAGATCTTCTCTTTCACCTAGCTTCAGTCTTGGTGTTATTAACGCCGGTAATTTCCAATGGCTATCCACTTCTCTACACAGATTCCGGCACCTATTTAGTAAGCGGACATACTTTGCATGTACCTGTAGATAGAC
Organism: Flavobacteriales bacterium; assembly: GCA_002706365.1. Classification (GTDB taxonomy): domain Bacteria; phylum Bacteroidota; class Bacteroidia; order Flavobacteriales_E; family Vicingaceae; genus UBA1494. The sequence goes on along the minus strand of PALM01000032.1, from coordinate 183,833 downwards.
CAATTATCTATGGATTGTTCGTACGCCACATCTCACTTTCATGGTCGGTCTTTCTAGTTGCCATTGCCCAAGCTGTGATGATGGTCTTTCTGATCAATCGCATTTGGCTTGAAGTTGTTGGATCATTTAAGAATTCTGCGAGAAGTGGTTTTATTATTTGCTCATTGATGGCTCTGCTTAGTGGTCTCGACTTCTACATAAGCATGATTATCCCAGACATCTTTACATCTGCGATTGTTTTGAGTTCTTTCTTGCTGCTTTTTGGTTCTATGAACAACAAAACCACAGTCTTCTTCACCGCTTTGATCTTTGCCTTCTCTCTTATTGCCCATTTATCTCATTTGCCAATGATATTAGGCTTATTTGGTTTAGTTGGGATGTTTCATTTGATCAAAAGACACTTCAAAGCATATTTAAAAAGGTATCTGCTGATATTCAGCTTGATTGTTCTTTCCCTTTTTAGTTTAAGCCTGATCAACTACAGTCTGGGCTTTGGATTTCAATTAAGCAGAACTAAGAATGTATTTCTTGCTGCACGACTGATCAATAGTGGTATTGCTAATGACTACTTAAAAGAAGCATGTGAGAATACGAAACAGCTTCCTTACGGTGAATTGTGTAAGTATGTTGATCAATTTGATAATTGGCCAAATACAGGACTCTTTTTATTTGATACGAGCAGTCCACTTTATGATGGTGACTGTAATTATAAAAGAAAATGGGATAACTGTTGGACAGATAAAGATGAGGCCTATGGAAGCCTTGTGAGAGACATACTTTCAGATCAGAAATACTTCTGGAGATATGCAGAAATTGCAATTACTGGAACATTTGAGCAGCTGTTTAATTTTGGCCATACTCATCTGGATAAATCAGAGCTAGATAGAATCATCAAAAGATCCTTCAATGATGATTGGGATTTCTTTTATGGGGCAATGCAAGATAGGGCAGGCATAGCATTCAACATTCAAAGCTTGCTGGAGAAGTGGCTTGTCATCATTTCAATAATTGTGATTATTTACATTATGATCTTCAATAGACAAATACTCAATAGACCCTCCATCCAATTGATCACGATCGTCTTTTTAGCAATATTGCTTAATGCTTTTGTGTGTAGTGCTTTTTCTAATGTGGTAGACCGCTATCAAGGCAGGCTGATATTCACCATCCCACTGATCTCATTCTTGCTTATTGCGCTTGCTTCTAGGCAATCAGTTGAGAAGTCTCAGGATTAAAGAAAAGGCAAATCAGGAGCTTTTTCGACTAATAACATAAGTGTTATTGAGGTGCGAATAAAGTTTGATTATGCCTATTAGTATCAATAAGAATACTAAGGGCAATTGGAACTTCACATCGGCATTTGCAATAAGACTATGCAAGAAGGCATTCAGTATAGTAGCCATATAGATCAACCAGCCAAACTTGTTTATGATGGGATCTTGATCTCTTTTTATGTAGAGAAAAATTGGAAATGAAAGAAGGAATATAACGTAGAGCAAAGACTCTATCAGTTCATTGTTTCTGTATTCAATTGCCCTTTTAAACTGAGCTGAATGACGGTACTCCTCTAGGTTATAACGATACTTAAAAGAGATGATCTTTCTGAAGTTTTGCTTTGCAAGTTTGGAGTCTTGTACATACTGCAGTTGTTTCAAAAAACTAGATAAAGTGCCCAATAGGTACTTTCTGCCATACTTTGAATCATTGATCATTCTAAAGGCGAGTTCCTCATATGGCTGGTTGAGCTTCTCCCAGCTTTCAGCCCAATTAAGGTCGGGATAATGCGAATACAATGGGCTTGACTTCTTATACATGAAGTCTTCTCTAGAGAAGTGTTTACGATACTTCTCATTCTCACAATAGTTTAAAGATAGATTAAGATCATTCTTCTGCTTTTTACATTTTTCATTTAGAAAGTCTTCCAACATATGGTTCTCAGAAAAATTGGCAATTAGTTGAACACCTAAATTCCTGCTAATCTGAAAATTACCTTCTTTGATATAGTTGCCAAAAGCTATGAGAATAGGAAGACTTATGCTAATAGAAAGAAGCAAAAGTGAGCGCTTAAAAAGAGGATTATTGCCGCTCTTTATGATATAGTAGATTGCAAAGCAGACCGATAAGATAATAGCAATTAGCATGCTACTATGGTTGAAAGCAGTAAAGATTATAAACACAACTAATGCAAGCTTTGGTAGGCGCTTTGAGAAAAGGATCAAGCCGAATAGGATAAGTGAAAGCGGCTCAAAGATCATTGGACTAATAGAAGAACACATTGAGTCTATAGAGGTAAAAAAGACCAAGAAGAATCCAATGAGCCCAAAGCTGACTGGGTTTAGTTTGTCGTTTAATAGGAACTTCAAAAAGCTTTTGAGAACTACAATTACGATTAATGTCTGGGCAAATAATAGCATCCATAAGTTCCATGAAAGACTACTATGCCTTACAAATAGTCCGTAAGTATTGAGTATATCCACAGCATATGAGCCATCACTTTTAGTGCTAATAAAAGTGCCGCTCTCTGCATATAAGAGTGGAAAGCCATTTTCTATTGCAGGGTATAATAGCGCAATTAAGAGTATGAAGTTTGCTAAAAACCAATAGAGGGATTCCTTAGTAATACTTTTCATCGATCTCCCTCCCTTGCTTTTTGGTTATCGGGATAATCGAAAGCCTTAATCAGGCCTTTAGGTTTATCTAGCTTTCCAAATACCATCCAATAACTCTTTTTAGTCATTCCCGCATGATGGATCAAGCCCTTTTCAAATTGATAGAACTGAAATAAGTTCAATCCTATCAAGAGAATAATAATTAGATAAACCGACCGTCTTACCCACAGATTGAGATTCAATAAATGATTTAAAAAAGCGGCAATAAAGATGGCAAAGAGCGGGTAGTAATCGATGAGTGGCCGAGCTCCAAAAGAGCCTCCATACCACCAAGACCACCAAGAAAAGATCAAATAGCAGCTCATCAAGAAGAATCCAATGCTCAACCACCTATTTCTCTTCACGAAAGAATGCTTGTTAAATAGTCCCAAGAAGAACAAGATCATAAGCGGAGTGTATAGCAACCATCCTTTCCTATAGCTGAATAGACCATCAATGATTTTTGGGTCATTAAAAAAGAAGCTTTCATTCTTTACATATGAATCAACAAACCAATCGCCACTAACAAGTTTCCAGTAGATCAATTGAGGGGAGAAGATTAGAATAAAGAGAGCAATTGCAAGAAGGAACCGCTTAGGGTTATGAATCAGATGAGTGAACCTGCCTTTTAATTCTTTGAATGAACTTAAGTTGAGCAGTGGAAATAAGACCAAGACGATCACATTGAATGGGCGAACTAATGCAATCAATCCGGCAATCACTGAAATAGTGATCAATGTTTTCATATTAGGACTCTCCCAATAACGCAGGCTGTAATAAATGAATGCGGCTATTGCACAGAAGCTATATACATGGCTCATGCCTGGCTCGCGAATCACATAATTGATCAAATTCGTTCCTAAAGCCAGTATGATAATGGTCCAGAAGATCGATTTTTCCTCAAAATAGGGTTTCAAGATCTTGAACAGATAGAATAGACCTAAAAGCAGGTAGAAGATCGCTGAACATAGCACACTTAAACGATAGATATCAGCAAAACCTTCATCTACATTCCCATCTGCTATTGCAAGTTGATGTGCAATCAGGAAAAAAGGCATCTCGGCTAAAGAAACTCCCAGCGAGTATTTGAATATTTTTTGTCCATCTGCTCCTACCCAGTACCATAGTCTTTTCTTCAGTAGCTTTTTGTTGTGACGAACAAAGTCTAGGCCTATGTCTTCGTAAATAAAAGAGACTACAAGGTAATTGTAATACCCTATAGAATCGTGTACAAGAATCCTATTTTGGTAGCGCCAATTCTTATAGAATACGCTTGCCAAAACCATAGTACAAGCAACAATTGTAAATGCTAGTTTAACCCATGGATGAGAAAGCTTGGTATTCAAAATGTTCTTTAAGATTGGGCTTTAAAGCTAAGTATCTTTCAATAAATAGGATTCATGGATAGCTTTCTCAATTAATGCTGATTTTTACATCCTAATTCAACAGATGAAGTCTTCATATTTATTGTTCTCCTTGATCATTCTGCTTTTTGCATCCTCATGCAATAGAGTTGAGGTTAGTGAATTCGTTTCTGTATCTGAGGAACAGTTTATAGTGGAAGGTGAGCCGTACTTTCCTGTCCTTATGAACTATATGTTATCTGTGCATAGGATAAATGACAGCCTAGTAATAGGGCCAACAGTGGAATATGATCGCCCAGCATCAGACTACGCTGTGTCCACAAATGCGGTTAATCATAGAATGCGTTTACATTTTAGGTTGATTAGACAAATGGGCTTTAACAGCCTTAGACTGGTGGGTTTAAATCCTTTTGTTTACAAGAATCAAGGAGATTCAGTTATCGCACAATTGGAGCTGTTCAATAGAGATAGGAGTCGCGAGCCTTTTTCAATTGAAGAGTATCAAACAGAACTGCTAAAGTCACTAGAAGCAGTGGTTCGCATTGCGAAGGAAGAAGATCTTCGAATCATGCTACTTCTGCCAAAACCTAAGAAGTTAGAAAAGGAGAATAACATTAGGCTGACTTTTATCAAAGAGGTGTTGAAACGCTTCAGTAAAGAACCAACTGTTTTCTCTTACGACTTCTTTAATGAACCTCTGTATTTCGACAATTCTGAATATAGAGAATACATAGATAAACATAGGGAGAAAGAAGATGCAGTGCGCCTTACAGAAGAGTGGCAAGAACTCATGGATGAACTAGCTCCAAAGCAGCTTATCACAATTGGTTTGTCAGAGCCAATTGAAGCATTTGAGTGGGATCCAAGTATTCTAGATCTAGACTTTGTTTCTTTTCATACCTACCATCCTTTAAGGGTGCCTAATGAGATCTATTGGTACGCCAATTATTCCAAGAAACCCTGGATCATTTCTGAGACTTCATTGCCGGCAGATAATGATTCTATAAGTTATGAAGAGCAAGCTCTATTCATGAAAGAGGCCTTACAGAGAACTATAGATTGTGGAGGAGCGGGTTTTGGCTGGTGGCAATTCCAAGATGTGTCGTGGGGTCCATTTGAGCATGATCATACGGCTATTATGGACAGAAAGGGCATGACTTATATCGATGGGGATAGCATTCTAGGCACCGTCAAAAAGGCTGCAAAAACACTTCAGAACTTCGATTTTGAAAAGCGTGGGGATTGTGATTGTCATGTGAATTACTACAATATGATGGGCTATAATAACTATCTTATTGAAGGAAAGCTGATCAATAAGGAAAGTGGAGATCCAATTGAAGGTGCGGTCATTCGAGGTTGGAACCGATATTGGACTGTAGGACTTAATACTTTCAGCGATGAAGAAGGAGTATTTAGAATCTACTCAAATGATGAGTGCGTAAACTTTGAGATTTCTGGGCCTGGCACAAAGACGGCTAAGTTTACGCTTAAACTTGAATATGATACGGTCAAGCAGGGGAGATTGAAAGATCGCTTATTAGAGTACCACAGCATTCACTATCAACCTTTTGTCAAGGATGCTCAGAAAGGCAAGAGTGTTTTCGACTTCGATCCGAAGTATTATGGAAAGCATAAGCTAAAGGCCAAAATGGAAACCATTGAGCTCGAAGAAGTAGACCTTTAAGCTTTTTAGAAATCTCCTTCTATTATTCTTGCCCAGTTAGGTAGATGGCAATGACCTTCTTCACTTGATCTGAAGACATCGTGATAGATCACCTCATTATTTCTTATGATCCAATAATTTCCCACATTTTGCTCTTCAATAAAATAGGTTGAATCATTGATGAATTCGTGAAGGCCTTCAGTTGAGGTGAAGATCTTATTCTTTCTGAACACTTTCTCCCCAATAAAAGAGAATTCACCACTTGAGAGGTCATATTGGACGATATTCGAATAGAAATTCCCGGCATTTGCCAATTTCTCTTTCTTTTCCGGTTTGGCCTTAGTCTGCTTTGTCCACTGAGGATAAGAATTATTATTGAATATGCTTAAAGTGGAATCATTGTAGAAGTCTATATCATGCTGGGCTGAAAATGGGCCTTCAATAATCTTGATCACTTTATTTGTTTTAGGCCTGTAATGCACTAAAATAGAAGACTGTTTAATACTCAAGAAGACATCTCCCTCATTATAGTATTTTGTTGTTTTCAATGCAGGCTGTATATCATTCAAGTGAATAGGATCCATAGCTGTATTCGCTTGAAGCAGATAGTTTTCAAGATGATTTGCCTTTAGGATGTTTGTGATCGATTTGTGAAAGAGGATCTTTCCGTCTTCGGCATCGATCAAGGAGATCATATCATCAGCGTAGAATACTTTTCGGCCATCTATTTTGTAAGTACCACTAGTACTGTTTTTTGGCGGCTTTTTAGAACAGACCCAGAAGTTGCCTGCACTATCGATATTCAAGGAATGGTGTGCTAGGTATTTGTCTTGTTTCCATTTGATATTACCCAATGAATCAATACGTCTCAAACCCGTTCTATCTGTAAAGAAATAGATGAGGTCCTTATTGGGTAAAACATATGGATTTACAAGTCGATCCCAGCGACTGGCACTTTCTTGTATGTCCCAGGTGTAAACTGTCTTATCATCTTTTAGATTCTTAATAGCCACTTTACGCACTAAGTTGTAAGGCGAGTAAGAGTAGAGAATATGGACATCTTCTTCAAGCTTGTTCACCGGTTCAAATTCTTTCCATATTGGCAAGAAGGTAGGAGAGAGTTTTTTAACTTCTTCCACAGATTTATTGAATTGATCAAGGAAGGAATACATGAACTTAACAGGTTCGTTAAGAAAACCAAAGTCCTTGTCTCCCTTCTGAATATGCACACTCACCCATCCAAACAATGAAAGGGCAAACAGTATAATGACTATAAAAGAAAATGCTTTGATGAACTTTTTCATTGAGATTATTCGCGTATTCTGTATCTAATTTTTGAGTTAGCCATATTTGAAGTAAATCCTCAAAAGGTCTATTGGGGCTTGAAAATAGTAAGTAAACTTGATCTTTGAGCCCGATTTGTCTTCCCACTTTTTCAAGGGGACTTCCATGATCCTTTGGTCATAATCAGACTTAAGTTTTTTGAGTCGAAAGATCATTTCCACATCAAAGAGCCATTTCGAAATGAATCGTTCTTTGAATAACTCTTGAGTTAGATCTTGTCGGATGAGCTTTGCTCCACATTGAGTGTCATAAACGGCAAGACCAAGTAGGTTACTAACTATAGTGGCAAATATTCTTCCAATGTAATGCCTACTAGCTTTTCGTTTGATCTGACTGTATCCCAATAAATTGATCCTAGAACCCATCACAAAATATGGTTCTTCAGCTTTAAAGGCGAGATCCTTCATTCTGATCAATTCTTCAATGGGCGTTGCAAGGTCTGCATCTAGGAAAGCAAGATATGAGTATTTGTCGCTTTGGGTTGAAAGCATTCCCTGCCTAATTGCCTCAGCTTTTCCACCGTTCTTTTGGAGATCAAGCACGGAAACTCTTTCAGATTTGTTGCGAATATCATTTAACACTTGAATGGTATCATCTGAACTTCCATCATTAACAAATAAGATATCAAAGTCAACAGATGCTTCAGATCTTAAGAAATCCAGGAAGTCTCCAATTGGAAGTCGCTCTGCTTCATTGTAACATGGTACGATGATTCTTATCAAGGCAATGTAATCTAGATTGGATGCAAAGTAACGAATAGCTTTGCAATTCCATTATCGGGAGAAAAGACCATATTTTAGAATGCAATAAATGGCTCGGAAACCATCTTTCCATCCGATTTTTTTGCCTTCTTCATAGGTTCTTCCATAATAGGAGATTCCCACTTCGTAGATCCTGATCTTCGGTATTCTTGAAAGCTTTGCCGTGAGCTCAGGCTCAAATCCAAAACGTTTCTCTTTCAATTTCAAAGATTTGGCCATTCTTGCATCCATTAGCTTATAGCAAGTCTCCATATCCGTTAGATTCAGATTTGTTAAGGCATTGGAAAGCTGCGTGAGAAACTTATTTCCCAATGAATGCCAGAAAAAGAGAATTCGGTGAGGATTTCCTCCCATAAATCTCGAGCCGTAAACCACATCTGCATTCCCCTCTACAATTGGTTTTAAGAGTATGTTATATTCTCTAGGATCATACTCGAGATCTGCATCTTGAACGATCAAATAGTCTCCACTGGCAAGCTCAATAGCTTTGTGTATTGCCGCTCCTTTGCCCTGGTTCTTCTCCTGCTTGAAGTACTGAATATCCATAGATGGATTTTCATTCATATACTTCTTAATAGCCTCTTCAGTTTGGTCTGTAGAGCAGTCATTCACAATGATGATCTCTTTTTCAATTTCGCCAATGAGGTCCACTTCCTTAACTCTATCGAGAATGAGATGAATGGTTGCTGCCTCATTATAGGCGGGGATCAAGATCGAAAGCTTCTTCATATTTCAGTTTCACCATTTGCGTTCATAGGCCTCAACCTTGAAGTCGTCAAGATATAAGGCTTTATCGCCACGCAAATAAAGATAAATTTTGAAAACATCATTTTTGGGAGAAAGCGGGTAGGGGGTTAAGTAATCTACTTCGAAATATTGCCATTTGCCTATTTCTGTGCTTTGCGACTTCAATTCCCAATCTCTTCTTTTTTCGATATACTGTCCTCTATTGTGGTTCATTTCTATTACTAAAACCGGATCAGCAGCTTCAATTGGATCTTCAACCAAATACCTGAAGCTAACTTTCATCCAAGCATGTTCTCTATCAGTTAGATCTGAATAACGGATATTATAAGTTGGGCCATAGATGAATTCCGGTGTGATCTTGGCTGAATAATTTCCGCTGTAAGCATAGTTAGTGTCGAGATATTTCTCATGAAAGGCCACCGTATTCACCTCATCAAAGTTTGCGAATGCCTCAGTATGATGATTATAGTCTTGTGGATTGGAGAATACATCTACAGGACCAAAATCACGTATGATCTCACGGTATTTCCGATCTTCTTCCGATACTTCTGTCTGCAGAAAAACTCTCCAATAGTATTCTTTGGTCATGGAATACCCATCAAATAGGAAGTTGTTGAATTGCCATGTCTGAAAAAGATTCAAGAAGATGAAGAATCCCATCAAGATACCAATGATCCAAGTCCACACTTTTCTTCCTTTGATCTCTACAAGAAATGCCCCTAATGGAAGTGCTAAGATTGCATAGGAGTCTACGAAATACCTAGATCCAAAGCTTCCGCCTTGCCACCAAGTGCCCCATGCGGATAGAACATAAATGTTGATGAGCATGAAGGCGATTACGGAGAGTGCAATTTCACGATACCTCTTCCATAAGAAGTAAGTTCCAATCAGACAAAATGTGATCATTGGCGTATAGAGCAACCAGCCTTTTTTATAACTGAAGAATACCTTATTGAAATGAGGACTAAACCAATCAAATCCCGGAGTTACTTGATAGGTATTGAAAATGAACTGACCAGTAGCGTATTTCCAATAGATCATTTGTATCAGAGGAAATACCATAAAGCCGGCTATCAGAATTAAAAGATGCTTGTAATTGTCAATGATCAATTGGAATTTTTGCTTAGCGCTATCCCAATCGTGAATACCCCATAAAACAGGAATAATTAATACGAATATTCCACTACCTCTTGCTAAAATGCACAAGCCTGCAATCAAGCCTAAGAAGAAGGCACTTTTTCTAGAGGGGCTTTTATGCCATTTCGCACTGAAGTAAAGTACGGCTGCAAAACCTGCGAACATCATCGCATGCGGACCAACAGCATAAGCTACGCTCTCATGAAATAAGCTAGTTCCCAAAACCATTGCAAGAATTACAAGGCTGCTGATCCCATCGCTGAAGAATTCAAGCAAGAGCTTTCTAAAGGCGAATATTCCAGCTATGATGTAAGTCATTACACCCATTGAAATCGCTACTTGATATGGATATGAGAAGCCATCTGCAGGGTAGCTAGATAGGCTGGCCCATAGATGGCCAATCAAGAAGAATGGAAGATAGAGAAGTGCAAAACCAATAGTATACATTGGAGAATGATTGCCATTCTCAAGAGGGTAGGCCTGATAGAAAGTGCCAGAGGGCTTGTATACTTCAAAAATGTATTCGATTACCTCCACATTGCTGATGCCGGGATCTGCATGAATAAAACTAAATGGCAAATAGATATAATAGGCCAATATGTCCCAACCAAGTACATTGTGGAAGTCTTGATAGTTGTACTTTTTAAGTACAAAATGAGTCAGGAGGAGTATGATGGATATTGCCCAACAGACCGACTTAGAACTAATCGATGATATTAAGTTGTAAATCTTATTCTGACTCAATTTATGCTATTTGAAAGGGCTTAGGAATTAGCTCAGGCGAGCGATTTAGCAATGCCAAAAATATACTTTTCTTTTATACCCGTTAAGCTTCCTGAGAAAGCATGATAACTAGCAAGACATTAATAATTGGGGATTAGCCTTACTCTCGGATTTGTAGCTACGCTGTCTGGCACATTCCCATCATCAAAGACCAAGATTTCTCTTTCTTCACAAGGGGGTTCTTTCAAGCGTTCAAAGTCGGGGAATGCCGGATATACAGGCAAGTTGTCATTGTAATACATTGCATTGATGTTTTCTGGCCATCTAGCATTAAATAGCGCTGAGGGCTTAATAATATCATGTGAAAGGCGCTTGAATTTCTTCTGAGTTATCTCTTTTTGTACATATTTGAAATGCGACAATTTGGGATTTATCTTCCTTTCAATCTCCACAAGGTCAAAACTGTGATATATTAGGAATAGCAATGATGCTAGTAAGAAAGGCTTAATGATCTTCTCCTTATTGGGATGAAAATGCAATAGCGAACGATAGAGGTTTTCAATGGCTGCTGAAATGATCACACAGATCAATACGGATACCACAAAAGTGAAACTCACCATTTTTGTTTCGGCTATGCTGTAAAACACATAGACAGTGATAACTGAAATAACCACTGACATGAATAGTTTTTTACGATTGCTCGAAAAATAAGCTAAGAAGGGAGCAATTATCAATAGGTAATAGTGAAGTCCGTAATGTTTCACACTCAATAAGAGATGATAATCCCAGTCGCCGTAATGGTCTTCAACCACCTCGGTAAAATGTCTTCTGATCTCGGAGATCTCAAAGGAAGCAATCTCTGGATATGCAGAAAATATATAGACTTGCCAAGGGATTACTAAGAGCAAACTAAATGCGAAACTCATCAAGAGTGGTTTGAGCTCTTTAAGGAAGGTTTTGAAATCTGTAAAACTCAATAGCAGAATAATTCCCCAGGCATAATAGACAAGAAAGCCCAGTAACCATTTTGTGAGCACTGCACAAGCAGCAAAAATGAATATTCCGGCATAGGCCCATCTTTTTCGCGATATCCTATATTCTATCAATGCCCAAAAGCTTGCAGTCACATAGAAAAGGAATGCCAGATCATTGTGGTCTGTATTTCTCATACCAAACAACAATTCGATCTTATGCAGAGAAAAACAGAAGATCATGGAAGCGATCAAGCCGATTAGTTTATTGAATAGCTGAGAGCCTATTCTATAAGCAAGCAAGCCTGTTAAAGTCATCATCAATAGTGATGGGATTCTAGGACTAATTGCATTAATGCCGAAGAGTTTAATGGCAGCTGCCATTTGATAGAGGAAGAGAGGTTGTTTATGCAGCCAAACATCAGTGTCGCCCCAACCTAAACTTGGGTCATGACAAGCGGGATTGAAAAGTTTTGGGATAGTGGGGTCTATACTAAGATTCTTCGCGACGACTGCATGGAACATTTCATCCCAAAAGAATAAGAAGTCGAATTGGGTAATGGCAAAGAATGCCACTGAGAAATGTGCAATAAGCAGAAGGGAATAAAGGATCTTAGATTTGATTGAATACCAGCCATAAAGCTGATTCAGTATTAAAAAGATGAATATGCCTAATGCTAGGAAGAGCATGATTACATCTTCGTTATCGAGGTATCCACCTAAGACATTCTTGCGTCCTAGTCGATGGATAATGATGCCGGCATTCTTTGAAGGAACGACGTATTTTGAATTCGATCTCAGGAATTTATCGTCGCCTGTTTTTAAGAATACTCTTCCTTTAGAAGTCTCAAATCTGAAGTTAGCAGCAGTAGCATTTTTATCCCATTGAAGTCGTTTTTTGTGGAGATAAATGGGATTGTTTTCGAAGTCGCTAAGGGTAAACTTTTCCTCTGTGACGGATTGAACCTTAAAGAATTCCCAATTGCGGATCTTATCCCGATTTGGAATCAATTCGCCATTTCCGTGCCTATCAGCACTTAGGTATTGCCCAAATCGATCTTGAAGTACAATTTTATCACCTTCTTCAAGGTAGGGGCTTTCAGAGCAGCCCAATAGCATCAGACTGATGCCTAAGAGAAGAAGGATATTTTTCATATGGTCATTTCAGGAATATCTCCCTCAACGATCAACTTACCAGCAGTAGCATTCTTGATTTCTTCTGCACTAACTCCAGGTGCTCTTTCTTTTAAGATGAAAGCACCATCTTTTACTTCTAATACTGCCAGATTAGTAACTACTTTGGTAATGCAATTCACTCCTGTAAGTGGCAAGGTACACTTCTCTAGCAATTTTGACTCACCTGCTTTGTTGGTGTGCATCATAGCAACGATGATGTTTTCTGCAGAGGCCACCAAATCCATTGCTCCACCCATTCCTTTCACCATTTTGCCCGGAATCTTCCAATTGGCTATGTCGCCATTCTGATCCACCTCCATAGCACCTAGCACTGTGAGCTGGACTTTGCCTCCACGGATCATAGCAAAACTATCAGCTGAATGAAAGAAAACGGAACCTGGGCGAGTAGTAATGGTTTGCTTTCCCGCATTGATCAAATCTGCATCTACTTCTTCCTCCGTAGGGAACGGACCCATACCCAAAAGGCCATTCTCCGACTGCAAAGTCACATCAATGCCATCGGGAATATAGTTTGCGACTAAGGTTGGGATTCCTATTCCCAAGTTCACATACCAGCCATCTTTTAATTCCTGTGCGATTCGTTTTGCGATTCCGTTTTTATCTAACATGTTGTTTCATTTTAAGAACCTAGAACCTAGAACCTAGAACCTAGAATCTAGATTGTGTGCTCGTTTTTATCTCCAATCCCGTCCCGAGTGATTTCGCAAAGCGAAATTGTATCGAGGGACGGCCATCGACTATCGGCAATCGGCCATTGGATATCAGCCTTCGGCTGATCTCACTGTTCTCTGTTCAATTCGCTTCTCGTAATTCTTTCCTTCAAAGATTCTATTTACATAGATTCCCGGAGTATGGATCTCATTTGGGTCTAATTCACCAGGCTCTACTAAATGTTCAACTTCTGCAATAGTGACTTTTCCAGCCATTGCCATTACTGGATTAAAGTTTCTCGCCGTTGCTTTAAAGATGAGGTTTCCTTTGGTGTCGCCTTTCCATGCTTTTACTATGGCAAAGTCGGAGGTTAGGCTCTCTTCCAAGATATACTTCTTACCATTATATTCTCTTACTTCCTTACCTTCTGCTATCTCGGTTCCATATCCGGTTGGCGTAAAGAATGCTGGAATTCCCGCACCACCTGCACGACATTTCTCTGCAAGCGTCCCTTGTGGGGTAAGCTCAACTTCCAATTCACCACTGAGCATTTGTCGTTCAAACTCATCATTCTCACCTACATAAGAAGAGACCATTTTCTTGATCTGATGGTTTTTCAATAGCAATCCCAAACCAAAGTCGTCTACTCCTGCATTATTTGAAATACATGTAAGATCCTTGATCTCTGGTCTGGCAGCTAGCGCTGCAATGCACTTTTCAGGAATTCCACATAGGCCAAAACCTCCTAGCATAAGTGTCATTCCGCTCTTTATGCCTTCAATTGCCTCTTCTGCGTTTGCTACTACTTTATTTGCCATTTGCTCTTTGTGTTTTATGATCCGAAGTCGGGTACTCCTCCGCCATCAAAGTTATCTTGCTCCCTATATACTTCGCAGTCTAGTTCTATGCTCAAAGGCTGTTCTGGTTTCTCAAAGTCCTCAGTAGAAATCTTAAGACTAGAATCTGCATAAACCTTGTTCATATAATAACCAAAAATTGGCAGACCTGTATTTGCTCCTTGTCCGTCTTGCGTGTAGGTAAAGCGTACACTGCGATCTTCAGCGCCTACCCATACACCGGTTACAAGATCAGGGGTAGCACCAATAAACCAACCATCTGAGTTGTTTTGTGTGGTTCCGGTTTTCCCAGCAATAGGGTATTGAATACCCCCATAAGGTCTTTCTTTTGTTTTCGCGAATCTCAATCTTATACCTGTACCTCCAGCTGTCTTTTGCTTGTATTCATTCCAGTTATAAGAAGTCACACCTTTAAGCAGATCAAGCATTACGTATGCTGTTTGCTCGCTTAAGGCTTCTCTAGTTTTAGGTACATATTCCACGATCACATTCCCATCCTTATCTTCAATTCTAGTTAAGAAAATTGGTTCTGTCCACACACCCTTATTCACGAAGGTGGAGAAAGCTCCGGTCATCTCATAGACTGAAACATCAGCTACACCTAATGCTAATGAAGGAACAGGATCCAAAGGTGATTCAATTCCCAGATCTCGAGCCATTCTCACCACACGATCCGGCCCGAATTGTTTCATCACCCATGAAGTTATGGTGTTCATAGAATTTGCCAGCCCATATTTCAAGGTCACATTGTAACCATAATCATCTGTACTGTTCTTTGGCGACCAGTCTTTTGGTAGTCCCCATTCCTCAGCTTTGAAGACATATCTTACATTGGATACTTCTTTACAAGGCGACATACCCTCATCAACTGCTACAGCATAAACAAAAGGTTTGAAAGTAGAACCAACTTGTCGTCTTCCTTGCCTCACATGATCATAGGCAAAGTGATCGTAATCAATTCCTCCAACCCATGCTTTGATATACCCTGTACGTGGATCCATCGACATCATACCTGCTTGTAGGAAGCTCTTGTAATAGCGGATCGAATCCATTGGGCTCATTACCGTATCTATTTCTCCATTCCAAGAAAAGACTTTCATTTTCGTTGGTCGATTGAATACGGCATCAATTGTGTCTTTTGGTTGAATATGGGTATGATGTCCGCAATCATCGGCCTGACAAACAACCACCTCTTTACCATCAATCGTTTCTTCTTCCAGTATCGCTCCTCTTCTTCCACAATTGGCACATTGCTTCCCACTCATGATGAGATATCGCTCTGATCTCCTTTTAGCTGCATTCAGGATATTGTTTATCTCCTGCTGGCTAACTCTATGATCGAAAGGGGCGTTCTTTTTCTTCTTTAAACTCGCAAAGAATTCATCTTGTAATTGATAGCTCAAATGTTCTTTTACGGCCCATTCTGCATATTCCTGCATTTTGTAATTGATGGTAGTATAGATCTTCAATCCGTCTTTGTAGATATCGTACTTGTTGCCATCTGCCTTTCTCAATTTATAATTCCCTTGAGCGTCTTTCTCATTGAATATCCTTTTTAATTCGGCTCTCAATACCTCTCTAAAATAAGGCGCTATCCCTTGTTTGTGGTCTACTTTGCTGTAATCTAACTCCATAGGCAAAGCGGCCAAAGAATCGAATTCTTCTCTGCTAATTTGGTCGTTTCTCATCATTTGTCCCAAAACCACATTTCTGCGATGCAGCGTGGTATCCGGATCCCTCAAAGGGTTGAACAATGATGGATTTTTCAGCATTCCCACAAGCATTGCGGATTCCTCAATATTCAGTTCCGATGGATGCTTATCGAAGTATACAGCAGCTGCCGATTTAATCCCAACCGCATTATTGATAAAATCAAAACGATTGAAATACATTGCAATGATCTCATCTTTGGTATATCGTCGCTCTAGTTGCGCAGCGATGATCCACTCCTGAAGTTTTTGTTTGATCCTCTCCCATTTGCTGGTTGCAGGTTCATTGAAGAGTAATTTTGCCAGCTGTTGTGTGATGGTACTCGCTCCTCCACTTTTCCCAAGGTTGATCACTGCTCTAATCAATCCGCGTAAATCGATACCGGAATGCTCATAGTATCGTTCATCTTCAGTTGAGACTAGCGCATTGACTAAGTTTTCAGGAAGCTCCTGATAGTCAATATTGATTCTGTTTTGATAGAAATATCGTCCCAATACCTTTCTATCTGCAGTGTAAACTTCAGTAGCTAGGTCACTTTTGGGATTCTCTAGATCTGCAATGGGAGGCAATGGGTCGAAACCCAAAATTGCATTTGCCGCACCGTAAAACATAATGCTGAAGAACAGCAAAGGAATGAATAGGATGATCCAAAACAGCAAGATGTACTTGCGCTTATTGGTATTTTCTGTGTTCGCTTTATTCAAGGCTTTTCTCGATTCTAATTCCTATATCAGTCAATTCAGGCACTACCATTTCTCTCATGCCTTGTTCTATTTCAACAGTGTACTCTCCTCTAAGGGGGAATTCTATCTTTTCTTTGAATTTGAACTGATAATCATAAATACCTCCAATTCCTTTACCCATCCATCTTCCACTATTGTCGGCGAAGATCATCTGTGCAGTGTCTACTGCTAACAATCCATTTGGACTGCGAGTTTCAGTAAAAAGATAGAGATTCTTAAATGGGTATTCGCCACCATGGCGAACGTTCAGATAGAAGTCGTAACTAGCTGTGGTATCTTCTACCTTGAATTGAAATTTTGCTTTCTCATCCCTATGCCATTCGGAATCTGCAATCTTTAGATTCTCTTCAAACAATAGGGCGTCATCGCAAGCAGAAAATGATAGCAGAATGACAAAAACGATCAGTGATTGACCCAAATGTGACTTAAAAGCTCTCAATATGCTAATTCCCTTTTTGATTGTTTTGTTTCTGATCTTGTTTGCGACTCTTTCTTCTTTTCTTGTTCCTGCCTTTCTTCTTTCCGCCTTTTAGATGGTCGAATCTATTCAGGCTGTCTTGTCCAACTACATTCGCGTAATCTTCTGTCTTCTCCACTTCCATTACACTGCTTTCAGAACGAAGAGCTAGTACCTTTTTACCTTTTTTATTATCATCTATGATTCCCTTAACCTGCTCCAAAGACATTTCAATGAATTCATTCGGCTGATCGGCATAGGAGTACCACATTCGCTTTTTAAAGATGTCCATTTTTTGGAAAAAGGCATTCCCTTTCTCGGTCTTTAGCTTATGCTTGGTATTCGGAAACTCTTTCAACTCTTCCACATAGAGGTCGAGCTCATAGTTCAAACAACACTTCAACTTACCGCATTGTCCGGCCAATTTTGAAGGGTTTAGCGACAATTGCTGATAGCGAGCCGCCGAAGTGGATACTGATCTGAAGTCGGTAAGCCAAGTAGAACAACACAACTCCCTTCCGCATGAACCAATCCCTCCTAAGCGACCGGCTTCTTGGCGCATACCGATCTGCTTCATCTCTATTCGAGTTTTGAAAGCATCTGCCAACTTTCGGATCAACTCTCTGAAGTCAACTCGTTCTTCTGCGGTATAGTAAAAGATAACCTTGCTTTGATCTGCCTGATATTCCACATCCGAGATCTTCATTGCTAAGTTCAAATCTCTGGCAATCTCTCTAGATCGTACCATTGTTTGAGCTTCTTTGGCTTTGCCATTCTCCCATAGCTCTAGATCCTTTTCAGTGGCTTTTCTCAATACTTTGCTAAAAGCATCGAAATTCTGAACTAGATGTTTCTTTTGGATCTGCAGACGAACCAATTCTCCGCTTAATGAAACGATACCAATATCGTATCCTTTTGTCATGTCTACCACTACGGCTTCACCTTCGTAAAGGGTCATATGTTCAGGATCGAAACTGAAGAATTCCTTTCGACCGTTCTTGAAACGAACCTCAACTGCCGGATATGTGCCTTTCCCATCTGGCTGATCCATATTAGACAACCAATTGAAAACGGTTAGCTTATCACAACCACCATTACCACAGCTGCCATTGCTTTTACAACCAGCAGGAACTCCATTTTCCTTATTTCCACATGAGGCACAAGCCATAATCCCTTCTCCTTAGCTTAACTGACAAATTTACGGTTTTTGGCACGCAGCAAATTGGCGAACTGCATAGACATATCCATAAATACGATCTTGGCGTAAGCATTGCGTTCAATATGATAGTGAGCCTCATTGATTAGCTCATTGATCTCCAAGATATTCTCAGCAATAATGAAGGGAGAAAACTTCTTCATGAACTGATCCTCCTTGCCAAAATAATGCTGTAGCTGATCTCCTCCATAGTTTCTTAAAATACCCTCGCGCATTTGATCCAAGACATATACCAAGAATCGTTTTTGCTTTTCTCTTCCATAACTGGCACTGCTAATTTCTTCAACCCACTTATACATTCGCTCTACATTGGCTTCATAGCAGGCGCGCATCCATTCCGTGAATAAATTAAAGAATAGGTCGTCCTCTTCTTGTCGATTCAACAACCTTTCGGCACGGATCATATTTCCTTCCGCCTGACGAGCAATTTGGGTGGCTCGTTCTTCTGCAAGATCAAATCGCGCCTCAAGCGCCGCTTCAATTATTCCTTCTTGAATTGGAGGAACTCTCACCACTTGGGTTCTGGAGCGAATCGTTTGTAAGATCTGCTCTTCATTATCGCTTATGAGAATGATCAAGGTGTCCTCTGAAGGCTCTTCTATCAATTTTAGCAATCTGTTAGCCGCCTCCCCATTCATTTTGTCTGCAGCCCAAATGATCAATACTTTATGCTTGGCCTCAAAGCTCTTTAAGCTTAGCTTTTTCATAATGGCCTTGCTATCATCTACCTTGATCAACGACTGTTTTTTCTCAATCCCGATCTTCTCATTCCACTGTTTCAGATCGAAGTATACGTTCTCTTGTATCTGCTCTCTCCATTGAACAAGAAAATCATCACTACCCACCTTAGTAGATGAGCCATCGGCAGAGTTTACCGGAAAGGCGAAATGAAGATCCGGATGAGCTAACTTTTGGGTTTTAATGCAAGATGCGCATGTACCACAAGCGTCATTTTCATTAGGGGATTGACAAAAGATATATTGAGAGAGTGCCAGAGCTAGGCCGAGGCTGCCATATCCGTATTCACCTTGGAATAATAGCGCATGACTGAGCCTGTTTTCTCTCACTATGCGAATGAGGTTCTCTTTCAATACTGACTGTCCAACAAGCTCTTTGAATTGCATGAGTTAAAATTAGTATTCTAGAGCTAATGGCAAGTGTTAAAGACTCATAAATAGCTAAATTTGCCGTCCAATTTTGAAGAGATGCATATAGACGAATTAGACCTTCAAGGAAAAGTTGCTTTAGTAAGAGTTGACTTCAATGTGCCACTTAAAGATGGAGTGGTTGGAGATAGAAATAGAATCATCGCGGCAGTGCCAACAATTGAGAAATTATTGGATTCAGGTGCCAAGGTGGTTTTAATGTCGCACTTAGGACGTCCAAAAGGAGAGGTGAAAGCAGAATTCTCACTTTCACAGATCGTTTCTGCAGTGAGTGAGGAACTAGGGAGAGAAGTAGCTTTTGTCGACCAATGTGTAGGTCAAGAAGTAAAGGAAGCAATTGCAAATTTGAAAGAAAATGGAGTCCTGCTCCTTGAGAATTTGCGCTTTCATGCAGAAGAAGAGAAAGGAGATAGAGCCTTTGCTTCTCAATTGGCAGAGCTTGGAGATGTGTATGTGAACGATGCATTTGGAACAGCACACAGAGCACATGCTTCTACTGCAATTATTGCTGATTTCTTCAAAGCTGATGAAAGAGCCTTTGGGTATCTCATTCAGAATGAATTGGAGGCAGTAGCTAGATTGTTGCAAGAACCGCAAAGACCTTTTACCGCTATCATGGGTGGAGCAAAGATCTCTGATAAGATCCTATTGATCGAGAACATCCTCGACAAAGTAGACAGATTGATCATTGGTGGTGGAATGAGCTATACCTTCTTCAAAGCAAAAGGAGGAGATGTGGGGAATTCATTGGTGGAAGAAGATAAACTTCAATTGGCATTAGATCTATTGAATAAGGCAGAGGAAAAAGGAGTTGAATTACACTTGCCTCAAGACTCTATTATTGCCGATAACTTCAGTAATGATGCAAATACATCCGAAGCAGATAATATGCAAATCAAGAGTGGCTGGATGGGGCTAGACATCGGCTCAAAAGCCAGCAGAGAATTTGCAGAAGTTGTGGAGTCTTCAAAAACCATACTGTGGAACGGACCAATGGGAGTGTTCGAAATGAGCAAATTCGCCGAAGGAACCAAAGCTATGGCAACTGCTATTGCGAATGCTACAGAGAATGGGGCATTTAGTCTTATTGGTGGTGGCGACTCAGCAGCGGCAATTAGGACCTTCAACTTCGACGATAAAGTAAGCTACATCTCTACTGGTGGAGGAGCTCTACTGGAATATTTGGAAGGAAAGGAGTTGCCTGGAATTAAGGCTATACAGTCTTAAATTGATTGGATCTCTTCATCTATCTCAAAATCCCAATCCATTTGGTCTAGCCAATTGTATATGGGCTGATTCGCTTTCTTGAGCAGTGAAACAGCAGTGGAACTCTGATATTTCTCTGTATTTGCAAACTGCCATCTCGAATTAATAGCTTCAAAGGCATAAAGCAAGACTGAAAGTATCAATGCATACTTCAGAATCCCAAAGATAGAGCCGCTAATTCGCAATAATGGGCCCATTGCTACCATTCTCAGACTTTTATCAATGATCTTGGCTAAGAGATGAACTGTCAATACTATGATCACGAAAGTGACTACAAAAGAGATCAAGCTAATTAGGCTGGCAGAAGCCTCTAGCCATTCTGACAAAAGAGATGCAGTGAGATCAGAGAATTGAATTGTTCCCCAAATTCCCAAGAACAAGGCTACAAGAGAAGCCAATTCTAATATCAGCCCTTTTTTAAAGCCCATTATGGCGCCCCAGGCCAGGGGAATAGCAATTATTAGGTCGAAGTAATTCATAGGAATTGCCGGCTAATCTATCATTAATTTTGCTCTTGTGGAGATAGAAAGTCAAAAAAAGTGGGATAGCCTTTTGCTAGCTTTGAAAGAGAGGTTCAAAATGGACATGGACCTAAAGTCGATACTATTTATAATCGGACTTCAGGAGCTTGGAATGAATCAACAGAAATTTTCAAAAGACCAAAAACTTGAGGTCATGCATGTAGCTATTTGCACATTGCTAGAACCATTCGGTCACTACAAATATCTCGGTAGGGATAAAGATGGTTGGCCGCATTGGGAACTCATGGAAAAGCTTCCAGCCCTGGCAAAGGATCAACAAGAAGAGTTAATTAAACAGAGTATTCTGGAATACTGGTCAGAATAGAAACAATTATGGAATGCGCATAGAGCGCTCATAATAGTTGTCTTCGCTCCCTCTCAAACGTTTGGTTTCCAATAAGACACTAATTGAATCGAGGATATTATCCGGACTGCGATAAGCATCTACACGAATCAAGATCGTATTGTCGAATTCAAAGAATGCCTTTCCGAAATTATCGGTTACAACAGAATCAATCACCTTAGCGGCAACTTCTCTTGGATCAGATTCTGTACCGGGAATAGATGTCCTCACCCACACATTTCGAGCAGGCTCATTTGAAGAGTTGAGAACGGTGATTTCCAGTTCAGGAGATTTTTCTTTCTTGCAAGCTATGGTAAGCGAAGAGAGAAATAAAACTAAAAAAGGGAGGGTATATTTTTTCATACTTTTGCCCATACTGCTTACTAACTGTCGCAAACTTAATTATATTTTGTTCAAGAAGACTTGCTTACTTATAAGCCTGACCCTATTAATGTGTTCTTTGGGAGCTCAGGATAGGGTGAAAATTGTGACTACTCAGGGAGTTATAGTGGTAAAGCTATATGAAAATACTCCAATTCATCGAGAGAATTTCATCAAATTGGTAAAAAAGGGTTTTTACGATAGCACTTCATTTCACAGAGTGATCAAAGACTTTATGATCCAAGGTGGCGATCCTCAGTCTAAACCTTCTTCCGGCTACACTAGGGTAGGTAATGGCGGACCAGGATACACCATTGATGCAGAGCTGGATAAAGGGCATATTCATAAGAAGGGGGCGTTAGCTGCCGCCCGACAAGGAGATCAAATCAATCCGGAGAAACGAAGCTCAGGCTCACAATTCTATATTGTCGTAGGGAGAAAATATCCCGTTCAATATTTGAGTCAGTTTGAAGCTGAAAACGGCATGACATATACAGACCGACAAAAAGAGATCTATGAAAAGGTAGGTGGCACTCCACATCTGGATGGGGGATATACCGTTTTTGGTGAAGTCTTGCAGGGGATGTCAATTGTTGAACAAATATCAATGGTGAATACAGGAGAAGGAGATCGTCCGGTCAAGCCTGTTTTGATCCTTAAAATGGAAATATTGTAATGAAGATCGATAAGGTTAAAAGTCTGATCGAAGAGGTTAAGGCCTTTGCAGCGGGAACCGAAAAGGAAATCGAGGATTTCCGAATTCGCATTTTAGGGAACAAAGGAGAATTGAAACAACTTTTTGCTCAGTTCAAAGAGGTTGCTCCAGAAGAGAAAAAAGAATACGGTCAGGTACTAAACGAACTTAAACATGTTGCCGAAGCTAGAGTTGATGAACTTAAGCAAGCATTAAAGCAACAACAATCTTCTGCAGAAGCCGATAGCCTGGATCTTAGTAGACCGGTAAATCAACAAAAGGTTGGTAGTCGCCATCCTATCTCATTAATTCGCAATAGAATCGTTGAGATCTTTCAGAATATCGGTTATGAAGTTTCTGTTGGTCCTGAAATAGAAGATGATTGGCACAACTTTACGGCCTTGAATTTTCCGCCAGAGCATCCTGCAAGAGATATGCAGGATACCTTCTTCATCGATAAGGACCCCGATATTGCGCTTCGTACTCACACTTCTTCTGTACAGGTGAGAATGATGGAAAGTCAGAGTCCACCTATTCGTACAATTTCACCGGGTAGAGTGTATAGGAATGAGGCTATTTCTGCCAGAGCCCATTGTTTCTTTCACCAAGTTGAAGGCTTGTACATCGACAAGAATGTTTCCTTTGCTGACTTAAGACAGACCTTATTCTATTTTGCAAGAACACTCTTTGGTGAGGATACTGAGATCAGACTAAGACCTTCTTACTTCCCATTTACGGAGCCAAGCGCAGAAATGGACGTCTCTTGTACAATCTGTAGCGGGAAAGGATGTAATGTATGCAAATACACAGGCTTTCTAGAAATTATGGGTTGTGGAATGGTTGACCCCAATGTATTAGAAAACTGTGGGATTGATTCTAAAGTTTACAGCGGTTTTGCTTTTGGGATGGGTATTGAACGTATCGCTCAGCTCAAGTACAATGTGAATGATCTAAGATTATATTCTGAGAATGATGCTCAGTTCTTGGAGCAATTCAGATCTTCTCTCTAGCTGAATTTCCAGTCGAACTTATCCAGCTCAAGCAAGCAATTTTCCAATAGCGCAATAGAGGCTAAAATGTCCTCTTTATGAGCCATTTCAATTACCTGATGCAAGTGTCTTGTAGGGATAGAAATTGCTCCTGAAATTGCACCTCCATCATTCATACGTTGAATTCCGGCAGTATCTGTTCCTCCTGCAGTAAGGATTTCTGGCTGCCATTTAATCTTGTGCTTTTTGGCAGTTTGCTTCATGTATTCTACCATTCTATAATCGCAGATTGCAGATGCATCCATGATCTTGATACCAGTACCTTCTCCAAGCTTAGTGATCTCTTCATGAGGTTTTGCCCCGGGAAGGTCATAGGCGATGGTTGTGTCTAATCCGAAACCAAAATCAGGTTGAATTTCCATTGCGGATACATTTGCTCCTCTAATTCCCACTTCTTCCTGAACGGTAAATACGCCATAGATATCAAAAGGAACTTCTTTATCCTTCAGCAATCGCAGTGTTTCAAGAAGGATGAAAACAGATACTCTATTGTCGATCGACTTACAATTCACACAATCTCCCATTTCGATCAATTCGCTGTATCGCGTAATAGGATTACCCACATCAACCAATTCCACTACTTTCTCTCTTGGCATACCAAGGTCAATGAAGTAGTCGGTGGTTTTGGGATTCTTGGCCTTTTCTTCATTCGTCATGACGTGAATGGGCTTACTTCCCATTACACCCATTACATCTTCTTTCCCGTGAATGATCACTCTTTGGGCAGTTAAGGTCTTTGGATCAAAACCTCCTAAGGTGTGAAAGCGGACAAAACCTCTATCGTCGATATGGGTAACAATGAACCCAATTTCGTCCATATGGGCACCGATCATCACTTTCTTATCGGCCTTGCCCTTTTTTATGGCGTAGACGTTACCTAGATTATTGGTTTTAACTTCATCAACCAGAGGGCTAACCTCGCAAATTACCAGCTCGCGAATCCTTTGTTCATAACCTGGAGCACCAGCAATCTCGCAGATTTCTTTTAGTAGGGGAATATTTAATTTCATAGCAATTGAAACTTGTCTTAATAAAAGTAGGGAATAATGGTGGTTGTTTTAATTTTTAATTTAATAATTGTCTCATTAGTAGGCAACTAGAGATTTGCAATAATAATCATAATTGATTTTGGACCGATTGCCGTACACCTTCGCTGGATAGAATTGCCGATTGCCGACCCTCAATACCCGCTAGCCGAAATTTAAAAATTTCAACATTTCTATTGTACTCTGAACTCTGAGAATCACTGCTCTTAATTCTTTCCCGCAGATCACGCTGATTTCATTCGCCACCGACTATCCCTCGATACAATCCCATTAGCTTGTCGAGTGTTTCCGATGAAATCGGAAAAGTATCGAGACATGCGGGATCACTCGGGAGCCGTCGGGTCAGGCAGATCTCGCAGATTCCTTTCTCCTTAATCCTTTCCCCTTTTTCCTTATTCCAAATTTCCGATCTCCGATTTGCTTTATACTCGGACTCCCATCAAACACACATCATCTATTTGATCATTTTCTCCTCTCCAGTTTTCGAATCCATCAGCCAAACGTTCTTCCTGTTCTGTTAGAGATAGATCGAAGATCTTACAAAGGAATTTCTTTAGTCGTTTCGTCATGAATTTCTTATTGGAAGGTCCTCCAAACTGATCGGCATAGCCATCAGAGCTCAAGTAGAGCATATCATCCTCTTGCACTTTGATCTCGACTTTATTGAATATTGAACTTTCTTCGGGATGCACAGTACCAACTGTTTTCTTTACGGGAATTACTTCGTACAATCTGCATCCGTTCACTTCCATGGTTCGATATTGATCTTCACTTAGGCCTAGACCGCTGTCGTTCTCAGTTTTTCGGACAATATAGAGTGGTCTGTGAGCACCGGCAAAGCTCAGTGAATTGGTTTCCCTTTTCAATCTACACACCATCATATCCATACCATCTTTGGTAATGGTTTCTTTGTTGAACTTACTCAGGTAGTATTTCATTGATGAGTACACAAAGTTGTTGGCCTCTTGCAAGATATAATGCGGATCGCGATGCTTAACTGTTAGCACTGCATTATTGATCGAATTCATAGCCAAGATGCTCATAAAGGCACCGGGAACTCCATGCCCGGTACAATCTATTACAGAGAAGATATTCTCAACGCCTTCTCTGCGATTCAGCTTATGAGTAAAATAGACATCACCACTCACGATGTCTTTTGGTCTGAAGAATACAAAACCTTTCTCGACTTGTTTTTCGAACCTTAGCTTACTTGGCAGTAATGCATTTTGGATTCTCCAGCCGTATCTCATTCCATCAAGCAAGTCTTTGTATCGCTCTTCAGATTCTGCTTTCTTGATCTCCAATTCTCGCTTTTGTGCCTCGATCAATCTGTTTCGCCTTGATAACTCAATGGTTTTCTCATCCACTTTCTCTTTGAAGAGTTCGATATATTCGATGATCTCATTCTCCATTTTCATGAAATTACCCCAGAGCATTCCAACTTCATCTGCGGTAGCCTTCTTGAAATCGGAGTCGAGACGTGCAGTGAAATTTGAGTTTACGAAATAGTTGATATGTTGGCTGAGGTCGCTGATCCTGCGAGTAGACCTACTTGCTACCTTGATGCATAGCCAGATGGCAATAATGAGGTAGATGGTCCAAAAAGTGATCAGTGAAAAGTTCAAAGCTACCAATTGCTCGTCTTGGTCGCTGATAATCCCCATTTTGAGCAGATCCAACTTATACAGGGTTTCATTAATGTTCTTGTTCAAGTTTCTTTTTAAACCCGAATTGGTTTTGAGTCCGATCTGTTTATCCAATTCACTCATCCTTTTGAAGAGTCGGCCGTATTGTATCAGTAGCTGCTGACTTAGCTCCTTATCAAACTCATCTAAAGCCTCATAATTCTCAATCTTTGCAATACATTCTTGAAGATATTCGGAGTGTTTTTCTAGATAATCCTCATTCTGCCGGATGATATAATCCTTTCCTAGTCTCCTCAGCATTAGGATATCATTGGAGGGAAGTAGTGCCTCTTCTTCCAAGCGATGTGCCACTTTTCTCATTTCCCCGATCACGCCATAATCTTTGTAGCCTCTTTCGGTAATTTTTTGTGTGATGGTCTTGAAATTGACTTCAAAATCGAAAAGCTCTGAGCGAATATTCGCCAAATGATCCTTACTGGGCTCTGTAGTGTATTCGCTGTCGTAGAGTGCACTGATCTTTTGCTTTACACGATCTAATTTGTTCTTATACCTTTTCAGGTATTTACTTTCTAAAGTGACAAAATACTCTTCATTCATTGTTTCGAAGTTGAAGAAGTTCTCTTGCTCTTTTAGAGATTGAAGTAGCAGTACTTCTAGCTGGTTTAGCTCAGTATCTATACTGCTGAGGTCTTGCTTTTTTTGATAGTGGTTCGCAGTGTATAGGGCTGTGAGAAGGCTCACAACGATAAATGATAGAAAAATCAGCAAAAGCTGGGCACGAACGCTTTTCATCTATTAGCAATACTAATAATTCTAGTAAGTGCTTTTAGACAGGCATACAACCGCTTTTTAACAATCGATTGCTTATATCAATGGGATCTGCTAATTGAATTCAATCTAGACTAATCTACATAGCTCAATTTGATCATATTCGACTGCCCTTTTTCATTGATAGGCATACTCGCAATATTGATGATCAAATCCTTTGATTTAAGGTGTCCATGCTTCTTTAAGAGGTACTTGATGTCTGCAATGGTGTGGTCTGTGCTCACGTATTTATCATAGTAGAAGCCCTGGACACCCCAAACCAGACTTAGCTTATTGAGCAAGGCATGGTTACCTGTAAAGGCGTAAATATTTGCTTTTGGTCTGAAGCTCGATAGTTTCTGAGCGGTATAACCGGAATGCGTCATACTCACAATGGCTTTTGTCTCTGTTCTTTGAGATAGCCTGCAGGCATTATAGCAAATAGAATCGGAGATAAAGCGCTCTTCATTCAATTCAGGGGGGAATTCATGATGGTAGATCTGCTCTGTCTCTTCAATTTGCTTGATGATCTTCGTCATGGCTTGAATCACCTTAATAGGGTACTTTCCCACAGAAGTTTCAGCACTTAACATAACGGCATCAGCTCCGTCTAATACTGCATTGGCCACATCATTTACTTCAGCTCTTGTTGGACTGATATTGTTGATCATGCTTTCCATCATCTGGGTTGCGATGATCACCGGCTTAGATGCTTTCAAACACTTATTCACCAGCTCTTTTTGCAAGAGTGGAACCTTTTCCATTGGAATCTCAACGCCCAGATCACCTCTAGCTACCATGATCCCATCAGTTTTATCGATGATCTCTGTAATATTATCTATAGCCTCTGGCTTTTCGATCTTGGCAATTACCCTGGAGTTTCGATTTTGCTTGTGGATGAGATGTTTGAGTTCAATAATATCCCTTGCATTTCGCACAAAGGAAAGGCCAATCCATTCTACATCGTTCTCAAGGGCAAAATCAAGATCTTTTCTATCTTTTTCAGTCAAACTGGGAAGAGAGATCTTGGTATTAGGTAGGTTGACTCCCTTTTTAGATGAGATCACTCCCGGATTAAGCATTTTGGCTTCTACCTTATCCTTTCTGTCTGTGCTGATGATCTCAAGGCCCAATTTACCATCGTCGATAAGGATCTTTTCTCCTTTCTTCACATCCTTTGGAAAGCTTGGATAGCTGATATAAAGGGTATGCTGATCCTTCGGATCTTCATCTTTGGTAGTGAATGTGATCTTTTGACCCTTCTTCACTTCCATTTTACCTCCTATCACATTGCCAATCCTGATCTTTGGACCTTGCAAATCTGCAAGTATAGCAGTGTGGATCCCTTTCTCTTTATTGATTGCTCTAACGCGATCAATTACTTGCTGATGCTCGTCATGACTGCCATGAGAGAAATTCACACGGATCACATTTACTCCTTGTTTAATGATACTGCTAAGTACACTTTTGGAAGAAGTAGCCGGTCCAACGGTGGCAACAATTTTGGTTTTTTTCATCGATCGCATTTGCGCCTAAAATATTAAATTGTTTTTTGACTTTAACTCAGAAGCCTCAATTGGGTAGCTAGTGAGTACATTTTTTGATTCGTTAATAGTAGCTAGGATTGCCTTTTCTTCATCTTCACTAAGCGGTCCTTTTATCACCAGAAAGTAGTCGCATTTCTTCTCTTCTGGCACTAAGTATCCTTGAGGGCTTTTGTTGCTTATCAGATAATAATCATTGGCTTTATTATCGTCTTCGTCACAATTGAAGGAGTACAGTTTAGTTTCGCCCTGACTGACAATCTCCAGATCGCTGTTCTTTGTCAGCTTGATCTCAAGATTTTGGTTTAATTCCCAGCATAAGCGGTAGTCTTTCACATGTGAGCAAATGCCCAGCATATAAAAATCAAAATCTTCTTCCAGTTCAAGGCTAAACTTACTCATGACAATTCTATGCTCCAAAGGTAAACATTGGCCTGTGCTTTCGTATTAAGTTTATCTAAAGCTATTTTCTTTTTTCAAAATAGGTTTGGGCGGCCATTTGCTCGGCTTTTTTCTTTGAGCTGCCTTCTCCTTCACCTACTTCAACTCCATCGATTAGAAGTATCGATCTGTAGCGGATGTGATCTTGATGCTGAAGCATCACATTCTTGAATTCGAATTTATATCGCTCTTTTTGAGCAAGTTCTATAAAACGACTCTTAAAGTCGCTTTCAGTTTTGATTAGCTTGCTCAACTCAACATAATCGGGGATTACTTTCTCGGTCACAAACTTCTTACAACTCTGATAACCTCTATCCAGATAAATTGCGCCTATCAAGGCTTCAAATGCATCTCCGAAAATGGACTTGGATCTGCGTGTGTCGGCAGATGTCTCCAAAAAGGAATCCAGGCCCATATCAATGGCCAATTGATTGAGAAATGATCTGCTCACCATTTTTGATCTGAGCTTGGTAAGTTCACCTTCATTCTTATTGGGAAACTTCACAAAGAAGTATTCGGCAACAATTGCCCCCAAGACGGCATCACCCAGAAACTCTAATCGCTCATTACTTTCCTCCATGGCTTCATCTTCCTGACCGGCGACTGAAGCATGGGTAAATGCTTGCTCATAGAGCTCTATATTCAAGGGTCTAAAACCTAGAATAGACTTAAGGATCTTATGTTTACTGTTATCGCTGAGAAGGAAATATTTGATACCTCGGAAAAGGCTCAAAATCAGATCTTTTTAAAGATCACTGAGGCATTGTGGCCCCCAAAACCAAATGTATTGCTCAAAGCAGCTCTAACTGTGCGTTCTTGAGCTTTGTTGAATGTAAAGTTCAATTTAGGATCGAAATCTGCATCATCATTGAAGTGATTAATGGTAGGTGGAACGATATCGTTTGCCACTGCCAATACACTTGCAATTGATTCAATCGCGCCAGCAGCACCAAGAAGGTGGCCAGTCATCGACTTCGTAGAACTAATGTTAAGGCTATAAGCATGTTCTCCAAAGACTTCTTTGATCGCTTTTGCCTCTGCTACATCGCCAAGTGGAGTTGAAGTACCATGCACATTGATGTAATCGATGTCTGTTGGAGAAATTCCCGCATCTTCAATAGCATTCTTCATCACATTTCTAGCTCCTAGTCCATCTGGATGAGGGGCTGTCATGTGATGTGCATCTGCAGATAAACCAGAACCGATTACTTCTGCGTAGATCTTAGCACCTCTTGCTTTGGCATGCTCGTATTCTTCAAGGATCAAAGCCCCACCGCCATCGCCAAGAACAAAACCGTCTCTTTCTGCATCGAATGGACGAGAAGCCGTAGCTGGGTCATCATTTCGTTTTGAAAGCGCTTGAAGGGCATTAAAACCTCCAATACCGGCTTCGCAAACTGCCGCTTCTGATCCACCAGTAATACAAAGATCCATTCTACCTAATCTGATATAGGTAAAGGCATCAATGATTGCATTGGTGCTGGATGCACAAGCTGAAACTGTGGTGAAGTTTGGTCCTCTAAGACCGTACTTGATCGAAATATGACCCGGAGCGATATCCGCGATCATTTTAGGAATGAAGAAGGGATTAAATCTGGGAGTCCCATCTCCATTTGCAAATGCTGTGCATTCCTCTTGAAAAGTCTTTAGACCACCTATTCCGGCTCCCCAGATTACGCCAAAGCGATCTACATCGACTGATTCAAGGTCAATTTTTGAATCTATCATGGCCTCATCAGTAGATACCATAGCATACTGAGAAAACAAGTCCAACTTGCGGACTTCTTTCCTGTCGAAATGCTCGTTCGGATCGTAACCCTTTACTTCGCAGGCAAATTGAGTTTTGAATTTAGAAGCGTCGAACTGAGTGATGGGAGCGGCTCCGCTCTTACCCTCTTTCAAAGCATTCCAATAATCCTCTAAATTGTTGCCAATGGGAGTAATGGCCCCTAATCCGGTAATAACTACCCTTTTGAGTTCCATGATCGTAAGCTAGTAGCTCTTACTTGGTGTTGTCCTCAATATATGAGATCGCGTCACCTACAGTGGTGATCTTTTCCGCTTGGTCGTCTGGAATGGCGATGTTGAATTCTTTTTCAAATTCCATAATCAATTCAACTGTATCCAAAGAGTCTGCTCCAAGATCGTTAGTGAAGCTGGCTTCTGGAGTTACCTCGCCCTCTTCTACTCCTAATTTGTCTACAATAATTGCTTTTACTCTTGATGCTGTATCTGCCATCGTATTTGATTTAGATTAAAGTGCAAAGAAAATTGTTATTCAGTCAATATCAAAATTTATTTTTCTGCTTTAATAAAGCTTCATGATCTCATCCAAGGCCTTCCTTTTTAGATCTGGAACTACCGCATTATCAGAGGGATAGCCTATTGGTATAAGTAAGAATGGCTTTTCATTTTGAGGCCTTTTTAAGATCTCAGCTAAAAAATTCATCGGTGAGGGGGTGTGAGTAAGGGCTACAAGTCCGGCATTATGTATGGCAGTTAGTAAAAAACCAGCTGCTAGACCTACAGATTCATTCACATAATAGTTCTTCTTTTTATCCCCTTCTTCCACATCATAAGTCTTCTTGAAGATCACAATAAGATAGGGAGCCACTTCAAGGAATTCTTTGTGCCAATCCGTATCGAACTTCTCTAGATCCTCCAGCCATTCATCACTCATTCTACCGTGATAGTTCTCGTATTCTTCTTTCTCTGCGGCTTCTCTAATTGCTTTTTTGATGGATTTATCTTGAATTACACAGAAGGTCCATGGCTGTTTGTGCGCCCCTGATGGAGCTGTTGAAGCAGTTTTAATAAGGTTTTCGATCAATTGCAGAGGGACTTCCTTAGATGAGAAGAATCTCAATGATCTTCGTCGATCCATATATTGAAAGAACTGCTCACTTCTTTCCAGCATTTCTGCCTCTCCAAAATCAATTGCTTCATAAGGAATGAAGTTCTTTTTATTCTGCTTCTGCTTTTCCATGTGGCTTGGCTAATTTTGAAAGCTTTAAATGAAATCCAAGATAGCCATTTTTGCCTCTGGAAGAGGATCGAATAGTAGGGCCATTATCCACTATTTTAAAGACCATCCATTTATATCGGTCGACTGCATCATATGCAATCGCAAGAATGCAGGCGTTTTTGATGTGGCAGAAGAAGAAGGTGTAGCGGCATTTCATTTTGGAAAGGAGGAGTTTCAATCGGCAGATAAGATCTTAGAGCTCTTGAAAATAAGAGGGGTAGACTGGATCGTGCTTGCTGGATTCCTGCTCAAGGTACCTTCGCTGATTATCGGTGCTTATCAAGGACGAATGGTGAATATTCACCCCTCTTTATTGCCTAAATTTGGAGGAGCGGGAATGTATGGTGACAATGTGCATCTTGCAGTGCTTGAAGCAGGAGAGCCGAAAAGCGGGATAAGCATTCATTGGGTTGATGAAGGTTACGATACTGGATCCTTAATTCAGCAGTTTGAATGTATTATAGAGGAGAATGATGATCTCCAAAGCTTAAAATCCAAGATTCAAAAGCTTGAACATGAGCATTTGCCTCAGCTTTTAGAATCTTTGATCCAAAACGAAAAAGGTTGAAGATAGAATACAAGAGCAAAGAGAAGCAACTTCGATATGATAAGGCCTATTTAAAAATGGCCAGAGAGTGGGCTAAATTATCCCACTGTGAAAGGAAGCAAGTTGGAGCATTGATCGTAAAGGATTCTATGATCATCTCAGATGGTTACAATGGAGCTCCAACGGGATTTGATAATTGTTGCGAGGATGATGAAGGTAAAACTCTTTGGTACGTGCTTCACGCGGAAGCAAATGCCATAATGAAAGTGTCGAAATCCACGAACAATTCCGACGGTGCAACACTTTACATTACACTATCACCATGTAAGGAATGCAGTAAACTGGTTTTTCAGTCGGGAATAAGAAGAGTTGTTTATATGAGAGGCTATAAAGATGATTCAGGCATTAGATTCCTTGAGAAGGCCGGAGTAGAGATCGTTCATATTGAAGAAGAAGAATTATTTGATTAGAAGATGAAAGACAATCGATCCATATTTATCGTTTTACCCCTGATAATTGCGGGATTTATGATCCTGGGAATTTTCGTGGGGCGTGAATTGGGGAAACAACAGAGCAAGGCGCTCTTTTTCCAAAAGAACGAGCTAAGCGAAAACGATAAACTACAGCAGGTACTCTCTTTCATCAAATCGGAGTATGTGGATTCTATCAAAGAGGAGATGATCCTGGAAGAGACCATTCAGGAATTACTTCAAAATTTAGATCCGCATTCATACTATATCCCAGGCAGTCATTTCAGCGAACTCAACGACCCATTAGAAGGTACCTTCGAAGGGATTGGCGTTGAATTTAGAATTGTAGATGACACTGTGGTTATCATACAGGCATTAGGTGGTGGTCCTTCTGAGAAGGTGGGCATTATGGCCGGGGATAGGATAATAGCTGTAGATGGTGAAAATATTACCGGACCAAAGATTGGCAATCAAGATGTGATCAAGAGATTGAAAGGACCAAAAGGCACCGAGGTTGGTGTAGAGGTGGTTCGAAAATCAGAAAGTAGACCTATAGATTTTACTATTGTTAGGGATAAAATTCCTCTCCACAGTATTGATGCTGCCTATATGATCGACGAGAATACCGCATATATCAAGATCGTTCGCTTTGCAAGAACTACTTATGATGAATTTCAAGTGGCTACTACTGAATTGCGCAAAGAAGGTATGGAAGATCTAATACTTGACCTTCGCAACAATACCGGCGGAATGATGAAAGCTGCTATAGATCTGGCTGATGAATTCCTGAAGAAGGGGGAGCTGATCGTCTACACTAAAGGGAAATCGAGAGATCGAGTAGATTATTTTGCCACAAGAAGAGGTAGTTTAGAGAATACAGAGGTAGCTATATTAATTAATGAAGGCTCTGCATCAGCTTCAGAGATCTTGGCAGGGGCCATTCAAGATAACGACAGAGGACTTATTGTAGGAAGAAGGTCCTTTGGCAAGGGCTTGGTACAAGAGAGTGTTCAATGGCCAGATGGGTCGGCTATCAGATTAACAGTAGCAAGATATTATACACCAACAGGCAGAAGTATTCAAAAGCCATATGATGATGGCATAGATAAGTACAATGAAGAAGCTTACGAACGCTATTTGAATGGCGAGTTGTTTTCTAAGGATAGTATTGACTTTCCAGATTCATTGAAATACTATACTGAAGGTGGAAAGCTTGTTTATGGAGGAGGGGGCATTACTCCTGATCTTTTCATTGGCTTGGACACCAATAGCTATACAGACCTTTATCGCAAACTCAATTTTCAAGGAGTATTCTACCAATTTGGATTTGAGTATGTAGACCAAAATCGCGAATCACTTCAATTGGAGTATGGAGAAGACAACTTTGCGAGCAATTTCTCGATCAATTCATCAGTAATGAATGAATTCTATGCTTATGCCAGCGAGAAGGGATTTGATTCTGTGTCTACCCTTTTGGATGAAGCTTCTTTGAATTTGGCTAAGAATCGTATTAAAGGAAGTATCGCAAGAAACTTCGTCGGTGATAATGCCTTTTATGAAATATTGAACAAAGAAGACAAGATGATTCAGAGAACCCTAATCCGTTTAAACAAAAAAACCCGTTGATGACTCAACGGGTTCCTTAAAAAGATTGAAAGGAGATATTACATCTCTTCTTTAACTTCTTCTTCTACTTCTTCAGCAGCATCTTCCATGTCTTCAGCAGCTTCTTCAGCAGCATCTCCCATGGCTTCAGCAGTACTGTCAGCATCTTCAGCTACTTCTTCCATACCTTCGTCCATTTGATCCATCATCTCCTGGGCTTCTTGTTCAGTGTTTTCAGTAGCTTCTTCTGCTTTTTCTTCAGCAGCACCTCCGCAAGCAGCAAAGCTAAAAGCAGCTGCTAACATAAGTAGTGTAAATAGTCGTTTCATAAGAATTGTGGTTTGTTATACTGCTCCAAAAGTAGCAAAACTATCTTTAAGTGTAGAAATTCTTTAATTATTGCCTTATTAACCTCAATTTAAAGCGTTTTTGCTAAACATTCAATAATTTTATCTGTCGTATTAATGAGGCAGATTAGCAATTTTCTGCGAGAATTCATTTAAACTAAATCAAAAATTATGTCATTCGAATTACCAGATTTACCATATGCACACAATGCATTAGAACCACATATTGATGCCAAAACCATGGAAATCCATCATGGAAAGCATCACAACGGATATACAACTAAGCTGAATGCGGCTATTGAAGGCACGGAATTAGCAAATCAATCCATTGAGGATATCTTGAAGAACATTTCAAAGCATTCTACAGGAGTAAGAAACAATGGCGGTGGATACTATAATCACTCTCTTTTCTGGAAAGTGATGTCGCCAAATGGCGGTGGAAACCCAACAGGAGAGGTTGCTTCTATGATCGATGATGCTTTTGGATCATTTGATGCCTTTAAAGATGCTTTTAGTAATGCAGCAGCTACCCAATTTGGGTCAGGATGGGCTTGGTTGTGCTATGACAACGGCAAATTGACTGTTTGTTCTACACCAAATCAAGATAACCCACTGATGGATATTACAGATTGCGGTGGTACTCCAATCTTGGGTATTGATGTGTGGGAGCATGCATATTATTTGAACTACCAAAACCGTCGCCCTGATTATATCAACGCATTCTTCAATGTGATCAATTGGGATCAAGTGAATGCCAATTTACAGGCAGCTAAATAGATATTGATGATTCGATCCCTTTGTACCATTGCAGTTTTCTGCATTTGCATTACAGCTGTGCAGGCTTCAAATGCCGACAAAGTGGATTCATTGATAACTGAAATTGAATTGGATAGTGAGGAGTCGTTCGAGGCTTCTCACTTTCTTTTTGTACCTGCTGATTCAATAGGCAGAACCGACCGCTATGCAGCTACAGATTACCCTGTACCAAAGAAAAGGAAGCTGAAAGCGGTTTTGCTCACTATCTTGCTCGGACATTTCGGCGTGCATCGCATTTATCTTGGCACTTCTGCCAATGTTCCGGTAGCTTATAGTTTAACTCTCGGAGGAGGCTTGGGTCTATTGCCTTTGATTGATGCTATAGCGATTATTTCTGCTAAGGATCTAGAGAAATTCACGAATAACGATAAGGTTATTATGTGGTCGGAACCGAAGGGGGAGTAGATTTAAAATCAGAAATCAGAAATCAGAAAAGGAACTAGTCGGAGAAATAAGAATAGAATACCTCAAAGAACTCCGTGCCTTCTCAGCGTAGCCCGACATTAGGAGGGCCTCTGCGTATTAAAAAGAACCGATAGCCGATCCTTCGACCAGTTCAGGAATCATTGTCGATTGCTGGCAATCTCAAAGCCTTTCTCTCGATACTATCCCGATTAATCGGGATCACTCGAGAAGCGGCAAACTTAAGAGGAATCCTAAGTCTGGACTCTGGAATCTCCCGACAATCCTTCAACAGGCT
The DNA here is from genome assembly GCA_002706365.1 of Flavobacteriales bacterium. Taxonomy (GTDB): domain Bacteria; phylum Bacteroidota; class Bacteroidia; order Flavobacteriales_E; family Vicingaceae; genus UBA1494. The sequence goes on along the minus strand of PALM01000032.1, from coordinate 147,230 downwards.
CAGGAACCGAGTCGGGGAAAAACTACTCTACCGTAACCGACTTCGCCAAATTCCTAGGCTGATCCACATTACAACCTCTCATTACAGCGATATGGTAGGCGAGTAATTGAAGAGGGATCACTGTGATCAAAGGATCTAAGAATTCCTCTGTTTCGGGAATCTCGATCACATAATCAGCCATTTCTTTTACGGCCTCATCACCTTCTGTTACAATACCGATGATCTTGCCATTTCTGGCCTTTACCTCTTGAATGTTACTTACAACCTTTTGGTATGATCCTTTACGGGTAGCAATTGCCACAACCGGCATATTCTCATCGATAAGCGCAATTGGACCGTGCTTCATTTCAGCAGCAGGATAGCCTTCTGCGTGGATGTAAGAGATCTCTTTTAGCTTCAATGCACCTTCTAGTGCTACAGGGAAATTGTACCCTCTTCCCAGATATAAGAAGTTGTGGGCATCCTTATAGAGGTCAGCTAGATATTTGATCTGATCATTGGTCTTCAAGACCTTTTCAACCAAATTAGGAATTGTATCCAACTGGTTTACAAGATTTTGATAGCGGCTTTTTGTAATACTACCTTTCTTTTCAGCTAAGCTGAGAGCCATTAAAGCGAGGATTGTGATCTGTGCAGTAAAAGCTTTAGTAGATGCTACACCAATCTCCGGCCCTGCGTGGGTATATGATCCACCATCTGTAGCTCTGGCGATGGAAGAACCAACCACATTACAGATTCCGTAAATAGTAGCGCCTTTTTGCTTGGCAATCTCCAATGCTGCGAGAGTATCAGCAGTCTCGCCCGACTGGCTAATAGCTATTACAATGTCTTTTTCATTGATGATGGGGTTTCTGTATCGGAACTCAGAAGCGTATTCTACTTCAACTGGAATTCTCGCTAGATCCTCTATCATATACTCTCCAACCAAAGCGGAATGCCAAGAAGTACCACAGGCTACGAAGATGATTCGACTGGCATTCATGAATTTGCTCTCAAATTCCTCAATACCACCCATTACGATCTTGCCATTCTTCACATTCAATCTACCTAGCATACTATTGCGAATAGATTGAGGCTGTTCGTAAATCTCTTTGAGCATAAAATGCTCATAACCGCCCTTTTCAATGGCTTCTAAGTTCAGTTCTAACTCTTCAATATAAGGAGTGACCTTTTGATTGGCAATATTGGTAACCTTTACCTCCTTACCTTTCTCAATCACAGCAACTTGCTCATCTTCTAGGTAGATCACATTCTTGGTATACTCTACAATTGGAGTGGCGTCTGAAGCCACAAAAAACTCGTCTTCTCCCACGCCAATAACTAGCGGACTACTATTTCTAGCAGCAATAAGGCGATTTGGATTGCCTTTCTCCAAGATAACGATAGCGTAAGCCCCAACCACTTCATGCAAAGCCATTCTTGTTGCAGTCTCAAGATCTACCTTTTCATTTTCTTGGATATCTTCGATCAGATGGACCAATACTTCTGTATCGGTTTCACTTTTGAAAGTATGACCTCTTGTGATCAATTCCTTTTTAAGTGAGTCGTAGTTTTCTATGATGCCATTGTGGATGAGTGCAATATTCTCGTTGCCACTCATGTGTGGATGGGCATTCTCATCATTTGGGGGTCCATGAGTTGCCCAACGAGTATGGCCAATTCCAATGGTGGAGGTTTTGGGTTTGTTGGCGGCAAAATCTTCTAATTTGCTAACCTTTCCCTTTACCTTGTAAAGGTTGATATCTCCATTCAACAAGGCTACACCAGCACTGTCGTATCCTCTATATTCAAGTCTTTTAAGGCCTTTGATGATTATTGGATAGGCCTCTTTTTCACCAACGTAAGCTACAATTCCACACATTTATTCCAGGGTGTTAGAGTAGTATAAATTTAGTCTAATTTTCTCAGCGCTCTGCGCTGGACCAAAGATTGCTGCTCGTTCAGGAGTAACGGCACTTCCCTCTACCAAGATCACCAAAGCTTCTGAATCGATACTACCGTTTATTAGTTGCTGAATGTATCTATTTATTCCAAAGACATAGGCATTCTTCGATGGATCATAACCACCTCCAAAATAATCTACACCTTCAAAGAAGTCGGGAACGAAATTCAAATTTCCATTCACGTCTCTCGAAGCAAGTATCAGCCTGTCTGCAATTCCGTTTTCGGAATAACTACCCTCAGCTAGAGGAAGTACTAATTCAGCTCTATTCACTACAATTGCCTGACCTGCAAACTGATCGGCTAGGCCTGGAAATTTTACTTCTGTTTGTACCCCCGCCATTCCACTGGTGAATAGGTATAGAGAATCATCTTGGCCATCGTTGATTATATTTCCAACAGCAGAACCCGTGTAAGCATTCTTATAGTTGTTGAATCGCACACTATTCGTATTGATCGGAAACTCAACTACTCGTCTAGAGGTATCGCCATTACCATCGACAACCGTATAGAATACACTCATTAAGCTTTGTGTATTGGTAAGAGCCAATGAAAGTATATTTCCTTGATTGTTGCCCCCCTGAAAGTTTGCAGGAGCTTGTACTTTTAGTCCTTTGAAGAAGGAAGTGAAATTGTCGTCGTTTTCTACTTCCGCTTGCCCTGATTTAGATAAGATCTCATCACCAATTGAATTGTCCAATGAGATTCTCAGTTGAGGTGCTAAGGTTAATGTATCGTAAATACCTGCGAGATTCGGTCTGGCTATCTTTACATTGGATACAAGATCTGGTGTAAATGTCTTAGATCCTAGAATCGCTGGAATTACCGCCGCGGAATCGTCGGAATAGTATACTGTTGATTTTTCCAACTTTTCATCTAGGCGGTAAACCTCCAATTGTATTTGAGTGCTATCGCCAAAGCTATTCACATAAGGAAGGCTCAAAACCACAGAATCTGTGATATAGATATCGCCAGCACTGTAATACACTTGAAAATTCGATGAAAGCAATGGTTGAATATAGAACTCGGCTCTAGATGTGCCGAATACAGAATCCTGATACACTCCTACAAGACCATTTGCAACCTCATCGGTCAATATGGTATCAACAGATTTAACCTGGGCGGTGATATTGAAATCATTTAAGAAGGTAGATGAGCTCGAATCTTCAATGAAGTCGGGATCAATGTCGCCTTCTTTTTTACACGACATCAAAGTCACTAATAAAAAACATGCGGAAAGAGCTAGTGCTTTCCGCATGGAATGAATCGTATATGTTCTCATTGACTTAGTCGGCAAGGACCTCTTCTTCTGCAAGGATTTCATCATAAAAGTCGCTGTATGCATCTACATACTCTTCTCCCTGATAATTCAATATTGGATTATCTATACCTTCAACGATCTTAGATGCATTTTCATTGCCCAGAATTACACCATCTGACCATTTTGCAGCTGCCTTACAAAGATTTTCATGAGTAGGATCAATAAAATCCTTCACTTCAGCCTCACTTAGGCCATCCATAATGGCTTTTTGAGCGAAGTTCTCATCTAACTTACCTTTGAAGCAATCATCGTAAACAGAAGTCACCACTTTAGCATTTTCGAAAAGTGGCTCATTTTTATAAGAAGTCTTAAGGTATAGTGGGATCAAACTTGTCATCCATCCATGACAGTGGATCAAATCTGGAGCCCAGCCTAATTTTTTCACAGTTTCTAATACTCCGCGACAAAAGAAAATTGCTCTCTCATCATTATCTTCGAAGAACTCTCCATTCTTATCTTCCATTACCGCCTTTCTTTGGAAGTAATCTTCATTGTCTATGAAGTATACCTGCATTCTCGCTGGCTGAATAGAAGCTACCTTAATGATCAAAGGATGATCGTTGTCATCGATGATCAAATTCATACCTGAAAGACGAATTACCTCGTGCAGTTGATTTCTTCTTTCATTGATGCATCCAAACTTTGGCATGAAGGTTCGAATCTCTCTACCTTTTTCCTGCATGCTTTGAGGAAGGTTTCGGCCAATTTGAGAGATATTTGATTCTGGGAGATAAGGGGTGATTTCTTGGGAAATATAGAGAACTCTTTTCTTACTCATAAAGGGAACATTAGTTAATAAAGCCCTACAAAATTACGGAAAAATTCAGTGACTATGCAAGCTAAAGCACAATTCAAAGGCTTATAAAAGCTAAGAAGCCACCGACAAATGCTATTTTTGGCTTTTGAGAATTCATATGCAAACATTTAAACACTCCAAGGCGATCAAAGCTTACCTGGAAGGCCTGAAAACATGGACTTCTATCGGTTTTGTGCCTACCATGGGGGCTTTGCATAAAGGGCACACTGCTCTGATCGACCGTTCTGTTCGTGAAAATGACCTTACCATTTGCAGCATCTTTGTAAATCCGCTACAATTCAACCGTATAGAGGATTTAGATAGTTATCCAGACCGTATGCAGGCTGATTGTGAGATGTTGATCGAACATCATTGCGATATTCTCTTTAATCCTCGAAAAGAAGATATATATGAAGATGAGGCTCGTTTAGACTATGATTTTGGCAGTATTGGTGTTGGAATGGAGGCAGAGTATAGACCTGGGCATTTTCAGGGCGTAGCGGAAGTAATTCATCGCTTTTTTAACATTCTAAAGCCAAGTAGAGCGTATTTTGGAGAAAAAGACTACCAGCAATTGGCAATTATCCGCTGGCTGGTAGATAAATATGGGCATGATGTAGAAGTAGTGCCATGTGAGACCATACGCGATAAAAGTGGTCTTGCAATGAGTTCAAGGAACTATAATTTGAGTGCAGAACAGTACCAGCAGGCTTCTGAGATCTATGAAGTACTTCAGTTTTGCAGGAATCACGATAAAAACATTCCTCCGATAGAACTTGCCGAGCAATGTTTCGAAAAACTCAAACAAAACTTCAAGCCGGAATATTTTACTATTGCAGACCAATACACAATGAAGCCTCTGAATAGTTGGGATGATTCAGATATGCCAAGAGCATTTGTCGCAGCTTATTGTGGAGATGTCAGATTAATTGATAATATCGCAATTAAATAAGATGATAAAACGCCTACTCTCTTTTTTAAAAGTTGCAATTCCACTAGCATTTGGTGTATTCCTGATCTGGTATGTCTTCAAAGACTTAGAAGAAGACGAGCGAACAGAGCTGGTAAATGCATTTAAAGAAGCCAATTACTTCTGGATATTGCTGTCTACTCTCTTTGGCGTGCTCAGTCATTTAAGTCGAGCAGAACGTTGGAAATACACCATTCAGCCTCTTGGTAAGACACCTAAATTTTGGAATAGCTTTTTTACTGTAATGATTGGCTATGTAGCCAATTATGCTTTGCCAAGATTGGGAGAAGTAACCAGACCTGCATTATTGGGGCGATATGAAAAGTTATCGTTCAATAAATTATTTGGAACCATAGTGGCAGAGAGAGTTGCAGATCTGCTTATTCTAGCTTTGATCATGGTTTGTATTGTATTTGCCGAGTTGGATGTGCTAAAGGATCAGCTGTACATCCTATTGGATGAGGGTTCCGGAAAATTCAGTCCAAGGAACATCCTGATCTTGGCCATAGTAGTACTTGTGGCTGGTGGAGCATTCTTTTTCTTCATGTTGGGCAAGTCAACAAACCCTTTTTTCATGAAGATCAGAGAGATTTTCAGAGGGATTTACGATGGCATTTTAAGCATCCTACGCATGGAGAATAAATTGCCTTTTATACTGCATACCTTATTCATATGGATTATGTATATTGGTATGTTTTATATCTGTTTTTTCAGTCTGAACGAAACCGCTGATGCGTCCTTTTCGGCTGTTTTGGCAGCATTTGTGATGGGTAGTTTATCCATAGTATTTGTTCAAGGTGGTCTGGGGGTTTTCCCGATAGCAATTATGGAAACCTTAATGCTATATGGCATTTCAAAGACCTCTGCCCTTGCTCTGGGATGGATCTTATGGTCTTCGCAAACATTGATGATCATAATACTTGGAGTTTTAAGTATACCTTTATTAAGGTGGTATAATCGAAATAATAACGTTGAAGCAACTACAGATCATACAGAATAAAATTGTGGCTCGAGATGAGCTTTCTGCGCTCTTGAATCGATGGAGATTCAAAGAGCAGAAGATCGTATTCACCAATGGTTGTTTTGATATTATTCACCGCGGACATATAGAGTATCTTGCCAATGCTTCTGACCTTGGTCATAAATTAGTGATTGGCTTGAATACTGATGCCTCAGTGCAAAGACAAGGAAAAGGGAAGAATAGACCCCTACAAGATGAACTTAGCAGAGCTACAATTTTGGCGGCATTGCATTTTGTGGATTTGGTTGTATTTTTCGACGAAGACACTCCATTGAAGTTAATTGAAAGCATCCAACCCGATGTGCTTGTAAAAGGGGCTGATTATGCAATTGAAGATATCGTTGGACATGAGATCGTCTTGCAGAAAGGAGGAGAAGTCAAAACGATTTCTTTCATTGAAGGATATTCTACATCTACTATAATTGAAAAAGCAAAAACTGATTGATATGAGATCTACTTTAATACTCGCATTTCTAATTCTATGTCAATTTTCTATTTATGCGCAAGAAGAATCAATTAATGATCTTCTAAAACAAGGAATGGAATATTATGATGCTGAGAAATTCATTCTTGCCGAAAAAACCTATGAAAAGGCTCTTTCTCTTGAAACTGAGAATTTCAAAGCTCAAATGGGCTTGGCGGATAGCAGACACAAACAAGAGAGATATCAAGAAGCTATACAAGATTATAATAAGGCGGAAAAGCTAAGCGACACGGTTGCGGATCTTTATTTTAAAAGAGGAGCAGCGAAGATCTTCATAGGGGAATTCAAATCAGCTATAAAAGACTTCAACCACTCTGAACAACTAGAACCCAATAACGCTCAGTTATACTATTACAGAGGCTTTTGCCAGTCTGAGCTAGAGCGATATAACGCCGCTATAGAAGACTACGATAAATGTATTGAATTGGACCCCGACAATGGGGCTGCATATTACAATCGCGGAGCTGCGATTTCTGAGCTGGGTGATTTCAAAGGGGGCTTAAAAGACTTTGAAACTGCATTGGAAAAAGATCCGAACTTGAACAATGGTAGAATCAATATAGCTTTAAGTAAGCTCGGTATGGAGAATTATGAAGAGGCTATCAAGGATCTCACTGAGGTGATCAATAAGCGAGATGAGAATCTTGCAAGAGCTTATTTTTACAGAGGTGAGGCTCAGTATGAAATGGGCGACAAAGATGCAGCTTGTGCAGATTGGAGAAGAGCTTCCAATTTGGATCATGCAAATGCCACGCGTAATGTGAATGATTTTTGTTCGGGTAAAAGAGCACCTAAACGCAAAGAGATCGAGATCGTCTTTTAATTTCACTTAGCTTGGCGAAACTCAAAAAAGCTTTTTTCTGTCAGAATTGTGGTCACCAAGCTAGTAAATGGCTAGGTCAATGCCCCTCATGCAAAGAGTGGAACACATTTGTTGAGGAGATCATTCAGAAAGCTTCAGATACTTCTACTCCTTCGCGACCTTCTTCAAAAAGGGCAGAAAAAGCCATTCCCATTGTCGATATAGAAGGACAAAAGGAAGTCCGTTATCAATGTCCCGACAAAGAATTGAACCGTGTTTTAGGAGGAGGCTTAGTTCCAGGATCATTGGTGCTTTTTGGAGGAGAACCCGGTATAGGGAAGTCTACTTTGTTGTTGCAAATGGCTTTGCAGTGGACTGGGATAAAGGTGCTCTATATAAGCGGCGAGGAAAGCAAGCATCAGATCAAGATGAGAGCTGAACGTATTGGTATCGATAATGATCAAAGTCTATTGCTTTCGGAAACTTCCATGCAGAATGTGATGCAGCAATTGCCCGAGATCAATCCGGATATTGTGGTGATCGACAGTATACAAACCATGCACTCTTCATTGATAGAATCATCTGCTGGAAGTATTTCTCAAATACGTGAATGTGCCGCTGAATTCATGCGATTTGCTAAGGAGACCAATACTCCGGTCTTTTTAATAGGTCATATCAATAAGGAGGGAAGCATAGCCGGTCCGAAAGTCCTTGAACACATGGTAGATGTGGTATTACAGTTTGAAGGGGATCGCAATTATATGTATCGCATTCTGCGAAGCTCAAAGAATCGATTTGGAGCTACTAATGAGATTGGAATCTATGAAATGCAGGGGAAAGGTCTAGTGCAGGTAGAAAATCCATCTGAGATACTTATATCGGATCGTGAAGAGCAATTGAGTGGGAGCTGTGTGGCTGCAACATTAGAAGGTATGCGACCAATGCTGATCGAAGTTCAGGCATTGGTTAGTTCTGCTGCTTACGGAACACCACAACGATCAGCAACCGGCTTCGATCTAAGAAGGTTGAATATGCTATTGGCGGTGTTGGAGAAACGTTCTGGTTTCAGGCTTGCTGCCAAGGATGTCTTTTTGAATATAGCCGGTGGTATCAAAGTAGAGGATCCGGCAATAGACCTTGCAGTGATTGCCGCAGTGCTATCTTCCAATGAAGATGTTCCTTTGAAACCAAAGTATTGCTTTGCCGCAGAAGTTGGTTTGTCGGGAGAAATACGAGCAGTTCAAAAGATCGATCAGCGTATTCAGGAAGCTGAAAAGCTCGGTTTTGAAAAGATCTTCATTTCCAAATACAATCTAAAAGGGCTATCTTCCGACCATAAAAGGATAGAGCTAGTGCCTGTTGGAAAGATCGAAGAGGTGTATGCTCACCTATTTGGATAAGATGATAACCCATCCAGCTTCAATTCTCAGATCGCTTTACCCATCTTTAAAATGGAAGGTAAAGACAGATCAAAAACAATTATTCTTAACCTTCGATGACGGGCCAGTCATAGGAGTTACAGACAAGCTATTAGACAAACTCAAAGAGTACAATGCCAAGGCTACATTCTTTTGCGTTGGGAAGAATATAGAAAAGAACCCAGAGCTATTTGATAGGATCTTAGAGGAAGGGCATACTATTGGGAACCATACTTACAAGCACACAAATGGCTGGAAGTCGACCAATATGTCTTATCTAAAGGATGTACAAGATTTTCAAAACCTATATCAAACGCGCTATTTCCGACCGCCATATGGAAAAATGAAACCTGCTCAGATTGCAGCATTGAAGGGCAGGTATAAGATCATGATGTGGTCTGCACTCAGCATGGATTACCATCCATCAGTAAGCGCTGAAAAATGCTATGAAAATGCCAATTCCAAGCTCAAAGCAGGCGATATTCTCTTATTTCACGATAGTGAGAAAGCAGCTGCCAAAATGATGTATGCTGTTGAGCGAATCTTGAAGGAAAGAAGTGAAGAAGGCTTTCAATTTGCCAGCTTGCCTCAATAAGCTTAAGCCAGGGATTTGATCTGTTGGATCAATTGATTGGCCGGAATAACACCTGACTGTCGCCAGAGACTTTTGCCATTCTTAAAGATCATCAAAGTAGGAACTCCACTCACTCTATAATGAGCTGCAGCATTCTGATTCTTATCTACATCGATCTTGATGATATGTATTTGGTCTTTTAGCTCTTTCTTAACCTCTTGTAAGATAGGAGGCATCATTTTGCAGGGGCCGCACCACTCTGCAAAGAAGTCGACTAAAACCGGGGTGTCTCCATTGATCAGTTCTTGGAAGTTTGCCATTTTGGAGGAGCTATTTAATCTTCGTCGGGGATAGAACTCTTTCTTTTATTGAACTTCACAGATAGCATGATCTCATGTGAGCCACTGCTGTAGTTGCCAATATTTGACTGAATAAAGTCATAGGCATAGCCTATAGATATATTATCCTGCAGAGTATATCCAGCCAATAAGACTATTGCATCCGTTTTTCTATATGAGAGTCCTAACCAAGCCATATCTTGATAGATTCCTCTCACGCTGAATTCGTATTGCATGGGAACCGGACGCACATATTTCAGCATCATTGATGGTTCTAGATCAAAATCATCATTGATCTCATAAGTATATCCACCTGTGATGAAATAATGAGATGTTAAACGACCTGTAGGATCTTCAACCGACTTCTCGAAATCCAACTGATTCCTGATAAGTTGAGGTGCTGAAGCGCCGAAGAAGTAATTAGGGCCAAAGAGGTATATACTAAATCCGGCATCTGGGAAAAAATTATCTTCTCTAGCCGAAGCCAAAATATTATCGTTCTCTTCTTCGAAAGTGATCTCGGTACCGTCAATTGTGAATTGCAATAATCCTGCATTAAGCGCCATAGATAACCTGATCTCATCATTCAACTGAATGATATATGAATAAGAGAAGTTAAAGCCATTTCTTCTTGTGGGGCCGGTTACATCCGAAAAGAGGTAACCACCAATTCCCATATTACTAGCTAATGGACCATTTACACTTAAGATGTATGTAGATGGGGCATCTTTGATACCAGCCCATTGATTACGGTAATTGGTTTGTCCTACGAAATATTGCTCACTACCCGCTGAGGCAGGATTGATCACATATCGATTTAGAATATACTGGCTGTATTGAGGCAATTGTTGACCTATGGCGATGAAGCCCAGACTCAGCAAGCATCCAGTAAGAATCAGTCTATGTAGTTGCTTCAACATCTTATTTCACAATTGTTATTGGGCCAGTTATCGTTTCAAAGCGATCGCTCTTCAGATCGATCACATAATAATACGTTCCTACCGGAAGGGCCTTGCCTTTATAAGTTCCGTCCCATGGTTCTTTATATCCATTAGGCTGCTCATACAACAGCTCTCCCCAACGGTTGAAGATCTGAACACTTGCATTCGGGAACTCTTCTAATACGGAAATTCTCCATACATCGTTCTTGCCATCACCATTTGGAGAGATACCTGATGGGATTCTCAATTCCTCATTATAGATCACTCTTATGGAATCAATATAGTTACATCCATTGGTGTCTGTAACTGTGAGCACATATGTACGACTCTCTTCTAATGTGGCTGTTGGTTCAGCAAGTGTACTATCGTTCAAGCCTTCTGCCGGACTCCAATTGTACAGATAGCTTGCTTGTTTTCCGCTAATATTAAGAGTGGCCACTTCATCCTCATAGATGTTGATCGTAGGAGACACCATTATAGCTGGGTTTGGTACAACTGTAGGATTATACTCAGTGGTATCGCTACAACTTCCATTTGTCGCAATAAGGAAGAATGAATAAGTACCTATTGGTCTTAGGATCGTAGTGTCAAGTGAATTAGTAAGTAGAGTAGTTGCGTCTCCCAAATACCAACCAAAAGATGTGACTGTAGATCCAAGAACTGTACCTCTCAACTCTATACTATCCCCTTCGCAGATTATGTTATCTGCAGGAACCTGAGCATCAACTGTATCTATTGCTGCAATATTCACAGTAAGCTGTTCTGTACATCCAATGGCATCTGTAACAGTTAAAATATTTGGACCAAAGCATAGATCGTTTGGTGTGCTACCCGTTTGTCCGCCATCCCAATTAAATGTATAAGGCGCTGTACCACCACTTGCACTTACATCTGCAGTACCATCACAATCTGAACTACAGATCAGCACTGAAGAAGAATTCAAAGTCAGAGTAATGAGAGGAGGATCAACTAATGTCAAGAATCTTGTAATTGCACAAGCAGTTGCATCTGTTATAGTAACAGAATAAGTGCCAGCACATAATCCTGTTCTGCTGGAATCAGTAGAATTGTCATCCCAGAGATAAGTGTATGGAGAAACTCCTCCACTAGGACTTAGAACTATACTTCCATCACATTCCCCATTACAACTTACACCCGTTGTTACTTCATTCAAGACAAAATTACCTCCTGTATTGACCACAACAGATTCAATTGTAGTACAGCCATTATTATCGCTAAGAGTCACTGTATATGATCCGGCAGTCAATCCGCTAATTCCCGGAGTTGTAGCTGATCCAAAGCTCCATAGGTAAGTGTATGGAGGTGTACCACCACTTGCCGAGGTACCAACAGATCCATCCCCACCTGCACAGCCTTCATCAACTGGAACAGCATTAGCCAAGAGCGGATCCGGTTCACTAACAGAAACCGTTCTTATTGCTATACATCCAATATTGTCGGTTATGGTTACATCATAGCTACCAGCACAAAGATTAGTTCTGGAAGGGTTAGTTGTATTATCATCCCATAGGAAAGAATATGGGGCAACACCACCGCTAGGATTTAGTGTGATATCTCCATCACAATCTCCATTACAGCTGGCATCATTGATTATTTCATTGAGGATGATGTTTCCACCACTATTTACAATAGCAGTATCTAAGTCAGAACAGCCATTGTTATCTGTAACAGTTACAAAATAACTTCCTGCGCTAAGTCCACTCAAGTTTGGTGTAACTGCGCCACCCGGGCTCCAACGATAGGTGTATGGAGCAGTACCTCCGGTAGCGGCTGTAGTTGCTCTACCATCATTTCCAGGTGCACAACTCTCATCTACAGAACCAACATTTGCTTGTAGTACTGGAGGCTCGTTCACTGCGAATGTTCCCACTTTAGTACATCCTGTTCCATCAGTAACTGTAAGTGAATAAGTACCGGCACATAATCCCGGTCTATTACTGTTTGTTAGATTATCATTCCAGAGGAATGCATAAGGGCCTGTTCCTCCACTGATGAAGATTCTTATTCTTCCATCGCAAGTACCATTACAGCTTGCTTCATCAATGATTTCATTGAATTGGATATTTCCTCCAGAATTGATCACAGCAGTGTCAAGTGCAACACATCCATTATTATCTGTAATGGTTACAAAGTATGAACCAGCATTCAGGCTGCTTATTCCAGGTGTTGTGGCACCGCCCGGAGACCACAGATAAGTATACGGAGGCGTACCTCCACTTACTGCAGTAGTTGCTGATCCATCATTACCTGGAGTACACGATTCATCAAAGGAATTAAGATTTGAACTGAGCACAGCCGGTTCAATTACAGTAAAGCTAGTACTTGCACTACAAGAGGTATTGTCGGTGACAGTTACGCTATAAGTCCCTGCGCATAATCCAGCTCTAAAGAAGTTAGTTGAATTATCATCCCACAGATAAGTATAAGGTGCTGTTCCACCTGAAGGACTTAAGCTAATATTACCATCACAATCTCCATTACAGCTTGCATCTACGATGGTCTCATTGAATTGAATATTTCCACCACCATTTACCACAATACTGTCTACTACAAAGCATCCATTATCATCTGTAATGGTCAATCTGTAAGTTCCGGCATTCAAGCTGCTAATACCAGGAGTAGTTGCCGCTACTGGCGACCAATTGTAGGTGTAAGGAGGAGTTCCACCAAGAGCTGAACTAGAGGCTGTTCCATCAGCACCAGGAGTACAACTTTCAGCAGTAGAACTCATGTTGGCTTGAAGTGAATCTGGCTCAGTAACTGCAATAGTTGCAGTTCTTCTACAGCCAAAGAAATCAGTTACTGTTACATCGTAGTTGCCAGCGCATAAAGAAGTTCTGAAGAAGCTAGTTGAATTATCATCCCATAGATAGGTATAAGGAGACGACCCTCCAGAAGGGGACAAGGTGATAGATCCATCACAATCACTGAAACATGTTGGACTGATCACAGTTTCGTTCAGAGAAATACTTCCACCAGTGTTCACGGTAACGGTTTCTACATCAGTACAGCCATTATTATCCGTTACTGTAACTGTATAGTTACCACTATTAAGACCAGTTAATCCAGTTGTTGTTGCTCCACCAGATGACCATAAGTAGGTGTATGGTGGTGTACCTCCAGTTGCTGAAGTATTCGTTGTTCCATCATTTCTAGGGAAGCAGGACTCATCTGTTGCAGTAGCATTGGCTTCAAGAACAGCTGGCTCGTTCACGGTAAACGACCTAGTAGTAGAACACCCAAAATTGTCGGTTACTGTTACATCGTAATTACCTGCACATAGTGCAGTTCTATTATTGGCATTTGAGTTATTATCCCATAAGTAAGTATAAGGTGCTGATCCACCTGAAGGTGCTAGAGTAATATCTCCATTACAATTACCATTACAATTGGCATCATTGATGACTTCATTAAGCACAATATTGCCACCACTTGCTACATCAGCGCTATCCACTACTGAACAACCATTGTCGTCTGTTACAGTTACTCTATAGGTTCCGCTTCCAAGGCTTGAGATTGAAGAGCTCGTTGCACCACCGGGCGACCATAGATAAGTGAATGGAGCAGTTCCTCCAAGAGGTGTAGAAGTAACAGAACCATCACCACCAGGGTTGCAGGATTCATCCACAACTGTGAGGTTTGCATCTAAGACTGGAGGTTCTCCAACATCGAAACTTCCTGTTGTAGAACATCCGGTATTATCGGTTACAGTAACATCATAGGTGCCTGCACAAAGACCGGCCCTGAAGAAATTAGTTGTGTTATTATCCCACAGATAAGTATAAGGGCTAACACCACCAGAAGGTGAAAGTGTAATATCCCCATCACAATCTCCATTACAACTCACATCGGTAATGACCTCATTGAGTGGGTAATTGCCATCCTCAATCACGGTGACCGTTTCAACATCAGTACATCCATTACCATCAGTCACAGTAACAGTATATGTTCCAGCTGCCAAATTGATTGGATCTGCTCCACCAACAGATATATTGCTCCAATCAAAGGTTAGAGGGTTTGTTGAGTTCGCTACACTTACAGTAATTGTTCCGTCGTTGTTTCCACAAGAAGCAGGAGTGGTAACTGTAGAAACTGTAATTGCGGAACTAGGGTCTATGATATATGGGAATACCTTTGAACATGCATTGGCGTCAGTTACAGTAACATTATAACTACCTGCATTTAAGAATCCAATTGAATTACCTGGCACGTTTCCTGAGCCCCAATTGTATGTATATGGCTGTGTTCCTCTACTCACATCAATACTCACGGTTCCATCTCCACCAGGAACACAGGATTCAGTTGTTCGCGTAAAGGTTGCGAGCATGTCGTTTGGTTCATCTACAATAAAGCTTTCAATCGTTGAGCAGCCTATGTTGTCAGTAATCGTAACTTGATATCCACCGGCGCATAGATTGCTCAATGTTTCTGTAGTTCCTGGAATAGGAGTCCAATTGTAAGTATAAGGAGCAATTCCTCCGGTAGGGCTCAGTGTTATTTGTCCGTCACAGAAGCTAAAACAACTAGCATCTGTGATTGTCTCGTTAGGTGTAATGTTTGAACCTGTGCCAATAACATAATTTGCCGTGTCTGCGCATCCTGCAGAATCAGTAACGATTAATTCGTATGTGCCTGCAACCAATCCCGTAACTCCTGGAGTGGTTGCTGTTGTACCCGTCCATGTATAGGTATAAGGGGGAATACCACCTTGGATAACAGAAGTTGCTGTTCCATCAAATCCAGGGGTACAACTTTCGTCTGTAACAACTATTTCGTCAATAATAACTGCATCTGCTTCCCTGATTGCAGTGGATGCAATTTCAGGACATCCGGTGCCATCAGTAATGGTAACTACATAAACCCCTGCTCCTAGGTTCGTTCTATTTTGTGGACCAAGACCAATATCTGACCAGTTGTAAGTTAATGGAGGCACAGCTCCGGTGACTGCCAAGCTGATTGAACCATCCATTGCTCCATTGCAGCTAGCATCGACCTTAGTTAAGTTCACATTGAATGCTGCTGCAGCTCCAATAGTAAAGTTTACTATAGTATCACATCCATTGGCATCTGCAAAAGTCAAATTGTAATTACCAGCAGGTAGACCACTAACTGAATCCCCAATTCCAACACCGGGCGCTGGCCAAGTATAATTGTAAGGTGGAGTACCTCCAATAAAGTTAGCCTTGCCCGTTCCATCATTACCTGGAATACAATTCTCAGGGGTAGTTAAAACACCTAAAAACTCGATTTTTGGAGGTTGTATTACTTGGATGGATTTAATGGCACCACAACCAACAGCGTCTGTCACAGTAATGGTATAAGTTCCCGCTCTAAGATTACCTGGCATTGGACCTGATAAACCACCTGTCCAGTCGTAGGTGACTGGCGAAGTTCCATTAACCACATTTACGGTAATGGTTCCATCACTTCCATCACTACAGCTTACAGGGGTGGTGGTTAAGTTTACTGTAAAGTTGGCATCATTCCCGATTGTGAAAGGAAGGATAGATTGGCATCCATCATCATCTGTAATCGTTAGGTTGTAATTACCCGCAGTAAGATCTCTGACACTATCGCCAACAGCTACACCTCCGAAAGGCCAATTAAAGGTATATGGAGGCGTTCCATTTGTTATAGCAGTAGCTCTAGCTCCACCAACACCCTGCACACATGTATCGGGAGTAGTGTTTATAGTTGCTGAGATTGCCGGAGCCTGACCAACTGTAAGGGTAAGTACCGTATCGCAATTATCCGAGCCTGTTATGGTTACTGTGTAATTACCTGCACAAAGGAATGATCTGTTTGGAGAAACAATGGGGAGGTCACTCCAAGCAAAGAAATAAGGAGCCACTCCTCCAGTAGGGTTCAATCTGATGAATCCATCACAGCCACCAAAACAGCTGGCATCTGTTACCGAATCATTAGGAATGATATTGCTAGTAACAGAACTTACTGTAAAGGTGTCTACCAATGTACAGCCATTATTATCTGTGATTGTAACATCGTAGATTCCTGCACTGAGGTTAGTCACTGAATTACCGCTTACTGTTCCACCTGGTGTATTCCACGCAAAATTAAAAGGTGCGCCATTTCCACCGCTTGGGTTTGAAGTCACACTTCCTGCTCCAGATGAACTACAACCATCAGGCGTGATATTCAAATTGCTCTGGATCACAGGAGGTTGATTCACGGTAGCACTATCTATCACAAAACACCCTGTAAGTGTATCTGTAACCGTAACTGTATAAGTTCCAGCAGAAAGTGGAAATCTTAATGAAGCTCCAGGACCAATATCAGACCAAGTGTATCTGAAATTCGAACCTCCTGGATTTGTATTTGCAAGTATAGATCCATCTGATAGACCATTACAAGAGACATCATTAGGGATCAATGAGACTGTGAATGGTGCTCCAATTGCATTCACCGTATAGCTACCAGTTACAGAACAGGCATTAAGGTCTGTTATAGTTACATCATATGTTCCAGCTGATAAGCCAGTTTGATTTGGTGAGTTAGATAAAGGTGGACTCCAATTGTAATTATAGCCAGGAGTACCTCCACTTACAATGAGTGTAATTATTCCATCGTTTCCCGGGAAACAGCTCTCATCCGTTATACTATCTATTACATTGATAGCAGAAGGTTGATTTAAGTTTATTGATCTCGTATTCGTACAGCCATTGTTATCTGTTACGGTCACATTGTAAGTTCCCGCAATCAGTCCGGGCTGATTTGGTTGATTTGGCAGTGGCCCTGGAGTCCAATTGTAATTAAAGGGTGCTGCTCCACCACTAATCTGAAGTCCAATAAAGCCTGTATTGCCCCCATTACATAGTGGATCTACACTAGAATCTGCAATACTGAAAGTAGGCGGTGATTGATTGATGGTAAAATTGAAAGTGGTATTACAACCATTATCATCAGTGAGGGTAAGGCTATAGTTACCTGCAGCCAATCCCGAAATGGAATCCGTTCCTTGTCCGGTAGGGTTACCAGGACCCCATTGGTAAGTATAAGGCAAGGTGCCTCCACTTGCAATTACTCTTGCAGCACCATCATTTACACCTCCACAACTCACATCGTAAGTGTTTAGCGTACCTGCCAATACAGCAGGTTCAGTTAAGGTGATAGAATCTACTCCGGTACATCCACTATTATCCGTTACAGTTAATCGGTAAGTGCCTGCCGCAAGGGATGAAGCAGGATTAGTAGTCTGAGCCAATGGATCATCCCAAAGGAAAGTATAAGGTGGATTTCCCCCCAAAACATTTGCTAATGCAGCACCTGAATTATCTCCATTACAAGCTAAATTGCTCGGGGTAATATTTATTGTTATCGCTGTTGGTGCGCCAACAACTACACTATCCCTTTCAGTACAACCATTCTGATCTGTAACAGTAACGGTGTAAGTACCAGCGGCGAGGTTGGTGATGTTTTGTGTGGTTTGTGAACCAGGTGCCCACAAATAAGTGTAAGGTGGCGTACCTCCGCTAGGTGTAGACTGGGCAGTACCATCATTTATACCCGCACAGCTGGCAGGGGTAGAGCCCATAGCTACAGAAATTGCAGCTGGCTGAGTAATGGTGGTGCTATCTACAGCCGTACAACCACTCGCATCAGTCACAGTGATCGTATAAGTGCCCGCAATTAGGTTTGGATTAGCCGCTGTAGAAACAATATTGCTCCAATTGTATGTGTAAGCTCCTGTACCTCCACTTGGGAGTACACTTGCATAACCATCATTAAGTCCATTACAACTTACGTTGCTCAAACTGTCAAATACCAAAGTGAGCAATGGTGGATTATTCAAAGTAGTGTCGAAGACTGCCGTACATCCATTGGCATCAGTTACGGTCAATGTATATGTTCCTGCTCCTAATGAGCTAATGTCTTCAGTAGTAGCAGTTGTATTCCATCCAAAGGTCAAGGCTGGAGTTCCTCCACTCACTGTAAGACCAATTGATCCATCTGAATCACCATTACAGCTTGGATCAGTTACATTATCAACTGCGATCTGAATTTGAGGTTGTTCGGTTACAGCTATTGAGTCAACTTGAGTACATCCTAAATTATCTGTGACCGTTACAGTGTAAGTGCCCGCAGCAAGATTATTAATTGTAGAATTAGCTCCGGTTCCATTGGCAAGATTCGACCAATCAAATGAATAAGGCGCAGAACCGCCAGTCCAACTTCCATTGATCCTACCATCAGTATCTCCAAAACATGCATTGTTCTGCAATACATTCAAGGTGATATTAATATCGGGGTTTTCAATAACAGTAGCTGAATCTACAAGCACACATCCATTATTATCTGTGATGGTAACCGTATAAGTTCCGGAGGGAATCAAGGTCCTGTTTTGTGTTGTTGGACCATCATTCCAGTTAAAGGTATATGCTGTTGTTCCTCCACTCACATTAGAGGTGATGGATCCTGTACTATCACTAAAACAGTCTACATTAACTATACTGAAATTAACTGCAAGTGCTGCAGGTTGGCCAACTGTAAACGTCTGCGTACCCGTACAACCATCATCATCTGTAACAGTGATGGTATATGTACCAGCAGTTAAGCTACCTTCGGTTGGAGTAGTATTACCGCTACTAGACCATGCATATCCCACAAATGTCCCCGTTCCTCCACTAGGAGTGGAAGTTGCAGATCCATCACTGAATCCAAAACAACTTACATCAGTTACAACAACATTGGGCAAGATCTGTGGTGGCTCTGCAACTGTTGTAGAGTCAACTACAGTACAACCATTGTTATCGCTCACTGTTACTCTATATACACCTGCACAAAGGTTTGTTGCCACTTGAGTGGTTTGTGCTAGAGGATCATCCCATGCGAAAGTGTAAGGAGTAGAACCTCCAATAGCTGCCACACTCGCACTACCATCACATACTCCAAAACAAGAGGCTGGGAATGAGAAGGCGGCTGCGTTTAGTCCGGAAGAAGCAAAATTCACAGGAGCAAAAGCAACTGAGTTATCCGCTAAATCCAGTATGGTAATGATGTAATTCTGAGTAGTAAGATTGAATACTGTGTCACCTACATTGAAGAATTGCACAGGCACAGTATTGATACGAATAACATAAGGACCTGTTGGTGGTGATGTGATCAATGAATCAATTGTCACCCAACCATCAAACGCCCCCTGACAAGAAGGTTGTTGCTCTGATGTGGCAGCACCAATAACTAATGCATGAGACTTATAAGACCCAAGCAAAAGGATACCGATAAACAGTAATAGCCTGAAGAAACGCTTCATTAAGTGGTATTAGTTAGCAATAAGCAATAGAGTTTACGGACCTACCGGCACCAAACAAATATAATTAATTCAATATTAGACAGTAGCTGGCAGTTTTCTCAAGCATTAGACGAAAAAAATCACCAGATGGTTGTGTATAAGTCGAAGAAAAACTGCTTTTAGTCGAGAGATTTTGCAGATTTAGAGGGAGATTCAGGTAATAACCACCTACTTAAGTGGCTCAATCTAAAGATGCTAGAAATATAGTCAGCTTAACTAACCGCTGACCCATTGGCGATTGATTTATCAGGTCCAATAAGGCTCAATTTGCCATCTTCATCCTCTCCCATTAGGATCATTCCTTCTGAAAGCTCACCCATGATCTTTCTGGGTTTTAGATTGATTACCAATTGAACTTGACGGCCAATAAGCTCTTCAGGCTCATAATGTTTGGCAATCCCAGATAATACGGTGCGTTCTTCAGCACCTAAGTCTACTCGAATTCTTAGGAGTTTATTGCTCTTTTCAAGTTTTTCAGCTTTTAGGATCGTTCCCAACCTTAGATCTAGCTTTAGAAAATCTTCAAATTCAATGATCTCTTTCATATTCAATGCTTTTTTGGAATTCGATTGTGAACTTTTCTCTGTTTTGCTGCTATTTGAAGCTTTTAATTTTTCAATTTGGGCCTCTACTACCTCATCTTCAAGCTTAGAAAATAAAAGGTCGCCTTTTTCAACGGGGTCTCCTGCTTTTAAGAGGTCTATTCTACCCAGATCCTTCCATTTTAGTCCTTCCAGATGAAGATAGGATTGCAGTGATGCTGAACTGTCGGGTAAGAATGGCTCAAAGATCAATGCGCAATTAGCCGCTATTTGCAAAGCGAGATGTATGATCGTTTTAACTTTTTCAGGCTCTGTTTTGATCAGCTTCCACGGCTCGGCATCTGCCAAGAATTTATTTCCCAATCTCGCGAGCGACATTGCATCTTGAATGGCATCCCTAAATCTGAAAGCTTCAAGATTCTGACTGCATCTCTCGATGTGGGCATTCATTTGATCGATGATATCCTGATATTCTGAAAGATCAATAGCCTCTGGCACTTTCCCCTCATAATATTTTTGGTTCAAGACCAATACCCTGTTCACGAAATTCCCGTAAATGGCTACTAACTCCGAATTGTTTCTCGCTTGAAAATCTCCCCAGGTAAATTCGCTGTCTTTACTTTCTGGAGCAATTGAGCTAAGTACATAGCGAAGCACATCTTTATGGTGCTTCAGATCCTTTAGATCCTCCAGATACTCATGTAACCAAACTGCCCAGTTTCTAGAAGTAGAGATCTTTTGTCCTTCTAAATTCAAAAATTCATTGGCAGGTACATTCTCCGGAAGAATATATTCTCCGTGTTTCTTAAGTAAGATCGGGAATATGATACAGTGGAAAACAATGTTGTCTTTACCGATGAAATGAATAAGCCTACTCTCATCAGATTTCCAATAATCTTCCCAATTCTTTCCCTCTCTTTCCGCCCAATCTTTTGTGGCTGAGATATAGCCGATGGGTGCATCTAACCAAACGTATAGCACCTTACCCTCAGCTCCTTCAAGAGGTACTTTTACTCCCCAATCTAGATCGCGGGTCATAGCTCTTGATTGCAATCCGCCGTCGATCCACGACTTACATTGACCAACCACAGGTTTACGCCAATTCTTTGGATCGTGATGAGGCTTGCCCTCAAGTTTGCCATTTTCTATCCAATCTTTTAACCAAGCTTCTTCATTCTGCATTGGCAAATACCAATGGCGAGTAGTCTTCAATACCGGTGTTTTCCCGCTGAGAGTTGATTTTGGATTGATTAGATCTGTCGGACTCAAAGAGCTTCCACAGCTTTCGCATTGATCTCCATAGGCTGCTTCATATCCGCATTTCGGACAAGTACCTTGAACATATCTATCTGCTAGGAATTGCTGAAACTCCTCATCGTAGAATTGCTCGCTTTCCTTAACCTCAAAAGCATTCTGCTCGTTCAGCTTCAAGAAGAAATCCTGAGCTGTCTTATGGTGGATCTCTGCTGAGGTGCGATGGAACTCATCAAAAGAAATCCCAAAATCGGCGAAAGCCTCTGCATTGATCTTATGATATTTATCTACGATCTCGGCCGGACTCTTATCTTCTTTCTTTGCTCTTAAAGTGATAGCAGCACCATGCTCGTCAGAGCCGCAGATGAATGCTACATCCTTATCCAAAGCGCGCAGATAACGAACATAGGTGTCTGCCGGAAGATACGCTCCAGCAAGATGGCCAATATGTATTGGTCCGTTCGCATAGGGAAGGGCGGCGGTAATAAGATGACGGCTTTTAGAGTCGCTGCTTTTCATTCGGAAAAATTGAGGCACAAATATAAGCAGTCTGCCTAGCTCTACCAGATATTATTTGGCCTTTTGAGCTCGCTTACGCGCTCTTCTTTTAAGCCATACATTGACGAAGATGGAAGAGAGAATCAAAATTGTTCCTAAATAGAATCCCAACGACATTTTCTCCTCTTCTCCAAAGATCAAAAAAGCCAGTATTATCCCATATACAGGCTCTAAGTTTATACTCAAACTCACCGTAAAAGGAGTGAGCTCTTTCATCACTTCCACACTGGCCACAAAAGCAAAAGCTGTGCAGATCACCCCTAATACCAAAAGCCATAGAAGATCTGAAGTAGGAATTTCAAGACTGAAGGCATCATCAGCTAAGCCCAAGAGAAAGTAGATACTAATGGCCAGAACACCACCGCTTAGTTCATAAAGTGAGATACGTTCTGAGTCGTACTGCTTGATCAACTTTCCATTGATCACGGTGAAAAGTGAAGCGAGAAAAGCTGCTATAACTCCCAAAATGATCCCCGTGGCATTGTCGGTCTCGAATTGAAAGATGAAATAAAGTCCTAAAAGCACCAATGCTCCTAAGAATAGTTCATAGTAGTGGATTTTCCTCTTGAAGAAAAGCGGTTCTAACAAAGCGGTAAAAATTGAAGCTGTTGCCAATGCCGCAAGAGTTATACTCACATTGGATTGCTTGATAGCCTCAAAGAAGAAGATCCAATGGGCTGCAATGATGAAACCAACTGTGGTGACTTTGATGCGACCTTCTTTTTTAAGCTTTAAGGACTTACCTCTAAGTTTGATATAAATTGCTAATGAAACACTGGCGATCAGCATGCGATACCACACCAATAATTCAGAAGGGATGCTAATGAGTTTGCCTAAAATTCCTGTGAATCCAAAGATCAACACCACAATATGGAGCAGTATGAGGTATTTTATCGATGGGGAATTCACAATACTAAACTCTTTTGAATGAAGGAATTATGAGAACAAGCTTTGGGATATTTTCATTTACTTTGAATGCAAGCAATCCATGAAGCGTGAGCAAAAGTAATCACAGAAGCTTTCTAATTCGATCTATTTTTTCAGGCATACTTCTGTGTATCCTATGTTTCTCAAACAATCTCTATGCTCAGATTCGGATCAATGGGGTAGTTTATTATGATGAAGATCCAGAAAACCCCACAGCCAAGGTCAAGATATTCAAGGATAATCAACTTTATGAAGAGTTAAACACCAATAAGAAAGGGAGGTTCAAGGTCTTGTTGCAATTGGGACACGATTTCCTTTTTGAGGTCTCCAAAGACTACCACTTCACAACTCGTTTCGTGGTTAGCACAAAGCTGCCCGAAGAAAAAATGCAGGAGGATGTCTATGCAACTTTTGATATAGAAACAGACCTGATCAAGAACTATGTGGGATTAGACGGCTCCATTATGGATAAGCCGATCATGATCCTTCGTTACATTCCGGGAGAAAATAAATTCGATTTTGATCGTGCTCATTTGCGAGCAGTCCAATCTAGAGTGGATCGCTTGATGGATGAATCGGAGCGACTGGAAAGTAAAGGCGCTTCACCAATAGTTAAACCCATTCCGCGAAATGCGAGAAAGGTTGAAGGTAAAACACCGGAGATCAAACCTCCTCCAGAGATCAAAGAACCGGAGCAAGTACTGAGCAGTGCTAGCCATGAAGAAGTTTTGGAAGAAAATACTTCTGATCTAGTTGAGGAAGATGTTTCTAGTGAAAAGAAAGCTGATGCCAATGAAAGCTATGAGATGCGAATGCGAAGGGAGCGTTTGGAAAGGGAAAAGCAGAAGCGAGCTAACCTGGCTTTGAAGAGAGGCTATGAAAGCAGTTTGATCAGGCAGGTTGCTGAAGAGAACCGCAAAATGAGCAGTGCTGAAGTGCAACAAAAGACAAAAGAAAAGCAGGACTCTTCTATGATAGAAAAGGCCAGGGTAGAGAATGAGGTCAAGAGATATAAGAGTCAGCAGAGAGAAGAGCAGACTGCGAGAGCTGTGGAAACCAGCGAGAATAAACAAACCAAAACACAGATGGAGACTGGTCTGATCCGAGAAGTGGCTTCCTCAAATAGAGATTCTAAAGCGTCGAAGGTAGAATCATATCAAAAGGAAACAACTGCTGGCGCAGTAAGCTACAAGATCGACCCTAAGATCAGAGAGAGGACTCAAACAATCAACTTCAGCACTGTTGAAGATCTGTGGTTAGAGTACCCTTCTTATACTATTCAATTTAGCAAGGAGACCTATGACTTTGGTATGGTGAATTACTATATCGATAAACAGGCTGTAGATAAGGCGAAGTTTTGCCAGGAACTAGCTGCACTCAAAGCCTATAAAATCAAACTAAAATGCGATTAAGATCATTATTGCTTTCGCTTTCTATCTTCACCTCAGCCTTGCTGAGCGCTCAACAATACAGCTTCATCCATCATGGGGTGGAGGAAGGTTTGTCACAGTCGGTTGTGAACACCATCATCCAAGACAATGCGGGCTATCTATGGATAGGTACCATGTCTGGTTTGAACAGATTCGATGGAAAGCAATTTGAGCTCTATGATCAGAAAGACAGCCTGGCAGAAAACTGGATTTCATCATCATTCAAAGACAGCAAAGGCAATTTGTGGTTCGGACATTGGGCAGGCGGACTTAGCGTTTACAATTGGGAGCGACAATCGATCAACAACTACGACTTCGCTGCCTATTCCGACTTCAAAAGCATTACCTCTTTTGCAGAAGATAAAGAAGGGAACATATACATAGGAACTGATGGTAATGGTATGCTTTATTTGAATACCAAGAGCAATGAAGTATATACCTTCAATCGGTCTGGCCGACTATCATCCAATTATATACTTGATCTATCTATGGATGATGATGGAAGGTTGTGGATTGCAACTGATCGGGGATTGACAATCAAAAATGAGGATGAAGAAAACACCTTTGAACTTCTAGACCATACGAATGGCTTGAGGAGCGACCTGATCAATCAGGTGGAGTATTTGGGAAATGGACTTACCGCAATAGGCTACTACAATGATGGGATCAGCTTGATAGATCATAGTAAGAAGCCCTACAAGATCACTCATTATAGTATTCAAAGAGACTCTATTTCAGGTACTGAATGTCAATCATTGATCGCCGACCAAAGAGGAAATATCTGGATTGGAACCTCTAGAAGAGGAGTCTTTAAGATGAATATAGAGACTAAAGACATCAAGCAATTTAGTGTTGAAGAAGGCCTGAATTACTTTAGTGTGCAGTCGATCTATGAAGATAGAGAACAGAATATCTGGCTTGGAACAGAGTTGGGTTTGAACTTATTTACTGGAGAAGTCTTTAAGCTCTACAATGAGGAACACGGCCTTAGCAATAATATTGTGTGGTCTATTGGCACTAGTGCTAAAGGTGGATTATGGGTTGGTACGAATGCAGGTCTTGACTATTTCAATGGGAATGACTTCCAGAGAATAAGCGGAACAGCTGAGCTGGTTGTGCTTACAGTATATGAAGACTCAAGGGGAATTGTTTGGGCAGGAACTCCGGCAGAAGGAGTTGTTCGATACTCTCCTACTACAGGTAAGCTAACTAATCTTCAGGAAAAGAAGATCCTCCCGGATCAAACGGTATATTCCATAGCTGAAGACAATTCCGCTAATCTTTGGATTGGAACTAAAAAAGGGGCAGTTCGCTATGATCCAGTAAGTGGAGACAGCAAGGTATTTACCACTAAAGACGGTCTGGGTGGGAACAACATCTACAGGATCTTCATAGATAGCAAAGATCAGATTTGGTTTGCCACCCTAGGAGGAGATTTGAGCAAATACTCCAATGGGAAGTTCTCTACCTATGGAGAGCAAGATGGCATTGATCAACGCTTTATCATAACCATCTCAGAAGATCATCAGAACCATCTGTGGTTTGGAGCTTATGGAGGTGTGATCTATGAGTTTGATGGGGAAAAGTTTACAGCGCATCAAGAGGATGAAGAAAACAATCTAAGTACTCCATATTCAATTATAAGTGATCTGGATGAAAGACTCTGGATAGGAAATAGTCAGGGCTTAACGCTCTACGACAAAGAAGGAAGCAGATACATCGACTTTGGCCGCCGAGAGGGATTTTTGGGCGTTGAAGCAAACTCGAATGCCTCTTCACTTGATAAGAGTGGAAATATCTGGATAGGTACCATTATGGGATTGGTGCAGTTCAGTCCGAGCCAGATCATGGAAAACCTCCAAGAGCCACTTACTGAGATCAGTGGATTGGAAGTGAAGCATGAAGATTTCCCT
Organism: Flavobacteriales bacterium; assembly: GCA_002706365.1. Classification (GTDB taxonomy): domain Bacteria; phylum Bacteroidota; class Bacteroidia; order Flavobacteriales_E; family Vicingaceae; genus UBA1494. The sequence goes on along the minus strand of PALM01000032.1, from coordinate 120,669 downwards.
TTGATCGATTCTGCAACCTACGAATATGAAGACAATAACTTCACCTTCGAATTCAAAGGGATCAGCCTTAAAAACCCAGATGATGTAGTTTATAGATATTATCTAGACGGCTATAATGAAGAGTATTCTCCGCCCTCAAAGATGAATCAGGCCTCTTATACTAATCTGCTACCTGGCAATTATACATTGAAGGTAATTGCAGCCAATAAGGATGGCATTTGGAATAAGGAAGCGGCTTCATACTCATTTAGTATTGAGCCTCCTTATTACATGACAACTTGGTTTTACACCTTGCTTGTGCTAGGGATATTGTTTCTTTTTTGGATGATCATGCGTATTCGCACAAGCAGCCTTAAAAGAGCTAAATTGAAGTTAGAGGAGGTGGTGCAAGAGCGTACCCTTGAATTGAGCGACCGAAATGATGAGCTGGCTCAGAAGAACAAAGACATCACAGATAGTATCCGCTATGCCAAGCGAATTCAAACAGCTATTCTTCCTGAAGATGAGGTGTTTAAAAGCTATTTGCCGAATTCATTCGTCTACTTCCGTCCGAAAGATATTGTGAGTGGCGACTTCTATTGGATCGATCAGGTGGGTAAGAAAGTGGTGGTAGCAGCAATTGATTGCACCGGACATGGAGTGCCTGGAGCATTTATGAGTTTAGTAGGATACAATGGAATGAATAAGATCGTTTCTGAAAAGAAAACCACTAATGCAGGTGATATACTTGCCAAGCTCGATAAGAATGTGGCCAACTCACTTAATCAGACAGATAAAGATGGCATAAAAGATGGGATGGATATGTCGCTCTGTGTGATCGATTTCGAAAAGAATACCGTCAATTATGCAGGCGCCAACAATGCCCTTTATATGATCAAAGATGAGGAGCTCATCGAACTGAAGCCAAATAAAAGAGCCATTGGGTCTTATACTGGAGGGCAACTCAATTATGAGGATCATGAGATCGCTTTTGAAAAGGGAGATTTATTCTACCTCTTTTCGGATGGCTTTGCCGATCAATTTGGAGGTGAGCAAGGCAAGAAGTTCAAATCAAAATCATTTAAAGACCTATTAGTCTCAATACAACACGAGCCAATGGATACTCAAAAAGAGAAAATAGGCATGGCTATCATGAAGTGGAAAGGCGAGCTAGAGCAGGTTGATGATATCGTAGTCTTAGGCTTCAGGCTCTAGTCTGTATAGGGTAGGTTTTGATGGAGATGCATCATTCTCAAAACTCGCTATCTGAAAGTTCAATAGATAAAAACCATCTTCAAGTTCATCCGACACATAGATCAATTCACTTATTGTTCTGTGCAATTGAGGGGAGTTAGGATAATCCCAAAAACGATGATGTGCTGCCAAAACTCCATCGTCGAATTCCCTATCTACAGAGGGTAGATCGATCAATAAATGCTCAACACCTTTTTCCAAGAGATAATCAACTACCTCTACCTCTAAATATGGAGGGTTGGTATTTGAATATTGCTTATTGATCTTGCTTTTGGGATTTGGAAGAGTGCGAATTACAACCGCCTTAGCACCTTCAGGTATAGCTTCCCAAGCCTTAGCAATATCTTCAGCTCGAATAATTTGATCTTCACCTTCAATTTGAGGCCTAACGCTGATCACTTTAGCTGAAAAGATGAATTCTTTCAGGCATTGGTTGATGCTGTATTTCTCTTTTGAAATATGACCCACACATTCTGTATGGGTGCCATTACCGTGAGGGTTGAAGGCAATATCATTGAAGTTTACCGCACCACCTTTAGCCACTGACCCAATGAATTGATCGGTCATTACCGGCTCGATCTTAACGGGATCCACATACCATGCGTTCACGTTCTCAGAACCAGCTCTAAGAGGAATTGAAATGTCGATTGGTTCTGAGGTGTCGTAATTGTAGACAATATGATCTATGCTGATCTTGGCTTTCATCGGATGGCTTTTTGCGAAGATAAAGCATCGAAATGATTAAATTTCTTGTCTTGAAAGAAAATAAGATGAGAACAATTAAGCTACTATTCCCTCTCTTGTTCAGTTTTCTATGCTCAAATCTGAACGCCCAAGGTTATTGGAAGACCTATTCTACAACTAACGGACTGCCAGATAGCGCCGTAACCGATCTTGCTGTAGGACCTACAAAAGTGTTTCTCGCAACTGCATCTGGTTTATCGGTATTCGATGGGACGAATTTTGAGAATTTCACTAAAGATTTTTCTGATCTGAATAGCAATAGGATCCATCAGATCGTAAATCTTGGAGATGAGGCTTGGTTTGTGACCGATAGTGGGATCAGCAAGTACAGTAATGGTATTATTCAAAATTTCACAGAGGCTGATGGACTCCTTAGTGACACAATCAGGGATATCGCTGTAAACTCATTAGGAGATCTATATATAGCTACAGATAAGGGACTTTCTATTTTAATAGGAGATCAATTTACCAATGAGCCTAGTAGAAATGTTTATGAATTGGGAATAAATGGGGGCGACAGCATCTATGCGGTGGTGAACTACGGCGACTTCTTTTTCCTTCCTTCCCTTGTGACCGTTGAAATGTTCGATGGGGTTAGTTGGACTGCAGTTAGGGACAATAATTTTACATTGGTGCTAAAAGAGCCTGAATTAATGAGATTAAGCAATGGGGAAGTTGGGATTATAAGTGCCGGACAAGGAGCATATCTCATTGAAGATGGATTCGACATTCAAAAGATCGATGTGCCGGAAGATGATATTGCTGAGGAGTATCTTTTTGATTTTGATATTGATGAGAATGGCACATATTGGATGTCGTACGGATCAGATCGATTCAATTATCGCTTGAGAGGCGGAATTATGAATGGCAGCGGTATGAATTGGGAGTATTTCTATGAGAGTTTACCCAACCCCGCCATTTACGCTTTACAATATGATGGAGGTAAAATACACATTGGCACAAGGAATGGTTATGCAGTAGCTTCAGATACTCTAACTCCTTTTCCAAGAGTTTATGCCTTGGAGAATGACTTTTTGAAGATTGGAGTATCAAGTGCAGGGCATTTATTCGAGCCTGTCAGCGACGATATCTTCTATTTTGGAAATGGCTGGGAAATGCCAAAGAATAGTCGCAGGGGTGTAATGGATGGCTTTGGAGGTAGCGGGATTTGGCTTTTGGGCAAGGATCAAAACAACAATGAAAATCTCGCTATACAGGGTTTTGTAGACAACGACTTTGGAGCAGGGGCGCTTTCAAATAACAGCACTCCCGTTAGACCGAATCTATACTTTATGAGAAGAGACCTGATCGTTCAACATATTCAGAATTGGCAAGACCCCTCTTATCAAATTCCTTATGCAATTGTCAATTGGCCGGCTAATGGAGTGGAAGAATTGGGAGAAGCTGCAGACATTGCTCCTTTTGTGGATGCTAACCTCAATGGTTGTTATGATCCTGAGAATGGAGATTATCCATGGATTCTAGGTGATCAAGCAGTTTATGTGATTATTAATGATGGCGCATATCCAGATAATTTACTTACAGTGGATAATATGAACATAGAAGTTCATTTGATGGCCTATATTTTTGAGGACGGTCAGCAAATCAACTTGGATCAGAATGTCTTTGCCAGGTATACTATTGTCAATCGATCGCAAACCGACTATGCGATGAGAGCCATGAATTCTGGAATATTCGAAACAGGCACTGTAGATGATATACGCATTGGCTGTGATCCTTCAGCAGATATTGCCTTCGGCTATTCAGGAGATAACTTCAATGAATCGGTTACCAGATTTCCGCCTTATGACAATCTTGGATATGATTCTATTCTTCCAGCGGTGGGGATGAAGTATATCAATACAGATATGCAGACATTTTCTCACTATACGTATAGTTCCAGTGGATTTGATGGGATCACACAAACTGGAAGTTCCTTTACTATTCAGCATTATCTAAATAGGTTCAATAGTTTGTGGAGAGATAGTATGCCCTATGTTTATGGGAATAACGGTTATATAGCGCCATTCTCAAGACCAACCAATTTTATTTTCTCTGGAGATCCATTAGATTCAAATTCTTGGAATATGAGGTCATTACAAGACTCACTTGACACAAGAGGATTTTGGGGTGAGTTCATTGCTGGAACAAGATCCTTTCAGCTGAATTCAGGTGAACGACATTCAATTGATCTAGTTTATAGTGTAGCCTATGACTCATCAGTATTCTATGATGAGTTAGCGATGATCCCTGTCTTAAAGGATCAGCTAAATAAGGCGGCTAACTTTCAAAAGGGCTATTTAGGAATTCAAGCCCCACCTTCATATTCAAGCTGTTTTGTTGGAGTAGATGAGAACTTGATAATGGGAGAAAATCAAATCAATCTTTTCCCAAATCCAACAACTGGCAAAATTTTCCTGCAATCTAATTCAAAGATCCAGCACATCCAGATTTACACACTTGAAGGCAAATTGATCTATCACCAAGCAATCAAGGATAAGCGAAATGAAGTGCAGATCGAATTTCCTCAGGAAGCTGTGAACGGACTTTATTTGATCAGAGTGTCTGATCCAAAAGGGGAATTCACGAATAAGAAGCTCTTGCTTAACCGCTAAAGTCGACTACAATAGGGACTTTCATTCTCATTTCAACCGGCAGTTCATTCTGAGTTGCAGGCATCAGTTTAGGAAGCTTCTTAATTGCTTCTATCGCTGATTTGCTCAAGCTCTTATGGGTAGATTGGATGACTTCCACATCGCTGATCTCTCCTTTGCGGTTCACGGTAAATTCGATCAAGACTCCTTGCTTTTCTCCAATGTCTCTCAAGATGGATGGAATCTCCATTTTTTGTCGGATCAATCTTCCCAACTCCATTCTGCTGCAGTTTTCAGATTCTTGATTGGTCAAGCCTGCGCAAGCAGCTGTGTGGGGATACTGACTGCTAAATATTGGTGTGGGGTGATCCTCAGGATCCAAATTCTCTTCTCCGTACTCATCATTGTCGACATAATATTGGCTAGGGTCATAAGGCTCTTCTTCCTCTTTCTCCTCTGGTGCCGGTTCAGGAATATCTATCACGATGTCGATGATATCTGGATTGACCTTTGGTTTGGGCATTTCCGGCATTTTTTGGAAAGTTACCGGAGGTAAGACCTCATCATTTGGATCCGCTCCATTAATATCAATATCTGGTAATTTATATTCGATTCGCACAGTTTCATACTCAAAGGCCAAATGCACTGATGCCAACGCAATGAGTAATCCAATTAAAAAACGATTCGAATGATCTAGTAGGCGATTTTTTAAAGCTGGCTTTTTCATAATTGTTTCAGTTAGGTGGTTCATTTATAAAACGATAAAATCAATTAATCTATTGTCTTTGCTTCATGATGCTTTGCTTAGTTTTGTCTTGAAATGATGAGAATACACCTACAAACTTCCTCGCTAAATGACCGCTAAAAAGAAGCAACATTCAGGCGGTAATCATTTGCATCAGCAAATTCTGGAAGTCTTCCAAAAACATCCTAATCAGCACTTTAACTATAAGCAAGTCGCCAAGCGATTGCGAGTGGGAAAGGCTTCTAAGAAGAAAATGATAGAGCATATTCTGAAAGAGTTCGTCGCTGAAGATGTGCTTATGGAAGATCGTCCTGGGAAGTACACTATGGTGCATACCGGTAATAGCAATCAAGCGCTTATTGGCAAGGTTGATATGACACAGAGTGGTAGTGCATATGTGGAGGTTGAGGGTTTGCCCGATGACATCTATGTAGATGAGAATAATTTGGGCACTGCTTTACATGGAGATATTGTTGAGATGAACATCATTAAGGTCAAGCGAAATGGCAAACCCATTGGTGAAGTTCAAAAGGTAATTGAAAGAGCCCAAACCGACTTTGTAGGTAAGATCGAGAAGTCGCTCAAATACGCCTTCCTTGTTCCAGACAGCAAACGCATGCCTGTTGACATCTTCATTCCTCTTTCCAAATTAAAAGGAGCTCAGAATGGTGAGAAGGCCATTGTGAAAATGCTCAAATGGGATGAAGGAGATGATTCACCGGAAGGAGAAGTGATCAAAGTGCTTGGACCGGAAGGGGAGAATGAAACCGAGATGCATGCTATTCTTGCAGAATACCATCTACCATCGGAATTCCCAAAACACATTGAAGAAGAAGCTCAACAGATCGATGTAAGCATCAAGGAATCTGAAGTTAAGAAGCGAAAGGATCTAAGGAAAGTCACCACCTTCACTATTGATCCAGATGATGCAAAAGATTTTGACGATGCCCTTTCTATTCAAAAACTAGAAAATGGCAATTGGGAAATAGGAGTACACATTGCAGATGTGAGTCATTACCTCAAAGAAGGCAGCCAGCTAGATGCAGAGGCCTTCGATCGAGCTACTTCTGTGTATTTGGTTGACAGAGTGGTTCCAATGTTACCGGAAGTGCTTTCCAATTTCGCATGCTCGCTTAGGCCCAATGAAGATAAATACACTTTCTCAGCACTCTTCGAGTTGGATGAGAACGCACAAGTGAAATCGCAATGGTTTGGAAGAACAGTGATCCATTCCGATCATAGATTCACATATGACCAGGCCCAAGAGCTCATAGAGGGAGCAGATGGTAAACTTGCTGATGAAGTAAGATTACTAGATGGCCTAGCCAAACAATTACGAGCAGCCAGATTTAAGAAGGGATCCATTGATTTTCATTCATTAGAAGTGAAATTCAAATTGGATGATAAAGGAGAACCTTTGGGAGTCTTCATCAAAGAGCAAAAAGATGCCAATAAATTGATCGAAGAGTTCATGCTACTCGCCAATAAGAAGGTAGCTGAATTCATTGGCAAAGGGAAAAAGGGCATGGCCAAACCATTCGTCTATAGGGTTCACGATAATCCCGATCCTGAAAAGCTTCAGACCTTCAGCACTTTCATTCGCAAGTTCGGATACCGCATAGATACCACATCTCCAAAGGGGATCTCTCAAAGCTTGAATCGCCTGATGGCTGATATCACAGGTAAAGGGGAAGAGCAATTGATCTCAACTTTGGCAATTCGCACCATGGCAAAAGCAGAGTATTCTACAGATAATGTAGGGCACTATGGTTTGGCCTTTCCATTCTACACCCATTTTACTTCTCCAATACGTAGATATCCGGATGTGATGGTTCATCGATTACTTCAGCACTATCTTGATGGAGGTAAAGCAGTGAATCAGGAAGAACTTGAAGAAAAGTGCAAGCACTCTTCAGAAAGAGAAAAACTGGCAACTGATGCCGAGCGCGATTCCATAAAGTTCATGCAGGTGAAATTCATGCAGGGTAAAGAAGGTGAAGTCTTTGGCGGAGTGATTTCGGGTGTTAGCGACTTCGGATTCTTTGTAGAGTTAGAGGAAAGCAAATGTGAAGGCTTGGTCAGAATGAAGAGCTTAACGGATGATTTCTATCATTTTGATCCGGATAATTACGCTATTGAAGGGAAACGTACCGGCAAGATCTTTAGAATGGGAGATGAGGTAACCATTCGTGTATTGAAAGCCGACCTATCGCGAAAGCAATTGGATTTTGAATTACTAAACGACTTTGATATCTAGTTCAATGCGTCCTTTTCTCTCCTTTCTATTAATTCTCTTCATTTCAATATCAATTTCAGCACAAGAAAAAGCAGATAGCAGCTTTAATATTCAACTTTTCTCTGGATTGGATTTTTATTCCACAGAGATAAACGGAGAGCAATTGAAGCCTATTGCAAGACCATCCATTGGATTTAGCTTAGAGAGAAAAACCAAAAGCAGTTTCACTTACGCATTGGGAGTGCAATATTTTAGAAGAGCTGCTCGCTATTCCCCTTCAGTAAGGCTAGAAGAGGCAGGGCTTGAACTAATTGCAGGTCCTCGATACAGAACTGGCGACTTTGCATTTTTTGTCAATGGAGTATACAGCACTGCCACAACAAGAGCTTTTGAGAATCGAACCGAATCCGATTACTATAGCTCTCGTCCTGAGCTATCGCCATATTCGGCAATTCGGATTCAAATAGGTGCAGAAGTGAATTTAATGCCCCAAATAAGTCTGTTTGTGAATAGGAGTATCGTCCTTGACGGGAATAATTCTTACGTCAATCAATTTGGAATAAAGTACACTTTCGGAAATAGTAGTAGAACTCCAACTTATCGAAGAATCAGAATAAACGCTGCTCAGCGACAAATCATGGAGTTAAGTGAAGGGCTTTTGCTAGTTCGTTTGAAGAATCCAGAAGCGAGCATTGAGGTCATGCGAAAAGCTGGTCGAAGCGATAAAGCCGATAAATTGGAAAGAAAAATTGATGAGCAGAACCAATTGGTCAGAAGTGCATTTGCTTCTGAATACAACTTTTCAAAAGTCTATTTCTTCTTTAGCCAGCATTCTGATTCTGTTCGCAAAGGCAAACTTGATGGAATACTGTACGATGAGAATTTCAATCTAATCAGAAATACAGATTCACTTGAAGGCCTCAATATTTTTACTGCCGAGTTTGGAGAAGTTGGTCAAGACACTCTTCGCTATTATGACTCTGAGTCCTATGGACATGGAGAAACTGCTTTTTCCAATAAGTCTTCAACTCGCTATTATGGGGGCACTAAAGCCAGCTTTAATGCCATTGTAATCTCCGATCAGGAGTTCAATCAACTAAGCAGGCCTTTTCCCTATTATAGTCGATGGTTAAAACCTACTTTCAAGCAACATCCTGAGGTTTTAGTAGTGGGCTGTGTATTGGTGAGTCCGCTGATCCTCTTCCTGAATCACAAGCTGGAAATTTCTGTTAGAAGGCTTAATGACCGTCTAACAAAATACTACAACAGGCAAAGCAAATAAAGGCCAAACCCTTTATTTCTTTTATAGCTGGCAACTTTTAGCTAATTTAAATGGTCTATTAATGTACAATGAGGCCTCAGTTCCAAATAGCAGTCGCACTCTGTCTTCTAGTTTCCCAAGGGGCATTTGCTCAAACTGAAATAGAAGTCAGGCCGGGAGACTTTCTCTATGGCTTTGGAGGTGGTTTTAGTTTCACTAGGATGTATGCCATTGAAGCTGAAAATGCCAAAGCAGGAGCAAGACCCTTCATAGGCCTAAGTGCTTCTTATGCAATGAGCTATCATTGGCGGACTAATATAGGTGGGTTTTACGCCATGCGATCTACTCTTTTCGATGAAAACTATAGAGTGGAACAAAACGGAGTTGATCTTCAATTTGCTCAGCAGTATAAACTGGACGATCTCTATTTCAATATTGGAGTGCTCATGCAATCCACCATCACAGAAAGGGTGGTATTTAAAGGGAATAGCAACTTTGAAGATCAGAGAAGAGCTAGCTTGATCTATGATGTTCCTAACTTTCAATTACTACCAATGTTAGGCTTGGAGTTCAAGTTAATGGATAACTGGAGATTCTTTAGCAACTATGCCTTTGGTTTGAACAATCAGAGCAGTGTGTTACAATTTGGCCTTTTGTATAGAATAAATAAGCGAAATCCTCCTCCTGAAAGTGAGAGAAGAAGACGAAGAAGATTGGCCGAGCGACAGATCAATCAGCTTAGAGATGGAGCACTATTGGTGCGTTTAAAAACATCAAAACCCGCTATCAGAGCAATGGAAGCCAGAGGCTATACTCAGCTGGCAGCTGAAACTGAGAAAGATCAAAGAGTAGAGAATCTCAGTTTGATCAATGCCTTTCGCTCTGCATATAATTTCAGCGAGGTTAAATTCTTTTACTCTGAGGATTCAAGAAAAGTCTTGGAAGGAGAATTTGAAGGGATCTTTTTGAATGATAGTTTGGAAAAGGATTCAGCGATTGTGCTGCAGAGCAAGAAGAATATTTTCACCTGCGAACTGACCAATATTGAAGAGGATACTGCCATGTATTTTTCTCATTATGAGTTTGTTCAAACAGATAATTTTGCCACTATTCAAGTGCCGCGATTTTACGGAGGTGGAGAGAATACCTTCTACGCATTGGTAATTAAGGATCGCGAGTTCAATCAATTGAGCAAACCATTTCCATATTATTCCAGAGCCCTCTTCAAAGCATTGAAAGAGCATCCAGGCCATGGTATTTTCTTCTTTCCTTTGAAGTTATTCTTCTCCGATACACCTCAGGGTAGTGTGGATGATCTGAACGACAAATTATATCGCTATTGGCATCGGAAGAAAGACTAGTTTGAAAGCCTTAAACGATTCCTAAATTCCTTTGTTTCTTGCTTAACTTTGTGATCAAATAGGAGAAGAATTGCCGAATTTATTCAAGAATAAAGATGACCAGGAAGTCAAGATTGGCAAGCCAGAATGGCTAAAAACCAAGATTGGCTCTGGTGAAGCATATAAGGAAGTAAAGAAAACGGTAAAAGAGCATAAGCTCAACACCATTTGCGAATCTGGTAAATGCCCAAACCAGGCAGAGTGCTGGAGTGCCGGCACTGCCACTTTCATGATCCTGGGAAATACCTGCACACGCTCTTGTCAGTTCTGCAATGTGAATACCGGTAAGCCTGAAGATGTCGACCCTTTCGAGCCATTGCGCGTGGCGAAATCCATCAAATTGATGGGGGTGAAGCATGCGGTTATTACTTCAGTGGATCGCGACGACTTGCCGGATGGTGGAGCTGAGGTGTGGAAACGCACCATTGAACTCACTCGAAAGCACAATCCTGGGATTACCATTGAGACTTTAATTCCCGACTTCAAAGGTGAGTGGGAGAATTTGAATCCCATCCTCGAAGTGAAGCCAGAGATCGTTTCACATAATCTGGAAACGGTTCGCAGAATTACCAGGAAGGTAAGAGTACAAGCCAAATATGATCGCAGCCTTGAAGTGCTTCGTCGCTTGAAAGAGGGAGGAATAGAAAAGACCAAATCGGGTATTATGGTAGGTTTGGGAGAATTCAAAGAAGAAGTCTTAGAATGTATGGATGATCTTCTTGCTCAAGGAGTTGAGATATTGACGATCGGACAATACATGCAGCCTACTAAGAAGCACCTTCCGGTTCAGGAATTCGTACATCCTGATACTTTTGCTGAATACAAAAAGATAGGCTTGGATAAGGGCTTCAAATATGTGGAAAGCGGTCCGTTAGTGCGCTCTTCCTATCATGCAGAAAAGCATCTGTAGAATTACTCTCTATGGAAGTGCTTCTCGAAATAGTGAAGTAATTTTTGAATCACTTCGTAGTAGTCCACATCTCTTCCCAATTCCTTCTTTAAGGAAGTCACCCCTTTATCTTCTTGTCCACAGGGAACTATATTCTCAAAATAGCTCAGATTAGTGCTAATATTTAAGGCAAAGCCATGCATTGTAATGCCTTTGCTCACTTTAATTCCAAGTGCACAGATCTTCCTTGGCATGGCTGTATCCGCACTCACCCAAACTCCGCTTGCCTCCTTGATCCTTTTGCATTTTATGCCATAGCTAGCCAGACAGTCGATCACACACTGTTCTAGAGTATGCACATAATCGCGCACACCAAGACCAAGTTCATTCAAATTGAAAATTGGATATCCAGTTAATTGTCCAGGGCCATGGAATGTAATATCACCACCTCTATTCGTTTCAAAATATTCTGCGCCGGTTTCTTCAACAGGGACTTTCAAATTGCTGATGTCGCCGGATTTGCCAAGCGTATAAACCGGAGAATGTTGAAGTAGGATTAGGGTGTTTCTGGTATGCAGTCCTTTTTCTGCTCTTTCTATGGAGGCATTGAAAAGATCTTCTTGTAATCGAAGTGCCGCTTCGTAATGCGTTTCGCTAAGGTAGAGGTAATCGATTTGCTTATGCATAAATAAAGCGGATTCTAAGCTAAAGGCTATGCTCGATTGCTTATTTTCGAAATGTTAAACTACGAAAAAATTGGCCAAGATCACGATATACACAGATGGAGCAGCAAAGGGAAATCCCGGCAATGGAGGTTATGGCGCAGTGCTTCTATCTGGCAAACATAGAAAGGAGATTTCTGAAGGTTTTAGAATGACTACCAACAACAGAATGGAGCTTCTTGCTGTGATAAAGGCATTGGAGTTGGTAAAAGTGATTCCCGCAGAAATAGAGATCTATTCCGACTCGAAATATGTGGTGGATGCCGTTGATAAAGGCTGGCTTTTTGGATGGGAAAAGAAAGGATTTGCCAAAAAGAAGAACCCAGACCTTTGGCAGCGATTCCTAAAGATCTATCGCAAGCATAGAGTCAAATTCCATTGGGTAAAAGGTCATGCCGGCCACCCATTAAACGAACGCTGTGATGAGCTAGCAGTCCAAGCAGCAGAAAGCTCAGATCTGAAGGTTGATGAGGGGTTTGAGGCTCAGATGTGAAAAAGAGTTTAGAGCTTAGATTTTAGAGTTTAGACGTTTTTTGGAACTTTCTAACATCTAACATCTAACATCTAACATCTAACATCTAACATCTAACATCTAATCAATCTCCTTACTAATCCTTCCTTTGACTCTAGGGTTCTTTTCGGCACTAACGATTTCTGTTAATTCTGCCTTCACCTTGTCTAGGATTTCCATAACTTGATTCTGCTGTTTTCTCAGTTCAACTGTTGTCGCAGGATCATTGCTTGAAGCTATCTTCTTCTCAAGCTCCAAGTTCAACTGATCGTAATCCCTCTTGATCTCAATGAGTCCGTTCGCAGCTGCCATTCTCATAAACCAGCTCTTTTCTTCTCTTGCCATTTGAGATAGCTCATCAATACCAGTCATCAAATGCTCGCCTTCTTGACTTCTCAAATACTCCTCATAATTGATCATCATTGGATATTTGGAGAAACCAGATAATGAGTGGATTTTATCGAGGAAGAATTCATTGTATTTAGGATCCGTTTCTTCTGCATACAACTGGGCTATAGTGAAAATGACACTATTGCTCTCAGCTGTTTCAAGCTTCTCGGCCTCTGTTAGCGCAACTGACCTATCAACTGAGGCAAGTGCACTCAATGCTGCTGCAACCACCACATAAGAACGATCCTGAAGTCCATTTTGATAGACTTCCACATCAGTTTTATTCGCATAGAATTCACCTAGAGCTTTCAAAGCTTCAGCTCGAACATTGGATTTTGGGTCGTTTTTGGCCATTGAAAGTAGCTTGTCTTTAGTTGGTGCTTCTTTCTCTTGGATCAAATACTTGGCTTGCTGAATGGCTTTCTGACGGATATTCCAAAATGGATCATCCATTGCCTCCTCGATCACTTCTAAAGCATCAATTCCTTTTGCCCTTCTCAACTCTTGAATTGCAATACTTCTATCCAAGTAATTGCCTCCTTTTCTAAATAAGACAACTGCCTCTGCTTCTGTAAAACTCTGATCCAAATTGGCTAAAAGGGTTTTTCCGGCATCTACATTTACCAATTGTGGCTTCCCTTCCATATCAAAACTGAAATCCTCTTCGCGTTTTTTCATGGTGATGGATACGGTTTGCAACTCTCCATTAGCATCAACGATTTCCACATCAATCGGAAGTATGAAGACTCTTGGCACATCATCACCTTCTTGCTCTTGTTTCAGACTTATGGTCAAGGTATTTGTTGAATCCACATAATTGTGACTCACTTTTAACTCAGGATGACCTGCACTTAAGAACCATTGATTGAAGAACCAATGTAGATCCCTACCAGTCACTTCTTCAAATGCCAATCTCAAATGATCGATCTCTGCTGGCTGGAATTCATTTTCATTCAAGTAAACTTCCAAGGACTTAAAGAAAGCTTCATCGCCAACTTCCTGACGAAGCATATGCAAGACTCTTCCTCCTTTCTGATACGAATGCGCATCGAACATTTCCATTTCACTCTCATAGTCGTATCGGATCAGTTTCTCCTTCTTGATCTTTGCTTCATTCAGATAGGCATTCAGATCGTTGTTCAAGCCGTAATCTGCCTGATCCTTGCCATATTTATGCTCATTCCATAGATATTCACCATAAGTAGCAAAGGATTCATTCAGGGGAAGGTTAGACCATGACTCAGTGGTTACCAGATCGCCAAACCAATGGTGAAATAATTCGTGAGCTACCACATCTTCACCGGAGTTATCGATCAAATAACGATCATCACCTTGAACAAAGGCACCGTAGATCACTGCTCCTGTATTTTCCATTGCACCGGATACATAATCCCTAACTACAACCTGATGATATTTATCCCATGGGTAGTCGTAACCGAGCTTGTTCGAGAAGAATTCTATCATTTCAGGGGTGTTGGGATAGATATCTTTAGCGAACTCTTTATACTCATGCTCCACATAATAATTCACTGGAATGTTTCTCCACTCATCTTCCACTATGGCAAAATCTCCAATTGCCATCATGAATAAATATGGAGCGTGCGGAAGTTCCTGCTTCCAGTAGTCGGTTCGTGTCCCATCTCCATTTTCAGTTTGAAAAAGCAACTTCCCATTCGAAAGGGTCTCATATAAAGTATCTACAGTGATATAGATCTCTTGGGTAGTTTTTTCATTCGGAGCATCAATGGTAGGGAACCATCTAGAGCTGGATTCAGTCTCGCCTTGTGTCCATATTTGTTGCGGCTTATCCGGGTCTTCTCCTCTTGGATTGATGAAATACAATCCCTTTTCGCTTCTGATTGCTGCACTTCCTCCAGATTCGAATGCATCTGGCATTGCGGTGTATTCAATATAGACCTGATATTTCTCATCTCTTGTATAGGTGCGACCTAAAGCAATGCTCAACTTCATGGTATCATAGGAATATTCCAATGCAGTTGATTTTCCTTTAGAGTCTAGCATTTCAACCTTTTCTATTCGATGACCTTTGGCATCGAGGATCAAACTATCAACATCGTAGAAATAAGGTTTGAATGTCAACCATGCTTTTCCATGCAGGTAACTACTATCCCAATCGAAGCTCACTTCCAATTTAGTGTGGATCAAGTCGTTGATTCTACTCTCAGAGGCCTGATATACGGGGATTTCGGGCTCCGGCTCAACTTTAATGGTATCAAGTTCAGTAGTGTAGGCAACATCTTCAATTTCTTTTGTGGATGAACAAGCTTGAAGAATGATTAGTCCAAATAGGACTAGGAAGGAATAAGTTAAACGCATTGAATCATAATTTGACAGGCAAAACTCTTAAAATTCTCGCTTTGTTCTACCTGGGGTTTCAACTTAATACACGAACGGTTATCTTTGTTCGCATGAGTGAGTGGAAAGTTAAGGTCAATCAGGAGTCTGATTATAAGATCGAAGAAGAGAAGGGAGAGCTGCTATTTGATGGCAAAGCTCTCGATATTGATCTCTTGGAAGTTGGCAGTGGTAAGTATCATCTTATTCACGAAGGAAAGTCCTACAGTGCAAGTTTAGTAGAGCTAAATAAAGAGGAGAAGCAACTTAAGCTAAAGATCAATAACCGCACCTACAATCTAGATATTGAAGATCAGTATGATCAATTGCTCCATAAGTTGGGCATGGATAATTTGGCTTCTGCCGCAATTAGTCAGCTTAAGGCTCCAATGCCAGGTTTGGTGTTAGACGTGATGGTCAAAGAAGGACAAACGGTCAGCAAAGACGATTCACTTTTGATCCTTGAAGCGATGAAAATGGAGAATGTATTGAAATCTCCTGCAGATCTCACCATTAAGAAAGTGACTGTTGAAGAAAAGCAGTCGGTTGAAAAAAATCAAATTTTAATTGAATTCGAATAAAAATTTAAAACAGATTATGAAGAAGAGAAATTTAATTCTAGCAGTATCTACATTACTTTTTGGCGGATTGATTGCCTGTGGTGGCGGACAAACAGATGGGAGTAATGAGGGTAGCTCAGAAGATTCTACAATGAGTGAGGATCATGCAGATCATATGGATCACGATGCAGAGGGCAGTAGTGAATTACTTCCTGTTCCAGAAGGTGCTAAAGTTTGGTTTGATGGACTTCAAGACGGAGATGCAGTTTCTTCTCCACTAAAATTGAAGTTCAATGTGGAAGGCATGGAAGTTGAACCAGCTGGAGAATTACATGCGGGTAAAGGTCATCACCACTTGCTCATTGATAGAGCGTTTATCGACAGAGGGATAATCGTACCAGCAGATTCAGTAAATATCCATTACGGAGATGGAAGTACTTCAACTGAAATAGAATTGAGTCCTGGAGAGCACACTTTAACTCTTCAATTTGCAGATGGATATCATCAGTCTTATGGTCCTCAAATGAGTCAGTCGATCAGAGTCTTCGTAGAGTAAGTTAACTTCATTGAATACAGAAAGATTGAAGAATCTTAATTACAGAAATAAGAAAGCAAGAGCGCTAGTATTAGCAGTTCTTGCTTTTTCATTTATTGGATGTACTAATTCACAAACAGATCAAGAATCAATAAATGAGCAAGCCGACAGTGTGTTGCAAGAAGTTAAGCTTGCTAAAGCTGAGTCGGCAGCTACAAAAGTGATAGAGAAGAATGGACTTCGACTTCTGGCTTTAGCGGAAGAAAGTCCATTTCCCAATGCCAGTCTGAAAATGATCAGTCCGAAAGGGAAAGTAAATTCAGGGAAACAAACTTTTCAATTCGAAGTAGAGGATTTCGATCTTGCAGAACCAACAGAAGGTGATCGTTCATCCTTATTGGCCAACTCGGCTAAGGGTCAGCACATACATTTCATTTTGAATAATGGTCCCTACCAAGCTCAATATGAAAATGAATTTGAAGCTGAGCTATCTCAAGGACATAATGTGATCCTTGCTTTTCTCTCGAGATCCTATCACGAAAGCGTGAAATCAGAAGAAGCGTTTGTCTTCACCGACATTCAGATCGGAGAAGATTATGCGCCATTCGATCATACCGCACCCCATTTGATCTACAGCAGACCAAAAGGAAGTTATAAACTTTCAGAATCCAACCGAATCCTAATCGACTTCTACCTGCTAAATGCAGAGTTATCTGCCAAGGGCATGAAGGTGGAATTGAGCATTGATGAGACTATCTTCCTGCTCGACAGCTGGCAGCCTTATTGGGTAGAAGGATTAGATGCCGGAGAGCATCAGTTCCGTCTTCGCCTTATAGATGACAAAGGAAATCTGGTCTTTGGCCCCTTTAATGATTCAGGGGTAAGGGTGGTGAAGATTGAGGAGTAACCTCCTTAACCCTTTGATAAGCTTTGAGGGCTTTTTCTCTTCCACTTTTGCATGATCAAAAGTGGAGCAAAAATCTAGACCCATCAATGCTTCCCCGCTCTCTGTCCAAATGCTTGAAATTCTATTAAAGTAGTCCGCCTTTCGGCGGAAAACGACAAGCGCCTTTAATGTATTTCTACGCATTTGTCCATTCACGTCTCGCGCCGGCCCGCTGATGGGTCCTGCCCACGCGCTATCTTGCCTCAGGCAAGATTATACTGATTCAAGGATCGGCATCGCTCGGGATAAATATCTCGCCCAATATCAAATAAAAAAAGCCGCAATAAATGCGGCTTTGTAGCTCCTCCTCTTGGGCTCGAACCAAGGACCCTCTGATTAACAGTCAGTGGAATAAATTCTATTGAAATGCCCTATATCTGTCGTTGTTGTTGATTTATAACTGCTCTTAGTGATTTGTGTGCCACAGATGATCAGCCTTATGAAAACAAAGACAAAAAACTAACCTAAATGTCAGATATTCAGAACTTTGCGATTTTCTTTTATTAATAAATATTGTCATTTGCTTTCACTTCTTTATTAAAAAAGTGTGACAAAAATGTGACCCAATAAAATCTCTATTGAATATACTCTAAAAGGTCTGTGTAAAGTTTGTTCAGCTCTTTTTCACTTATAGCATGAACCCTTAGGTAACTTTCACCTTCTATTTCAATCCAAATTCTATATTCTCTTTTTGGCTCATCATGAGAACCAAAGCTTCCATCTAGTACTTCAACAAATAGGCCGCTCTTAATTCCTGCTAGGTAGTTAACTTTTACCGCTTCAGGCAGTAGTTTCTTCTTAAGGAAATTATAATATGCAGTAATTTCTTCAATTTTAAAATGATGAGAGATATGTCCACTAGCACCTTCTGGGGATAGTATCATGCTAGTTAAAAGCACTCCTCTTTGAGTGCCGTATTTATAGGCATCAACTTCAAGATTATAAGGAATATCAGAATTAAAAAGCCCAGAATTTGAAACTCCACCAATGCTCTTAACATAGAATTTTTTAAGACTTGAATCAGCAGGAGGGCTAATAAACCCTCCTTTTAAAAGGAAGCTTTTAATAGTAAATTCTCCCCATGAGCCTATTTTTTCTTGGCTTGACCCTAGAATTGGAATGGCTAATAAGATAAATAACATTAGTTTTTTCATACAATAACAGTTTTTAAGAGGATGGACAATTGCATGTATTTTAAGCTATAATATTATATCTGATAAGTCGTAATATACAAACTTATACCTTAAATCAGGCCTTCATCAGCAAAGCTGAAGTAGCCATCAGTTGATATTATTAAATGATCCATAACCATTATATCGAGCAACTTTCCTGCTTTTACAAGTTTTCTAGTAAGCAAAATATCTGCGGAACTAGGTTTTAAGTTTCTTGTAGGATGATTGTGGGCCAAGATGATGCTACTAGAAGCTGTTTTAAGGCCTGTAGCAAAGATTAACCTTGCATCAGCCACAGTTCCACTAATTCCTCCTTTTGAAAGGCTGTAGTGCCCTAAAACTGCGTTAGCCCTATTCAGTAATAATAGTTTGAATTCTTCTTGAAGTTCAATCAAATTCTGATCCCATATGCTCATTAGGATTTTGTAAGCATCATCACTACAACTTACTCTTGTAGATGGTTGTCTGGAGGCTTTATATTTTAGTTCAATTTCTTGTATTTTCATTATAAAGGAAATTAAAAAAGCCCGCCGTTTGGCAGGCTCTCAGTATACACTAGGAAGGCACTCCATTCTCTGAGAATGTTTCCATTTTAGCTTCAATCCTAATAGGATCAGATTCATTTTGTGGGATGAATTGGTACCTATGATTCAAGGTTTTTATTTCACCATTAGCTTTTTGGATTTGATAAGGCTCACATTCTACTTTCTGAATGTCTCCTTTAAGTTGCATTCCAACAAGCTGTTTACAAGACTCCTCATCAAGCATAGTGGCAATGTATGCCTTTTTGCGATTGATGAATGTTGAACCATTTTCAGTAGTCTTAAATTCAATATTCCCTTCTACAGTTAAGAGAAAATATTCATTACCAGACTGTGAAGTCCTCTTTTCATACTTTTTTACTGTTACCATTTCTATTATTTTTTGGTATTTCTCCCAATTGAATAAACTGAAGAAATGATAACTTCCACCAGCTATCACCTTGACTTTCATTAACAATTTCCTCAGAAATAAGGGGGGGGGAGTTTCCCCCATCAATTGATGGGGGGGTGTTATTTAGGTTGGTGGTACTTGCACAGAATAATCATTCTATAGCATAATTGGAATCAACTGTTTATTTTAGAAGATTCAATTATCTTTTTTGACCGTTCGGATTAGCAGCTTCTTACTTAAATTAGAAAATGATTTAGTCATAATGTTAAAGTAAAGAGATTGAGAAGGTTGATTAATTATGAGAAAAAACTATCCAGAAATTATTTATAAATACAGGGATTACACTAATCAATTTCATCGAAATTTATTAATTAGAAATCAACTTTTTTTGGCCTCTCCATTAAGCTTTAACGATCCATTCGACTGTTACATTCCTCCCAATTTTAGATTGCTAGATACTAAGGTGAAAAAAGAGGAGTGGGTCAATAAAACTGCAATTGCTGGATTTGATTTATTTGAAAAATCAGGAATGAATCTTGAGGAAAGGATGAATGTATTAGATGATAGACTGGAAAACGATATTGATGGGTTTCAAAAAGAGTTTAATGAAAACTTTTACCAAAAGCAGTCAGATTATTTAGGAGTTATATCATTTAGTGAGAGATGGGACAGTATTCTTATGTGGTCTCATTATTCAAAGAGCCATACAGGATTTTGTCTTGGCATTTTTGAAGAAAAATTAAGAAGCTCTGGAGAGTTTATTGTAGGAGGAAAGGTTCAATATAGTAATGAGGATGAATATCCTGAAAGATCACCTTTAGATGAATTGACACTCATAAAATCATTTGATCTTACTCATCATAAATCAAGCGATTGGAGCTATGAAAAAGAATATAGAATAATTAAGATGTTTCATCCTCATATACCAACACCTGAGGGAAGAATATGCATAATTCCAGATAGCTTTATAGCTGAATACATCATTGGGGTAAGAGCACCTGAGGATTGCAAACAGCACATTATTCAGCTAGCAAATGAAAAGAGAAAGCCTGTCTATCAAATTGAACAAGTTCCCTTTAAGTTTAAAGTTTCTAGGAAACTACTAAATTGACATAACTGTGAATAATACAATACTATTCGGGAACGGAATTAATAGATTAAATGATAATAATATATCATGGGATAAATTGCTTAATTCTTTAATGGGCAATAGGAAATTTTCATCCGGAGACCTACCAAATACAATGGTATATGAACGTATTGTTTTAGAATCACCTCCAATTCTTGGAGATCTTACAAGAGATGAAGAAAAAACTAAAGTAAAAATTGCCAAACTTCTCAGGAAAATGTCAAATCATGATTTATATAATGAGATATATAAACTAAATATAGACCACTACCTTACTACTAATTATGACTTTGGCTTTCTTAATACAATTAAATCTAATCATGAAATTAGTATTGAGAATGAAAGCACAGAAAAGATATACAGTATCAGAAGGAAGAAGGTGTTAACAAACTCAAATTCAAAAAAATATCTCTGGCATATTCATGGGGAAATTGAAAGGCCCCCATCAATAATGCTAGGGTTAGATCATTATAGCGGATCAGTTGGGAAAATCAATAATTATATTAAGGGGTCATATAACCACATTATAAATGGCAAAGAGATCATAGAACCAACTATATTCTCAAAACATCAAAATAATAATTTCAAAAACACTTCTTGGATTGATCAATTCTTCAATGCTAATGTTCATATTATTGGTCTAACACTTGATTATAGTGAAATTGATTTATGGTGGGTCTTAAATAAGAGAGCAAGAATGCTTAGAGATCCAAAGTGGAAGAATAAACTTAATAATAAAGTTGTTTTTTATACCCATAATATCGATGATGCTAGAAAAGGTGTGCTAATTGCTTTAGGTGTAGAAGTACAAGAAATTGTTGTTAACGGAAATGATAAAGCTAAGTATCTAGAGTTCTATGAAAAATTTCTAACATTATTCAAAAAGGACTACAATTGAAATGTCCAATCCTATTTTATAAAGTGCTCTTTCCAAATAAATGATAATTTATCAACTGCTATTTATAATGGGAAAGCTCAAAGTTTGAGAAGTAGACCTTAATTAAATGCCTCAATTACTGAGTTTCCTAAAATGAATAGAAGACATTAAACGTCCCACCATAGCTAGGTGATTGTTTGTCTGAAAATAGTATTGAAGAACCAACTCCCGACCACATATTCTTAAGTATTTTATAATTCAACTTGGCCCTAGTAATGTCAGTATAAAATTGAATTTGATTTTCGAAATTATGTGTGTAGAAAAGTGATATAGATAGTTTGGTGCTCAACTTTTTCTTCCCACTTATTGAGCAGAATCGTAATTGCTCATATAGTTCATTGAATGCAGTGGTGAATGATAAAGTATAATTAGTCGATCTGATTGAGAATAGATTCTGAGTTCCTCTTTGTGATGCTGAGATGTCTTCCTGATCGAAATGAATTTCATTGTACAGTGTAGAAGCAAAATAGTGAGTCGTTCTAATTTTAAGATTGTAGTATAATCTAGCAATTGTCACAGTTGAATTTGCTGTTAGATTACTAAATGAGGTATCTAATTTATTAGCAATCTCCATTGTCATTGGCGAATGAGTAATTCCAAGGTTAGGATACCGTCTAAAATTTGTATTTAGATCATAGAATTGCTGTTCTCTTTTATTTTTTAATTCCTCATTTGAATAATTTCTTTCTTGAATTCTATGTCCAGCTCTTACAAGTACTTTGTTCTTAAGTAACCTCAATTTAATCCCAATCTCATTCTGCCACAAATCCTTTATTAAGAAATATACCCCATCACTTTGGTAATTTTTACCAACTCGATCTGTATTAAAATCCAATGTAATATGCTTATTAACTGAATATTCAATTACTCCATGCAGTGCAGACTCTTCAATAAAGTTATCAGTATTAATCGTAGTCTGAGAAGTAGTATTTTGATAGGTGTTCATCTCAAAATTTAAATCAAGTCGATTAAATAAATTAAGTGAAGAGCTTAAGCTGAACAAGTTATATTCATATTTGCCGCCTTCGTTTTCTTTAAGCTTGCTAACATCTTTAAAATTCAGATAATTGACTCCTATTTTAAGTTCTTCTATTTCATGATTAATACCTATGGACTTTACTTCTATGTTTGGATTTAATTGTGCTAGATTCAATGCTTGAAACTCATTCAATCTCCCATAGAGGAGACTAATAGAGGTCTTTTCTAATAGGTAAAACTCAAGTTCACCTCCTTTAATTTCAACATCTCTTATACTATATTGTCCTCTATAAGGGTATATGTTACCAATTTCAAAATTTTTAATTCTGGAAAAGGTGGCAACAGATCTATCAGAGTTTTCAATAAGTGTTTTTCTATCTAATGAGGTTAAATTTTTTTCTTGCAGTAAATTTTGCCGTTTCTTTAGTTGTTCATTCGACTGCTTGAATCTATCGATGTAATAATTGATAGAGTCATTTTCATTGTTTACTATTGTTTTCGAGGGATAGTGTGGATTCAAGTTTGAGTCTATAGATAGAGAGTCACTAAAAGCTAATTGCTCTTTATTTGCATTTAAAATGCTGTCGATATTAACAAAGTTTGGAGGGTATCTTTCCTCTATTTGCTTAATATTTTCTAATCTTTTTATTACTTCATTGTTTTTTTCCATATTGGCTTCTATGGCAGAGATTAATTCTTCTCTCTGCTTTCTATCTGGAAGATTTGATTCAAGATTTTTTAAATATTGATCTGCATTGAACCTGAAGCTTAAAAAGTTCCTAAAATTTTGATCAATTGCTTCTGAACTGTTGTAAGAATATTGAAAATCGAAAGGGATTCCATACAGTTCTACTGATACCTGACTTCTTAAATAAGTGTTTGGGTAGATTAAACCACCCGAATGTCTTGGCGCTTTATTAAATGAGTTTTGCTCCAGATAGAAATTCCCATCTATTTTAAGATTTCTTGGTTTAAGGGAATCTAGATAAACAACCTCCTGAGAATTTCTATTATAATTATTGAAGAAGCCGTCGATGTAATACAGACTGTCTATTTTACTACTGCCGTTAATACTATATCTTATAACTACTAATTGGTTAAGTAAAGGCTCTTCCACAATTATTTCTTCAATGCTGATTGTATCGTATGCAGCAACAGTTACTTCATTTTTATATATAATCTTTTGATAAATCCCAGATGTATCAATTTCATAAGATTTATACTCAATCCCTAGAGGAGAATTTGTTTGTGATACCCAATATGAATCAGCATAATTAATCGGCTCAAAGAATTCTATCGGAATGGTAATATTTCTCTTAAAACTATTGAGTACTGAATCTGAACCTGATGTTTTATAATTACAAATCACTAGAATCTTACTTTCCGGATAGATCAATTGTTTAGGTACAACGATCTCAAAATGCTTACTTGTCAAACCTTGTTTTACATGATACTTCTGTATGATAGTATCTGTTAAAACAAATCCATTAGTATCTAGCAGACTAAATCCAATATCCAATAGATATTCTGAAGAATAGTTGGAAGTTTTTATTTGGCATGAGATACTTGCTTCATCACTAAGTATGTAGCTAACCCTGAAGGACTTATCACTTTGTGCTACCAAAGCCGTATATCCAAGAAGTAGTATTTGCAGAAAAAGTGCTTTCACAGAATTGATAAATCTAGATTAAATTGTAGGATTCTATCTTATCATTTTGTTAACAAATTTTTTGATTTTAAAAGTTTTTATATATTGAGGCATTATTAAATCTAAACAAGCTTCGTATGAACTCCCAATTTAGGGGCCTTATCTTTTTATGCCTTTTTTTTAGCTGCAATGTAATCTTTTCTCAAGGGATCAAACTGATGATTGATCCTGCCCTATCTCCAAGAGTAAGCTCACTTTTTAGTTTGAGTATAATAAACCAATCAAATAAAAACTACAATCTCAAACTAGAGGCAGAGCTTAGAAGCAGATCAGGTGAATCATTATGGAAGCAAGAATTGAGTATTAATCTGAACTCCTTTCAATCATTAAGCATCCGAAATGGGGGATTTAATCCCAATACAACCTATATCAACCCAAGTATTGAAAGACATTTTGAATTAAATGGAAAACAGTTGCCTCCATCTGACTATTTATTATGTATCAAATCGGTTTTTCTAAATGAAACACTTCAGCCTATTGAAGAATGTGTTGAGTATTCACTTTCTGATTTTTCTAATTTATCTAGTATTTATCCAGTAGACAAC
Source organism: Flavobacteriales bacterium (assembly GCA_002706365.1). GTDB lineage: Bacteria > Bacteroidota > Bacteroidia > Flavobacteriales_E > Vicingaceae > UBA1494. Next base: position 96,146 of record PALM01000032.1, on the reverse strand, counting down.
TCAACTATAGGAATGGAGAGGCCAATATTTAGCTGGATGGATGCCCAAAATCCAAATGCTGAATACAGAATCACATTGGTAAAAATCGATGGAAAGCAATCAAAATATCAAGCTATAAGGAGGAATACTCCGTATATGAAGATTTCTAATATAAACTCAAACTCAATGGAATATCCGTCAGATGCACCAAGCCTAGAAGAAGGTGAACGATATGCCTGGCAGGTTTCAATGATGGTAGGGAAAGGTGATGAAGTTAGATCTGAAATATGGGAATTCAAATACGATGAGAATTCTCCTGATAGCCTTATACCAAATAGGACCTCATATATAGACCTAAATAGGGTTGATAATGGTTCAGATTTATATGCAATAGGCAATTTTAAGTTCAAAATTGAAACCAACCAATCAGAGAGATTGAAAGTCAAATTGTATTCTTTAGATGGGTCAAAACTATATGATCTAAATGAGAGTCGATTTGACCTTAGTATAGGTACCAATTCCTTTGAATTAGATCTATATGATCAGGTATATCTTAGACATAAGAAGAAATATAAGATTGTATTTGAATCATCCAAGTCTGGAGTATCCAAATCACTTGTTCTCACCTACATCAATCCAGATTTTATAGATTAACTCCATTACAAGCAGCTTAACAATGAGAAAGCATCTAGAAATAAAGGCACTTACGCTTTTACTCATATTCGTTATTGACATTTTTAAATCACCGTTTCTAATAGCTGGAAGTGGACCATCTCAGCCAGAAATGGCAGCTTTCACACCAGCTGGAACTACTGAACTAGTCGATCCATTTACAGGTGACTTTTCATATAATATTCCACTTTTAGACATTGAAGGTTATCCGGTGAATATTGCATACAACAGCGGTGTTGGAATGGAACAGGAAGCTAGTTGGGTAGGTCTTGGATGGAGTTTGAATGTTGGAGCAATTAGCAGGTCAGTGAGAGGGATTCCTGACGATTTCAATGGAGAATCAATTAGCTCAACTACATCAATGAAGAAAATGACAATCACTAAAGTTGGACTAGGAGGTGGATTGGAGGCTTTGGGTGCAGAAGAGTTACTTTCTGCTTCTGGTGGAGTTTCTTTTATTTATAATAATTATCAGGGTTTAGGTCTAGCAATTGACAACTCAATAGGAGTATCAACTCCTCCTGCAGGTGGGGTATCAGCAAATGCAAAAGTCGGATTTACTTTAAGTTCACTAGATGGGGCATCAACAAATACCTCTTTAGGCTTAAAGTATTCTCGTCAAGTTGGCCCTGGGACAATGAGCATTGGGGGCCAATTTGGTTCTGGTTTTAGTACTAGGACCGGACAAACAACTAGAAGCTTTGGCACAACAGCTGGTTATTCATTAAACCAGTATAAAGAAGTAGGCAAAGATGGCAAAGTGAATACTGTTACAACTAAAGAAAATAATAGTGTAGGAAGTATAAGCTCATCAGCTACTTTTTTACCAATAGGGGTTGAGTCATACACTCCATATTCATCTATGAGGATGAAAACTACGAAGTATGCGTTCTCTGGAAGTATAGGAGGGGAAGCGTGGGGATTGAATCCTAATGGAAGGTTGAATGGGTCACAAACAATCCAAGAGGTGGCAAATCAAAATCAAAGCACTCCTTCATATGGATATTTATATTCAGAGAATGCAAGACTGCAGGACATAAAAGACTTTAATCGTGAGAAAGAAGTAGAGCTAAATTCAACAGTCAACAACTTGTCTCCAACTCAATTCACTTATGATGTTTATTCTGTAAAAGGACAAGGTGTTAGCGGTTCTTTTAGACCATTTAGAAACGATATTGGAATTTTGAATGACCCATCTTATTCTATTACGGCAAGTGCATCTGATAATTTTGGAGGAGAGCTAGGATTTGGAGGTTATATGCATGGTGGGCTTTCTTATAGCACATTAGATGATTCCCGATCATATGGCACTTGGGTTAACGGTAACAATGCAGGAATTCAGTCTTTTGAGCCTTCTAGCAAGGATTTGAAATTTGAGAATTACTATTTCAAAGCAGCCGGAGATAAAACCCAAATTAATTCAAAATATTTTGAATCCTTGGGTGGATTTGAAGCAGTTGAATTCAAACTAGATGGGGCTAATCTAACAAATCAAATAATTTCTTCTGATAATAAACAAAGAACAGGTCTTCCTTCTCCTCCTAGAAAAAGAAAGCCTAGATCCAAGGTATTTATGACTTTAACTGCAGAGGAAGCGGCTATAGTCGCCCATGATAAATACAAATCTACTGAGGGTTCTTTCTATAAGGGATCCTTTCAAGAAGATACTTTTCCGAGAGTTGATGGTGGTATAAGAGAAGCTCATCATATATCTCAAATAACTCAGACTAATCCAGATGGTGAAAGCTTTGTTTTTGGAATACCTGCCTACAATCGCCATAAAGAGGAAGTAAGTTATGCAACCAATTATACATCTACTAATGGAATTGTTCCATATTCATCAGACGAAGCTAGCACATCAAACTCTGCTGGGGTAGACAATTTTTATAATTCAATATCTACTCCACCTTACGCACATAGTTATTTGTTAAGTGCTAAATTATCTCCAGATTATCATGATATCACTGGAAATGGGGTATCATCAGATGACCCTGGTAATGCATATGAATTCTCTTATACTAAAACCAGCGATAATTATAATTGGAGGTCGCCTTATAGCGGTTCAACTTATAGCAAGGGGTTTGAATCAAATGATCTTGATCAGAAAGCAAGCTTTACATATGGGACTAAAGAGCTATGGTATTTGCATACTATTCAAAGCAAAAACCAAGTTGCTGAATTCTACATATCAAAGAGGAAGGATGCAGTTGGGGTTATTGGCAGAGCAGGTGGTATTGGTACAAATTCAAATGCAAATAGCACTTACAGGTTAGACTCTATTAGACTTTATAACAAAGTAGATAGAATGATCAACAAAGAAAACGCTATACCCTTGAAAAGGGTAATTTTTGATTATGATTATTCACTATGTGACGGAATTCCTTCTAATATAGATGGTGGTGGTAAACTAACTCTATTAAGCATAACCACATTAAATGGGAATGAAAACATAGGAAAGCTAAGCCCTTACGTTTTTCATTATGATGAGAATCCAGATTACAATGCTAATTCAATGGATAGATGGGGTAGTTATCAAGAAGCAAGTCACAATCCACTGGGGCTTGGCAATGATATCTTCCCATATTCTAATCAGAGTATTTCAGTATCAAAGTCTATTGATTGGGCCTCAGCATGGAACCTAAGTAGAATAGAGCTTCCTAAAGGTGGTGTGATTGAAGTCGCCTATGAGCAAGACGATTATGCTTATGTGCAAGATAGGAAGGCTATGCAAATGTACCCTATCGTTGGAGCTGGCAAAAATACTTCTGTTGACAGTGCTTCTATTTCTCAATTGTATGATAACACCTATCTCTATTTCAGAAGACCTAAGGGGCTAAGCTCTACTGCCTCATCTACTGAAGTTTCAAACAAGTTATTTGGCTCTGCAAGCACTGATAAACTTTATTTCAAAGTGAAAACGAATATTAGACGTAACAAATACGAATACGTCAGTGGATATATCAATGCATCTGGAGCTGGAATTTGCAGTAATGATGTGAATTATTGCTACATAAAGTTAAATGGACAATCACCAAATCCTGTTTCAAAAGCTTCTTGGGGGTATTTCAGGCATAATCTTTTTAATGTTTTATACGAACAACCAAACATTAATGATAATGGACTTGAATCTATATTAAAAGGGATGAAAGCCGCACTAGGGGAAGTAGCTCAAATGTTTAGTGGGGTTGAAAGCAAGCTTAAAGAAAACAATGTTGCGAATTATTTCAAATGGAAAGAATCTTTTCTAAGATTAAATAATGTCAACGGCCATAAAAGAGGAGGAGGTTCTAGAGTATCTAAGATTATATTGAATGACCGTTGGAATGACATGAGCGGGAAAGGAGAGAATGCTATTTATGGCCAGACCTATCATTATTTAACGACTAATGAAAACAATGATACAATTAGTAGTGGAGTTGCATCATATGAACCCATGATAGGAAATGATGAAAACCCGTTTCGAGAGCCAGACCCTTATGTTGTTGTGGGGTCATCTGGACATATTCCAGCGATAACCGCTTATCAAGAGAAACCATATGGAGAATCATTCTTTCCAGGTGCATCGGTTGGATATTCAAATGTGGAAGTAAGAGATGTAAACTTTCAGAAAGGAAAAACATCCAATCGAATCACAGAGCATAAGTTCTACACAGCTAAAGAGTTTCCAGTTATTGTAAAATCTACAAGTCTAGAACCTTATGATAACCCAGATACAAGAACTCCTTTCAGCTTTCCATTCTCAAATCAGAAGCGGACATCTGTTTTTGCTGCAAGTCAAGGATTTAGTATCATATTAAATGACATGCATGGTAAACCTAGATCATCTATTGATTATGGTTTGAGATTAGATACCTTGAATGGTCTTCCAACTATTACTAAAAAGAAAAATTCAGGAACAATATATCATTATAATGTAACACCAGAAGGGGAAAATTATAGAGTAAGGAATGGAGCAACCATGCTGACCAATGAGGGGAAAGTTAAATTCGATTCATTAGGGATAGATTTTGATATTGCAATTGACTCACGAGAAAGCAGATACACAACACAGTCAAATTCTAGCCAATTAAATGTGGATATCATTCCTACACCATTTTTTGGTGCTCCTGTTGCTATACCAATTCCATTAGCCAACTTTCTTACTCAAGAAAAGATTACCAAATCGCTAACCATAACTAAGGTTATACAGCAATATGGATTAATAGATTATGTTGAGCAAGTTACCGATCAATATTCAACAAGTAAGCGAAATATCACTTATGACGGACGAACAGGAGAGGTGCTCCTAACTCAAAATACAAATGAGTATGGAAAAGAACTGTTCAATTACACCATCCCTTCACATTCAGTAAAAGGGCAAGATAGAATGGGCGCAGCTTACAAGAATAGCGGCTACTCATTTTCGCCAATCCCTGATGACAATAGCGACTGTAACCCTAATGATGATTCATACTATGGCACAAGTGCGGTTCATGGTGATGAAGTGCTGATTAAAACAGAAAAAACTTTAGAAACTAATGCTAGAAAAGGGTGGATAAAAATGATTCATGAATACGATAGACCTTCCATTGTGGAGCCATGTACCGATTCTATTTATGATAGAATGTTCACTATGTGGCATCAAGGTGATTTTGCAAATAACTTAATTAGATATGAAGATACTACCATAAAAGGCTATAGAGGTCAACTACTTGAGAAGGCAATTATTTATCCTTTAAAGGATCATTTTCAACAAAGCTATTCCATCGTTATCAATAATTTAAAGAAGCATAGGACAAGTGATTGGATATTCTCACCAAAAGGATATTTAAGACCATCAACTGCATTTTCCCATTATTGTAATCCTCCTTTTAGTTTTGATACCCAAACAAATCAATTTGAAACAGGATATTGGTATGATATTGTTAGAAATGTTGAAGGTAGAAATTGGACAACTTTCGCTTCTGGTGCCCTTCCTCCAAATGACACAACTATCCGATGGCCAAAAGGGCTTCAATGTTCAAATTGTTGGTCTGGTCCTCCCAGGGTTCAATCGGGATTAGTAACTCTTGATTTAAGTGGAGAAGTAAATGATATTCCAGCTGCATACTTTGATCTAATCTTTGATTTTAATTCCCCCATTAATGCATCATTGGAGTCATCAATTGTAATGGACAATAGATCAGATACAACAATTACGGTTGAGTATAATGCATGTATTGAAACAGATGATATGAGAGATGGATTTTTAGATTATTTCTATGAGCCTCTATACGGTCGCTATAATACTGCATATGTGAATGGTATTTATCCTGGTTATTATAACCCTATTAAGGACCCGTATGAGTTCAAATCTCAGACCTTCTTTAGGATTGAAAAAAACTCAGAATTGAGTACACTTTTGAGTCAAGAGCAACTCTACCTCATTAAACACTATTATTTAGATAGTGATCAAAAACTAGATTCTGCATATTATGTAGAAAGAGGCAGAGGACATAACGATTATACCCTGCCAGATGAACTAAGAATCAAAAATTGCGAGTTCGATTATTTGCCTTATGATTATGAAGTATGGGAGAATATGTACTTAATGCCAACCATCTATAATACCTCTCTAGCTTATTGTCCTTCAACCTATCAGGTCCTTGATAGAGAAGGCAATCCAATAACTGGTTTAAATGAAGATGATGAATTAAAGGTGATTAGATCAGGTAATAGAAATATGCTAAGCGAATCGAATGGCGTAATCAACTCATCTAAGAATCCTATTAAAACTGATGCAAATAATGATAATGCGTATGCAGGAATTGAATCTGACTTAAATGCAATCAACTTTTATCAAATTGGTGGAGCTAACTATTTAGATAGCTTACCTCCAGATAATAGTTACTCCTTTACTGCAAATGAGTTTATAAGAGGTAATACAGGAAAGTTTCATGTAGATAGTACCTATTCATTTATTGGATCTAGATATCAAAAAAACTCAATTGAGCTATCTATTGATGGATATTATGAGCAATTACCTTCATTATGGGTATGGGATGAATGCAAAAAGTTAAATGATGATCCACCTTTTACCTTGACAGGAGGTTCTTCATCTGGATGGAATTTTCTGAATGCAATTACCAGCAGTTCGTCAAATGGTAGTCCACAGGAAGTCGTCAATAATCTTGGATTGTATACTAGTAAGGTCATTGATCATGCTAATTCTGTTAAAGTTGTTGCAAGTAATTCTAAAAGAAATTCTATTGCTTTTGATGACTTTGAAGAGTATACATATCTTCAATCTGATGGCATACTCAATGATAATAGGTTCATGGTAATTAAGGATGCAGCAATTAATGATACTGATCAAACAATATTATTAAATTCTCATTCTGAAGATTACCGTCTTATTAGTTTTCCAGATTTAAAAGAAGTAGTAACTGGAATTGGACATACTGGTAATGCTTCTCTCTTCCTTAAAGGAAGTAATCCCTACATAACTGAAGATATTACAGTTAGTTCCTCTTATGCTTTGAATGATCCATTATTGAATTATAGTGTAGGGGATACCTTAAGTACTGCTTCAGATTCGATCACTTTCGATTATGATAGTTTAGTCTCAGCTTATAGCAATTCCTTCTTATTAGATAAGTCACCTTCATTGCTTACTCAAATCAATGCTGTTGATTCAACTTATCATACAATACAATTAGGACCAACTATCAAGAATGGGAATTTCACACCTGATAGTGGTGTTTATACGATTAGCGTATGGGTGAAGGAGATGGTTTCACCAAGTTCTCCATTTAGTGGAATAAGCCCATTCATAGAAATAATTGATTCATCTGGTTCACGCCAGATTAACATAAAGTCGCAATCTATTGATGGGTGGTATAAACTAGAAGGGAACTTCACATATAATTCAAATATTAATCTACAGATTAGGTTGCATGGAGGAAACTGGGGAACATTTTACGATGACTTAAGGATTCATCCTTACCAGTCTAATATCAATAGTTATGTCTATGATGTAAGAAGTAGAAGGCTGATTGCAAAACTGGATGAAAATAATTTTGCCACCTTCTATAAATACGATCCTTCTGGTGTGCCTTCACAAATTCAAAGAGAAACTACTAATGGCAGGATCACAATATCTGAGTCTAGGCAATCACTTCATAAAAAGACCATTAACTAATGAATCAGCTAACAAACATACTATTGGCCAGAATATTAGTTTTGGTATCTTTTTTAGGATTGGTCTATAATGAAGTACAATCTCAAAATTCAGAGCAATATTTAAAACCTATTCCACGATTCGTCAACTATAATCTGGATAAACTAATTGATTCTTCAAGCTCAAATATTGGGTTTTTAATAATTGATGATATTCAAGAATCAACCAGTTATACTGACTTGTATTATCATGTATTTGTAGAATTGAAATATCCTCAAAGATCAGTTCTTCTGCCAACCTTGCTTTCTCCATTTGAACTTAAAGGTTATCTTACTGTGAAAGGGAAAGATGCAATTAGTGGTACAGTTGATTCATATTCTGATAGTATTACTCTGAATATTAGCCCTTATAAAGATTATTCCTTAGAGGTTTTTAGATTCGATCGTGCGAATTATCCTTTTAATTTAAAGGACATAGATAGTATTGGAGTAAGCTTTGATCTATCTCAATTGGATCAAATTGACTCTAGTCTTTACCAAGTTTTAGAAACTGAACTAAGAGTTGATATTGGGAGATACTATGAATATGACTATGATTCATTAAAAGTTCAGTTCCACATTAGTGATACTTCTGATCCTGGGAATAGCCTTAAAGTAAACGAGGCAATCCTTTCATGGGATGACTTAAAAGGTCCAGTATTATACGAAGTAGAGTTATTACATATCCCTTCAACAAATCCTACGTCAAATGATCGACTTGATCTTGATTTTACAAGTAATGCCAGTCGATTTCAAACAACAAGGAATTACATTCCTATTAACCTCTTGTATAATTCAGGGCATTTAGTCGCAAGGTATAGAATAATTAGACCTTTATATAACTATGAATTAACTGCTTTGTCAGACAGGCTAGTTTATTCTTCATGGAGTGTACCAGACTCGGTATTGAATTATCCTGCAAATAGACTAAATGTAATGCAGATTGGAGCTACTTCTTCTGTGCATTCTGAATTGAATTGGCAATTAACCAGTATTTTCCAAAAGAATGGAATAGGTGTTTTTTCTACTAATTATTTTGATGGTAGTGGGAGAAAGCAACAAAACACTCAAGTGGTCAGTGATTTTTCAATGGAGGTAGTAACTACAGATACTATTTCTAAATACAATTCTGATGTTTATTTCACTGAATCATATTATGATTACACAGGTGCTGAGGTGATAAAAATGCTTGTTGCCCCTTTATTAAGTTCTAAGGATATAGGATTCCAAAAAGAGGTCAACTATCTAACTAATTCAGAGTTCATAAAGAAGAACAATTATGATCATGATACAACTTCTGCAGAACCCCAATTATCTGAGAATGAAGAAGGGCCTGCGAAGTATTATTCATCAAAAAATGAATTACTCGGTGAAGATAGCATCATAAAGTATGTGCCGAATGCGAATGGATTCCCTTTTCAAAGAAAAGTTTTTGCAAAGGATGGATCTTCTAGAATAATTAAGGATCAAAAGGCCGGAAGTACATATGCATTATCAGAAGAAAACAATTCTAGGTTCATCTACACCAAACCAACTGAATCAGAATTAAATTTTCTATTCGGAACCAATGTTGGGAAAGTAGCATTCTATAAGAAGAATATAGAAATTGATCCAAATGGCTTGGCCAATGTGTCTTATGTGGATGTAAATGGTAGAGTTGTGGCATCAGCAATTTGTGGAGAAACTTTAAGCAGGAGTGGAATGATTCCAGTAGTTGATGAGGAAATCACATTTACTGATGATTTATTATCCTCTGGTTATGAAGAAGTAGATTATCTAGATGGGACTTTTAAACTAACTTACCCTCTATTTGCCCCGGTTACTTCAATCTTTGAATTAAACTATGGCTTTGAACTTGAGGCCTATCAAGCTTGTGCCAATGCAAGTATTTGTTTTGATTGTAAGTATGAAGCTTCCTTACAGGTCTTAAATGATAATAATGAGCTAATATTCGAAGCACGAGACTCTATCATTGAACTTGATCAATCAAGTTGTGATCAATTTGTTTTTAAACTAGATGAGATCACTTACAATAAAGACAATGCACATTCAATTACTGATTCAACCATAAATATTGAGCTGTTAGCCTTAAAGTCATATACACTTGTTAAAGAGCTAAAGCTTATCAAAAATCACTATGCAGAATATTCAAATGATTTTCTTGAAATAGCAAGTTGTAACCCTCACGACTATGAATACTTTGTAGACAAGCAGTTAGCAATTGCAGATTTTGAGTCTTGCCAAACCGAATATCCTAAGTTTTCTCCATTTTGCGACATACTTGAACATGAGTTAAAGCAAGACTTTACCTACCCGGGAGGAAAGTTCGTTAAGAATGCTCCTTTGGATTCAATAGTGCCTCGATTTATTTATAGAGAACTCATGAAGGTGAGTGGCTGCTATGAAATAAGCGACACCATTTCAATTGATCAGTTTGAAAGAAACTTCAATAGCTATTTTGGAAAACTGTCAGGATTAAGATTTAGTGAATACAGTAATGAGTACTTAGATTATCTTATTAGATTTCATCCTACTTATTGCCAGCTTCCATTATGCAGAAAGTACTATTCTGAGGAATCAAATCGTTTTGATGAAATGCTCACCTTAAGTGACTCATTAGCTGAGTTTGAGTCACTATTGAAGGCTGAGGGAATAATGGATGAACAGGATGAATTCTTATTTGATTCATTGCTCTATGTGAAGTCAAATTTTTTGGGCACAAGTGACTATGATTCTCTCATATTTATCAATTATGATTCAGCATTGGCGGCCGTAATTGATGACAGTTTATACTTGTCTTATAAAGACTCTATTTTAGGGGTAGATGCCTCATTTTACAATGAAGTTGAATACATATCAAGTGCTCGTAACTGTGTTGCGCCAAGTGGAAATTTGAATTTTCTCAATGCAATTGAACTTGCAGAGTATAAACATATTGCCTTGAAGTATTTTCGTGATTTCAATGGATGTAATGATCACGACACCTTATCTCTACCAATTCACAGAATTGCCCTTCTTGCACCTTCAACGAATAACCATAATTGGAAGGTATACAAGCAGTTGTATTTATCTGCTAAACATGCATTCTATCAGGATATCATAAACTCAACGGTTTGTTTTTACGGAAAGTTGGACTCCAGTGCAGGAAATCCAGATATTGGTTATCCTCGACTGCCAAGTGACTCTAACAACTGTGAGGTAAATGGAGGAGAGTACTATTACCCATGGATTGGAGGAAGCGATCTTGTAAATTATAGAAATTATGATCACCACACCCACCTTAAAAATGCATTGGAAGAACATTTAGAAGTACGAGAAATCGGATTTGGAGATATGGTAGATAGTATTTGGGATCTGCAAATTGATTATTGGAAAACACCAGCTATTAAAATAATTGAGCTGCTGATGAGTGAAGGATGTATTTCAAGCTCTGCTGATTCAACAGATTTCTTAAATGGAATTAATTCCGAACTTTTATTTTGCGACCCTTATGATCATCTTGCTGGCATAACAAACCAATCTGGCGCAACCATTGTGAGTTGCAATATTTTGCAGTATGATTTTTCTGCTTACCTCAAGGATTACATAGTTTATGCAAAAGACTCAACAGGTGGAAACTTAATCAATTGCGATTCTACTTACAGAGGTTTATATAATTATAAACTCTTCAAAGCTGCCCATGATGCCTTTATTGTAGAATATGATTCAGTTTCTATTCCATTTATTGACTCACTTTATAAGTTGTCAATCAATAATACTCTACAAAAGGGCTACAAAAATTGGATGAACCATCACCTAGGTCTGAATTTATCATTTAATGATTACTTCCAGTTTGCTTCAGAATTCACTCCTGATAGCACTCTCAATTTGTTTGGATATCAAGCTATTTGGACTGGTGATTCTATTGTAGGAACATATAAGGAAAGGGTTAAAGATTTCGCAAAGGATCAATTCGTAAATAAGTACACTGTTGCGAATGGGTATAGTGAATATGCTATAATTGATTCTATTAATAAAGGTTTAGTCGACACAATTGATAGGACTATTGATATTGTACAATTTGGCGAAACCAATTTCTCTAACCATCAAAACGACTTATTTTATATAGATAGTGGAAAGTATAAGATTGACCTTTTCCTAGATACTATAAATGCGGTATATGACGACATTCTAGCTGAGCTGCAAACGGATGCACTATACAAAATAGAAGACACCACAGATTCATATGCTGAACAAATAATAAGTGACTACGCCTCTATTGGTTCGCTATCAAACCTACTCATACATAAAGCTTATAGGTACTCTAATGGGACGGTCTGGCTGCGAATAGTCAATAAATCTGATTCATCATTCTATACTGACATGTATCTCCATTATCCTCCTTATAATGGGATCTATTACCAACATGATGTTGATACTTTCATTGAAGCAAAACCTATCATTTACTCAGATGAGATCAATTATTTGAGCCTTAAGGTCAATGAAGATATTGAAGTCGTATTCAGTACTTCAAGAATTATAGCCAAAGCGGAGAATATTGGTAAAGTACTTTTGGGTGATTATATTTCTAACTCAGTCTATCCTTTTCCAAAAGGCTGCGAAGATTTGAAATATCAATCTGCAATTTTCAATGCTAAAATTAATTATCAATACTATCAAGATAGTCTAAAAGGGGCTTTTATTCAAAACTATAATGCATTCTGCATGGGCCAAGGACCAGGCTCAGCGATTAATAATCAATATTTAAGATTAACAAGAGACTTTAGCGAGCGACAGTTTACATTGTACTATTATGATCAGGCTGGTAATTTAACAATGACGGTACCTCCAGCTGGTGTGAATATAGATTACACGTATGATGCTGATTCTTTGGACAAGATAAATGACTATAGAAATGGTATTAGCAACAATGAAGTATTACCAACCCATTCAAAAAGGACCATATATAAGTACAATGCAGACAATCAAGTAGTAAGACAGATTACCCCAAATAGTGATACTTCCTATTTTTGGTATGATAAGGCAGGAAGAATTACGCTTAGTCAAAACGCAGAACAAAGATTAACGAATGACTACTCATATACACTTTATGATGCTCAAAGCAGAATTCAAGAGTCCGGCCAAGTAGAGATCAATGATTTTTCAGATTTAGATTGGGGACAAATACATGCAACTATTGTGCTAGAGATCTTTGATTCTGAAGTCATTCAATGGGATCAATTTATTCTAGACCTCAACAGAACCAATGTCAATAAAACATATTATGATAATCCTGTATTATCAAGTCCTCCTTATGGCTTCACTCAAAAGAATCTTCGTTCAAGAGTAGCTACTCAGGCCTTTTACAATTCACTTGATACTAATTCCAGTATAGAGGATTGGACATATGCTATCCATTATTCCTATGACCCAATAGGCAATGTGACCTCCCTCATCAATGATTTTTATCAAAATGGAATAATTACAGCTTCTAATTATAGATTTAAGAGAATAAACTACCTATTTGATGAGGTAAGCGGAAATGTTTTAAGAGTAGATTATCAAAGAGGAGAAGAGGATGCTTTTTATCACAAGTATGAGTATGATGGTAAAAACCGATTAATCAATGTAAGCACTAGCACTGATGGAATTATATGGGACGAAGATGCCAATTATTCTTACTACCCTCATGGCCCTCTAGCTAGAATTGAACTAGCCAATTCTAAAGTACAAGGATTGGATTATGCCTATACTTTGAATGGATGGTTGAAATCAATTAATGGAAGTCATCAATATGCAGATATTGGAAGCGATTTTAATAAGAATAATGAAACCGCTGAAGATGTATTTGGGTCATTAATTGCCTATAATGATATCGACTATCAAAGTATTGGGGATGTAAATAATTTGTTAATTGAAGATACGTCTGGAATAGTATTTCCTCAATTATACAATGGCAATATTGGAGGGCAAGTTAATCATAGGTTGAATGCAACTCAAGAATCATCAGATCTTGCTAAGGCATACACCTATGATCAGTTAAATAGAATTCGAGGATCTTATGAATATGAAGTTGATGCTGATTCTTTAGTAATAGGTAACTCTCTTTCAAATGAGAACTCCACCTTCTATGCTTATGATAAAGATGGGAATTTAACTAGTCTAGATAGAGTTAATGGTGATAGTACTGCATTAATGGATGATTTAACCTATCACTATAAAAGTGGAACGGATCAACTCACTCATGTAGATGATCAGATTGCTTCTACTAACTTTTCTAATGATTTGGATCAACAAACACCCAATAATTATTCATATGATAAGATAGGGAATCTTATCGCTGATTCTTCTGAAAATATATGTAAGATAAGCTGGTATCCAAACGGAAAAATTAAACGTATTAGAAGGTTTCTGCCAACTATTGATCGACCAGATCTAAGTTTTGAATATGATCCTTTAGGTAATAGAATAAGAAAAAGTATCCACTTCATTGAGGAAGGTAAGAGCTATTTACGAACTACGTATTATTCTAGAGATCCAAATGGGAATGTTATGGCAACCTATGAGGAAAGGGATTGTGATTACTACGAAGGAAATGATAGCACCGGGCTATTCTATTATCAATATAGCGAAAGCTATCAGCACTATGCTTCCTCTGCCGTAAGTCAATTGAATGATTTATCTGCGCTGATAGATTTCCTAAATGATGATTTTAGCAAGAAAGTTGAATTCAAAGAGTCTGCAGAAGATAACCTAGAACAGATCCCAAACATCAAGGATAGTATAATGCTATGCTTGGATGACTCAATTTACTTTGATCTCTATCCTCAAGCAGTATGTAGAATCTTGGACTATGATCCTTATTCGTATACCAAATACGCATATGATAGTTCTTTATCATCCTTCATTGCTATTGTAAATGATAGGAATGAAATATGGATTCAGTATCTTATAGAAACCGATTCTATTCAAACTTTTTACGGAGACATCGATCACTACTATGATTCAATCTATGGGTCAACTTCAAACTATTCTTTTTTCTACAGTATGAACAAAGATTTTATAGATGATATTCAGTCAAGTCAAAGCTTGATGTCTTCTTATCTTGATATTTCTGAAGCTGAATACAATATTATTATTGACTGTATCAATGGTAATTTGGATCAAAGTGAAGAACTAGATGATTTTATTGATAGTCTAGATAAGTATGTTGCATTGGAAGATGTAAGCAATTCCACGAAATATATTGAGATCATTAATGCTATGGTTCTTGCCTTAGATTTCTCTTCAACTGATATTGGTTCAGCATTATCTATTGCCAATCTTAGTAGTTACTACACTGCTGACTCCTACTTATCTTCCGTTTCTTATGATAGGTTATGTGGGCTATTATATCACATGCACTGTATTAATTCATCTTACGTTGATATTGGAGAATTGAATCAATACAAACCAAGTTCTTCAATAAATTGGACTAATGATGTGAGTGGATCATACTTGAAGTACTTTTTGAACCCTATCTTTAGCAACAATAAAGTAGTTGATCTATTTGATAATTATTTTGGATCAAGTTATTTCAAGCAATATGATATCTACTTTGAGGATTCTACCACTGTACATGCATACATTAAATCCTCTATTGCTAGAAATTGTGATTCAACCTATTTCAGAGACTTATTAGAGCTTCAGCATCTTCATAGTACAACTTATGATAATATTTATGCATCAGAAGGTTTTGCAAATTTGGCTCATTACTATAAGTTAAATTGCCCGTACCAGCTTATCATTCAACATTATTACTATGATACACTTTATTCCGTATTCTCTGATTTGCATCACTTTAGTCCACTTGATCTAGCTTATGAATTATCTGAATTTTTTGATCCTACAGTTGATTTTGGGCCTCTTGGGGGTTGCAGTCCACATCAGGTATATTTAGTGCCAGAGCAACATCACATTTATGGCTCTGATAGATTAGGAATAAGGAATTCAAATATGAAAAACAGAGATACTGAAAGCAAGTTTAGTAGAAAGTTATCAGCAAAGGAGTATGAGATTAAGGATCACCTTGGTAATGTGGTTGCTACTGTTAGTGACAAAAAACTACACCCTCAAGAATTAGTTGATTATGGTTCCCATGATTTTGATACTTCTATTGGATATCAAGCACAATTAACAGGAACCTATGACTATTATCCTTTTGGCATGGAAATCATGGGAAGATCTGGTAGCTTCAACACAATTGATTATACCAAGGATATTGAGGTTTTATCATATCGAGGGAAATTGAATGATTGTGCAGATTATGCTGCTCTCAACTCCTATGTAAATACTTCGGATTCAGTTTTCTGTGTGAAGGATACCAACATCTACAGACAGGAATTCATTGATACCATAAGAATAGATCATACGGACTGCTGTTGGGCAGGAAGACACAAGTTTGACTTTTCAATGGATATTGATCTCAATGAGGTGATACCAAATCTAGATACCTCAGCTCAATATCAGTTAGACTTTGAAATGGTGGCTCAGGGTAGACATATTGTGATCAATGAACCGGGCAATGGTTCTTGGAGTACAGCTAATTACACCGGTGCTGCTCAAATAAGAAGAGATAGTATAAAGACACTTTCTATATTCTATTCTGGGAAGCAATTAGATAGTATGGCTAATAATGGAGTGCTTGAAATTGAATTTAAAATCAGCTGGGGTGAATCTGGCTATCCATTTACAGCATTTGCTGAAATGTTTAGTTTAGATATTTATGAGATTCATGAAAACACTTCAGTGCCTATTTCTAAAAGGAATGCTTTAGCATATAACTATGGATTTAATGGGTACGAAAGAGAAGATGCGTTGAGTGGATCTGGGAATGCTTATGACTTTGGAGCTAGAATATACTCTTCAAGACTAGGTAAATTTTTTAGCACAGACCCTAGAGAAGCAGATTTCCCTTATTGGAGTCCATATTTATTTGCTGCTAACATTCCAATTAGGTATATTGATATTAATGGTGAAGGACCTGGGGATAGGTTTAAATCTGCCGATGAGGCAGCTATTGACTTTGGGAAAACATACAATTCAAAATCAATTAAGAAGGATAGAGAATATGGGAGTATAATAATCAAAGTTGTAGATGGCGATGACGTGTATTATACCTATGTAAAAGCAACAAAGGGTAAAAAAACTAGTGTGGAGATAAAACTAAGAGGGCACGACAAAGAAGATATTGTAGCTGACGTGCATACACATGCTTCAGCTACTATCGAAGATTATATGTTCCCAACTACAAATGATAATTTTGATGAAAATGAAAACTTTTCAGAAGGAGACAAACAAGGGAATACTCATGAAGAACACGTTGGCTATCTTATTACTCCAGGTGGCAGTGTAAAAAAATTCACCCCTCCGATCTTAGATGGAGTGATGGATAATAAGATTCCTGCTGATGGAAAGGTTGAGGTAATTGATACGGAAAGCGTTCCCTCTGATCCAGACTCCCCTTCTAGAGTAAATACGATAGATCCAGATTAGTAGTAACCAAGATCGAATGGAAATAAATAGAATAAGAAAAAGTGGATTGATATTATTGGTTGTTTTAATTGGATGTAAAATATCTAATAGAAAAAGTATTAGAGAGAAATTAAAATATCAAGATTGTTATTCAAGAGATGAAGCATTAAAGTTGGCTGAATATGAGATAAAAAATATGCATGGGAGTTATAAGAAATTTTCTCCATATACTATTATAGATGATTCACTAGAATGGATAATATTCTCAGGAGACTCTACCAATCAAAGGTTAATAAAAGGGGGAGTTTTTTTTAAAATGGAGAAGAAAACTTGTAAGATAATCATAAACGAGTTGAAGAAATGATTAAAGAGTAATATTTAAAATAGCTATTGATATTACAACTTCAGGCCAAATTTCAAAGCTAGCCTTCATTGGTTTAACTGGTATTACTTCTGTTTCTACCCAATTACTTTTACCCGATACAAATATTTTAGCTTCGTAAATTATAGATCTGGATAAAGGATTAAATATTCTAAATATCGAATTTAGATGATTAAAATTTTCAGTGTTTTGTCTTAGACTTAGTTCAATAGTTCTTTCTGGGTTAATATTTTTTTCTACCGACTTAATTGATACAATTGAAGAATCAACTAGTTCCACTTCAATAAAAACACTTTCTCCTGAATATAATTGAATTGAATTATCTGGCAAAACAAACTTAGATCCTTGAATATCAACTTCATAAATTCTCTGATTATCTAAGAATAGTTTTAAGGTATAAGGATGCCTTGTCAATCGGTTATTTTGCCCACTTAATAATGAAATTGAGCCGCAAAATACAATTATTAAAATAGTTGTTCTCAAAAGGGGATTAGTTTACTCTAATATTTCACAAGAATATAACATTAAAGTTACTGAGTAATATATCAATTTGAAAATGTAGTTTTTGTTTCATATACATTTAAAGACTTTAGCAGTGTCAGTTAAATCAATTTTAACTTTATTCATTAGGTAGCTCTATTATTCTAAATAGGGGGCTATTTAAATAGACTATTAGAGCTCCTGCTTCATTCTTCTCAAGTCTAAGTGCTATGGTCTTTGCAAACCTCTTTAGTCTATTGGAATCGTACTGATATAGATCTTTATAAACTTTATCTGTTAACGAACGGAGAAAAAACTTTGGTCTTTTTTTCACTTTCTTTTAGAGTACTTTGATGTCTTGGTATGTAGGCTCAGCTGATTTATCAAGCTCCTTGATTTTAACTCTTGAATCCTTAATTTCAAAATGCTTGATGGCATTTTTCAATTCTCTTAGTTCGTTTATCTCCTTATACTAATTAATTGATTTGGGATCTATCTTGCGAAATATTAAGAAAAGTATTAAGCTTTATCATCTATATCTATTAATCAATTGATCTAATGGAAAGTCTATGACTTATTCAAAATCAAAAGTGAATGTTTCTAGGGAAATCTTATTATAATCTCTTTCTGCATCAATTCTAACTTAAGCTACTTAGTTTTTCATCAATACTATCAAAGGAATCCATTACTTCTTTTGTGATTTAAAATTTACCTTATATGAAATTGGGGTCAATTCAAATTTTTTGTCCTGTGGATTAAATGGGTTTCCGAGAATACATACTTTAGGTTGAGTTGAGGTTACCTCATAAACTAGATATATCTGATAGTTAGTCAATTCTTGTGCTTTTTCAAACTCATTTTTAGAGATAAAGAAGGTTGTTTCACCTACTCTAGCAGTAGTTGACTTAACCTCTATATAACGTTTGGTAGTTCCATCTAATTCAATAGATTCAATATCATAACCCAGGTAATCATATTTTGCTGGATGTACTTTTTTCGCTAGGTCAGGTCTATCATTAACCTCAGCTAGTCTTTGCTTTTCCATTTCTAAAACAATTTTCTCACCTCTATTTCCATGCAGTTTATTCCTTCTGGCTTCACCCTCATAATCTTTATTCTTCCCATTGGATCTAGTGTAGCTGCTTGTCTTCTTTCCTTTGTAGATATCTAAGTCTACCCAAACAGGTTTTTGGATATTTGGAAAGACAGGAGAGTCGTTAGATGTCCGTTCTTGATCTGGTCCCTTTGGATACATATGATAAAGAAAATACATGAAGATATCATTACTCCATAACTTCATTTGTGGGTCTTTGATTTTGAACGCTAGGAGTGTTTCTCTTTTTAATACAGGGTCAGAGTCTAGAATCTTATTGTTGTCCAAATTCAACTGAACCAGAAAATAGTCAAGATGTCTATTAGAAAAAATATTGAGATAATCATTAGGGTAGAAAGTAGTAAGAATCTTGCCCTTAAACATTGGAGATAATTGATTTCGAACTATTGATCGAGTATCTTTTAGTTTGCCTGCCTTTACCAAATCAATGATCTCATTTCTAACATTTCTGTAGGCTTCTTTAAAATTAGAACCAAACCTCTTTACAAATCTGTTTCTGTTAACAGGATCACTTTTAGTTTGACCGTAATAAACACCGAACTTGAATGAAGTTGATCCAGTTATTTTTCCAAGTTCCTTTAGTTTATGCTCAATAGTATAACAGAATAAGGGAGACCCATCTGCAGGCTCATAATGACCAAGAGCATAGTGTTCAAAAGGCATTGATTCAAGAGCTTTAATGGTATAGAACTTTCTAAATTCTCTAGCAATTTCATAGGAATCTTCTCTGCTTTTTTGAATGTCGTGAATCAGTGGCTGAAATTCAATGATTGCATTTTTCAATTCAACATTTTTCATTTGTCTTGGATTATTAATCTACCTCATCACTATCTAGGATATCGTTTGGGTCAAATCTTACAATTCGCTCTCTCATCTTGATTTTATCTTCAAAATGTCTTGAGAGAGCAAGCCTTTTTTTAATATGGTCATCTAGAGAGTTTCTATGAAACAGTCGTATACTTCTGCAATTACGATGTTCAAATACTGTTTTTAATAAGACTCTATCAGATAGGCCTAATGAATGACCAAGTATAAACACCTCAAAAATTCCACTATCTAAAGCACCTATTAGTGTTTCATATATCTCATCAGAAGGATAATGGAATGATTTGATATTTATAATAAAATCATCAATCCCACTCTGTTCTAAATTGTAATAATCCTTATGTGAGTCGTCTCCATACCCAAAAATTATAGATTCAGGATTATCTAGGTATCCATGAATATTGAACACCAAAGTGTTTTGTCCAATAACATTGAAATCACTTAAATGAGTATCTAATAAGGAGGTGTAGTTAAAACTGAAATAGTAGATATCTTCTAGTTCATTCTTTCTAATTTCATCTTCTGACATGGAAATCTTCCAATCTCTCTCATATGGAGATTTTTTAATCTTATTGAAAATATCTTTCAAGTATTTATTGGTATGAACCTTTGCATCAATATTTTCTTCTATCTCAGATAAATACTCTATAAGCAATTGCTTGATATAATTGAGTTGATCATTTAACCTTTTAATTTTCCCAATTTTCTCATATTTATTCGCCCTTCTTGTATTATCAAACTCTTGGAAGAGTTCAAGTAATTCATAATAATAAGATTGTTCAATGCTCGACCATTTATGACTATCAATTGAGTATTTGAGAATGGGGGAATTAATAGCGCATGTTAAATTTAGAACGCCTATTGGACGACTTTGTCGATTTGGTAAATTGAAAGAGATATTTTGAAGGTCTAAAAGCTCACTGAGCTTATTTAAATCCTTTATAATTAAGATCAAATCATTATTAGGTTGGGTTAAAGTGATTTCAATGAGTAGATCTTTATATTTTCTATTTTGACTTCTGCATAGCTTCAGCAGTTGTCTTTTTAAATACCAAAGGATAAAATCATCGTAAGATGTCTTTAATCCACATGAGATGTCAAATCCGTTTCCAACTAAAACAATTCTATTCATTCAGATAATGTTGATAGTCAGCTAATAAAGACAATATTTATTGAATGCTAAATTCAATGAGATAAGGATATAATAAATTATTTCAAAGACAATTTAAATTCTAGGGCCTTAACTTTTTAATCCAAGCAAATTCGTGGATTCACAATAATCTAATTTTATAACAGTCAGATTGATGAGAATACTCTATTGAAGAGTTTGTGCCTATATTCAATGAAGAGATAGATAATTAGATCAATATCCAAATTCTCTTAGGTATCAGAAAAGTTCTATTAACCTATTATGGACTTCCATATGGTTAGTATTGTAAGAAGTATAGCCAGCACAGCTCCAATTTTAGTGATGTAATCCCAAGCAGTTTTTCTTCGGAATTTTCTTCGTTCATACTTCTGCCACATATCAAAGTAGGCCCAGTTGTCACCCATTGCTTTAAAGTCAATTGTAGACCGAGAATAACCACCCCCTTTTAATCCTAAGAAGCCAGCTAGAAAGCCTTTATCTTCAAACATAAGCCTCACTTGGCCTTCAAGATAATAGTGATGTTGTTTGGGGTTCTTTATACGATCTGATTTAAGCTTATTTGTTACACTTTGATAGGTACTATATATGAGTTGAACTTCTGACTCAGAGTAATCATTTTGCTCAATGTCTTTTTCTAAAAAGAATTCGAAGTCGTAAAGTAATAATGCTTCTTTGTAGTCGGATGTAAGAATAAGTTCAGGCTGCATTGATAGAGTGTATTTACTTCTCTATTGTGATTGGCCTTTCCCATTTATTCTTGGATTCCATCATCACAAGAGCAAATAAAATAATTGCACAAGTGCCAATCAAAGCCATTTTCTGCTTTTCAGAAGGGATACCAATTTTAATGTAGAAAAGTGAATAGCTCAAAATGGCTAGTAAGAGAAATCTAAATAGAATCTTTGAGCTGACGGAGTAGATCTTTTGAATACTCATATCAGCCGGTAGAGAATCTTTAACAATTTTTCCAGCCACTTGATTAAGCAACCAAAATAAACATGTGCATAAGAAAAGTTTAATTGCAGTCATGCTCAATAAAAAAGATTAGCAGTGAAGTCATTGATCACAATATTCATTGTGAAAAAGATCATGAGTTAGTTTTTAATGCAGATCAGGAAAAATAAGAACTGCTTTTAGTGAATATAAGTCACTATCATATAGCTGTTTAGCTAAATTAAGTAATTTGCCGAAATAAAGACAATAGATTTGGGTGAGTAAGACTGAATAAATAAACTAGCCGATTTATATTGGTAACTTAACTTTATGGTAGGATGTTTAAATCTCACACAAATTGGGTTATTGCTTGATATTGCAGGAGTAATACTACTCTTTCAATTTGGCCTTCCTTCAGGTTACGATTTGTCAATGGGAAAATCTATGTCAGGTGAGCTACCTAAAGAACAAAAAAGAAAAAATCGCCGAATTCAAATTGGAGCTTACACGGGCCTTTCTTTATTAGTATTAGGTTTTGTGCTACAATTCGCTGGAGCATTCTGACTTGATTGGATATCTCCTTTCTCAAAAGACTCGATCTAATAAATTGAATGTCAAGTACTTAGTCGCCTTTTCTTGCTAAATTATAAGAAATCAAGACTTATTGAATATGAGGAGCTTATGCTTTTTTCATATGTTGTATCGGAAAAGTTAAATGTTTCATAGGATGAGACTCAAAAAGATTAAAATAAAAAATTTCAGAAGTTATAGCGAACAAGTTGAAACTTCTGTTAGTAACCTAACCACTTTTGTTGGTAAGAATGATATTGGTAAATCAACCATTCTTGAAGCCCTAGATATTTTTTTCAATAAAACTAATGGCAAAGCGAGAATAAAGATGGATAAAGATGATGTCAATAAAGCTTGTTTACTAGATAATAATAAAACAACTGAGATCTCTTTAATATTTGATGATTTTCCAGCAAGGCTAGTTATTGATAGCAC
This sequence comes from Flavobacteriales bacterium, assembly GCA_002706365.1. Classification (GTDB taxonomy): domain Bacteria; phylum Bacteroidota; class Bacteroidia; order Flavobacteriales_E; family Vicingaceae; genus UBA1494. Next base: position 72,938 of record PALM01000032.1, on the reverse strand, counting down.
CAATGAAACTTCTCTAGAAGCAGAACATCTTTTAAATTCAGATGGGGATTTAGAAATAATGAAGAAGTATACAAATGGGGGAAGTGAAAAGGTATTTATTAGTGCCAATCATCCCACGAATTCTAATTGTTCGGACTTACTTCTTAAGACACAAAGAGATTTGCAAAATATTATAAATGATGAAAATATAGAATGCGAGAATCGAACAAAAAATGCGGTGATGAGAGAAGCAATTTGGTCTCACTTTTCCGATGATTTAGATCTAGAAGAAATCTTAATCGATGTCACCAAAGGCGAAACTAAATCTATTTGGAACAAACTTGAGAGTTATTTACCCCTTTATTCTTTATTCCAATCTGATAGGAAGAATAGTGATGGTGACGTCGAGGTTCAAGATCCATTGAATGATGCAGTAAAGCAAATAATGAGTGATGAAGAAATCCAAAGCACACTTGATATAATTGCAAGACAAGTTGAAGAAAAGCTTCAAGAAGTGGCTGATCTAACCCTTGAAAAATTAAGGGAGATGAATCCTGAAATTGCAGACAGTTTAAACCCTGACATTCCATCCTCAGAGAGTCTTAAATGGCATGATGTATTTAAAAAAGTATCAATAACGGGAGATGAGGATATTCCAATTAATAAAAGAGGCAGTGGTGTAAAAAGGCTCATTCTATTAAACTTTTTTAGGGCAGAGGCAGAAAGAAGGAGTAGAGAAAGAAATGTTCCTACTGTGATTTATGCAATTGAAGAACCCGAAACTTCACAACATTCAGCGCATCAAAAATTGCTAGTCAAAGCCCTTATTGAATTAGCAGGATCTGATAATACTCAGATTCTGATGACAACCCATAGCCCTGTTGTTGTAAAAGGATTAAGTTTTGAGAACCTAAGATTGATTCTAACTAGAGACAGCAATAAAGTAATCGAACAAGAATTGACAGGACAATTACCTTATCCCTCGCTTAATGAAGTTAACTATACAGCTTTCGAAGAGATTACCGAAGAATATCATAATGAGCTATACGGCTACTTGGATGGTGAAGGTTTATTAAGCGACTTTAAAGATGGAAAAGAAACAATGGAGTATATAAGACTTAATAGTGATGGCTCTACTCAAACCCAAGATAGGATTCTAACTGAATATATCCGACATCAAATCCATCATCCAGAAAATACTCACAATGTAAGATTTACAGAGAGTCAATTAGCTGAATCCATAAGTTTAATGAGAGACCATATTGATAATCAGTAATCCATATTCTATTTATAATTTATTCTGATTCGCGCTGAATTCAATAGTTTTAGATATAAATCTTCCTCAATAAAATACTAGAATAGTCTCTAAGTAGGGGATAATGAATATTTTATATTCTTAGCAAATGGAAGAAGTTATTCATTCTTCGGGCTCATAACCCGAAGGTTTATGATTTGTGATTCTCTTCGTATTTCTTAAGATAATCAAAGTACTCTTTGTCCATCATCTGAACTTTTACCAAGTTCATGTCCCGAAGCTCTTCAGCTGTGTACATGCCAATTAAACTCACGTTGGGAAAGATGTAGAGGAGCAATTCTTTGGATGCAAATTGAATTACATCGTACTTAGCGCCATTCTCAAATGTCAAAACCGAAGGGTGAACGCTCTTTGTAACACCACCCTTTAATACGTCATACTCAAATAGTTCGTAAGCCATTTCCCCAAATCGAGGTTTATACATGAAGTCTTTTTTCAGAAAGTCTATTACTTCAAAGCTCCGAGTTGAATCTGTGTAAATGTCTTTTAGAATATGCTCATTGTTATCCTTAGAGTACTTATGAATTCGCTCAGCCTTCTCGCCAATTATGGCATCAAAATATCTTTTTTCTACTGGCTTGTCATTCTTGATGACAATAAACTCTTCAGGTATGGGATCTCCGCCATCAATTCGCCACAGCGTATTTTGCATATTGTTGCTAATCCATCTTTGATATCTAAGGTCAACGTATGGGTGCCCTTTGTATCGATCTGCTATTTCGTCCATTTTTTATTGTAAAGTAAAGAAGTAATTGATCTCGAATGACTTATGTAGCTATCAGATTACATAACCTAAATATTTAAAGCTTCACCTTTTTAATAGCTCTGTCTCAATAATAAGAGATCAAAGCATTAATACCTTCTACCACAATAAAAGGCCTTCTAGATTTCTCACATCCTTAGTAAGCCGCGATTGGCCTAATCTAAAACCATGCTCTATTTCAACTCATGAATTAGATTCTAAACAACATTGTCCTTTCGCTTTCAGTTTCGCTTTCTGACATTTCCGTTACAGATATATAAATGGAATCTTGGCATAAAAGGTCATTAATTAGACCGTCTAATACTATATAATGAGGTTTCATTAATGGGACGAACTAGTTCAGACAATATAAATCAAAAGCAGGATTAATTTATGGCTACAGATAATAACACTCAAAAGAAATGTAAGGAGATCAGAAAATTGAACTTAGGGATAATTAGAATATTTCTTGAATACTTGTCTTTGCGGAAACCCATGTTATATTAAGAGTAATTAATATCTAGGAAACTTTTGAATTAAAGAAAGTACCTTGGGATTATATTGTTGAATTGTTATACATTGATGATCTAATAAGCAAGGATCAATATAAGTGTTAAAATGCTAAGGCTTACATTGGGAATATAATCATCAAGACATTTAAAAAACATGGACGGTTGGACTAAAATGATCATTGATAAGATAGATCACTTTTCTTCAGAAGATGAACTCAAGAAATGGACAATGCGAGCATTTGATTCTCATGTAAATTATATCAATTCTTTTAAGAACTATAATAAGGAAAACGTATTTCCATTTCATTGTAACAGAGAAGAAACTGAGGAACTAGTTGAGCATTATTCATCTAGAGGGATGAATATAGGTCCAATAGAAGAGTTTAGCTTTGGAATTGTTGTTTTTGTAGCAAGTTAAGCTAGTATTAAATCTTAAGACTAATAGGCCAAGCTGCAAAATTTCATTAATTTAATAAAATTCAATTTTTAGTTTATTTTAATGAAGGCTTTATACCTACTTAGTTTTTTTCTCATCGCTGAATTAGCAGTCGCTCAGCAAATCCATATCCAAGAAGATTTTAATACTTCTACTATTCCCAATGGATGGTCCGTCAATCCGGTTAGTGGAACTCAAAATTGGCAATTTGGTCTTGATGGGTCTTCTGGTCAAAATGGCAATAACAATATCGATGGCACCTCAATGTCATATTTTGATGATGATGATTTAGGTTCTACTTCAACTAATAACACAGCATCTCTTATCTCACCAAACTTTGATAATAGTAGTTTCAATAGGACCATATTGAAGTTTGATTACAACTTTAGGTCAGCTTCGGTAGGAGATAGCTTGTATGTGGAGGTATTTGATGGCACACAATGGAATATTGTGTTTTCGAGAACACAAGACAGTTGCGGAAATTGGCTTAGTTGCAATTTTTTTCCTACAGAATCAATTGATATTTCCTCATTCGCCAGCAGTAATTGCCAAGTTCGCTTTACTTATCATGATGGCAATGATTGGGGCTGGTATGCTGCTATTGACAATGTGAGTATCATATCTAATTTTGATCATGACCTGCAACTGCTATCAATTGATGGTCCTATTTCTAATTGCAATCTAGGCTCTTCCGAGTCTGTAAGTATTCAAGTATATAATGCAGGACTGCAAGCGGATAGCAATTTTTCGGTAGCATATAGTTTGAACAGTGGAGCTCCCATTGCTGAGACAATTACCAATAGCATTAAGCCTGGAGATACACTTTTATACACTTTCACTACTTCAGTTAATCTTTCAACTCTTGGACCCTACTCGCTTGAAGCAAGACATAACTTAAGCACTGATCAGAATAGTGTAAATGATTCATTGATAAAGCAGATCGTGAATGATTCAGCAGTTCAGCTTCCTTATTACGAAGACTTTGAATTAAGTAGTCATGCATTTCAATCGAGCCCTCCTTCATCTAGTTGGGATAGGGGAATTCCGTCGAATATGATCATTAACAGTGCTTCATCAGGCAGGAGAGCATTTGTTTCTAATTTGACAGGTAACTATCAAAATAATGAAGAGTCATATCTCATTTCTCCTTGTTTTGATTTCAGTGTAAATGTAAATGATCCAATCTTGAGTTTTGATTTGATTTATGAGTCTGAAGCACCATTTGACTTTTTAGGATTTGAGTATTCATTAAACAATGGAGCAAGCTGGAATCCAGTTCCTAAAGGAAATTATACTGAAAACTGGTATGGACCTACATTAAATGGATGGGCAGGCAATTCGGGCAATCAATGGCTAACGGTGGTTTCTACCCTGGATGGATTTGCCTTAGAACCAAGTGTGAAGTTTAGGTTTAGGCTTAAGACAGATAATTTGAATACAAGAGAAGGTTTTGGAGTAGATAATTTTAAGTTGGAAGAGAGGATAAGTAATGACCTTGTTTTAGTTGATTATACAATTAATGATACTCTATTATGTGGCTTAAGTGATACCAGTCGATTAGGTCTAATAATTGAAAATTTTGGAGTTGATACGATTCATTCTTTCAATATTTCAGTTGATGTAAGTGGTGATAGTACTATAGCTGAAACAAAGCAAATTCAAATTTTACCATACAGTAGTGAAAGAGTTGACTTCAATAAGATCTTTGACTTTAGTGCATACAAATTAATTGAGCTGGATTTCAATATTGCTAAAACTGGAGATGTAAATTCTCTTAATGATTCCTTATTAGATGTTATTCTTGATAATCGTTTGCTAGATGCATCTATAGTACCCTATTATGAAGATTTTGAAGAGTTTACTGTGCCACATATGGATAATGGCTGGTTTTCTGAGTGGGATCCTTTCACCCCATCAATGCATTGGCGATCTGGAATTGGAGATATTCAATCACCATATAAAGGCCCTGATGCTGACAATACCACTGGTTCAGGTACATATCTGCATTCAACTGCTAGATCAGGTGCTCCAAATAGAATAGCAAGAGTAGTAAGTCCCTGTATCGATTTAAGAAATTCTAGCAATCCATACTTAGAATTCTGGTACCATCTCTTTGACAATCACCCTAACGATCAATTTGATCCTTATACTGAATGGCTTTCAATTGATGTGTATGATGGCAAGAAATGGAATATTGCCAAACTTGTCATGTTGGGAAATCAGCAAGACTCATCTGCTAGTCCTTTCAAGGATACAGTTTTGCATTTATCAGACTACATTGGCAAAATAATTCGACTTGGTTTTAGAACAAGAAGTCTAGGTGGACCAGTTGCAATTGAGTCATCGATCGATGACATTTCAGTAAATGAATCCTCTCTACTTGAATCTATTGGAAACGACATATATTGTTCCATGTCATCTAGTGGAAAAGGTTTAATTAACCTAAATCTTAAAAATTCTTTCCCAACTAGTTTGGGCCAAGACTCCATCTTTCTCTGGTACTCAGTAAATGGAATTTCTTCTAATACAGATACAGTGAGGCAGACAGTTGATAAGCTTGAATCATTGAATTTTGTCTTCTCGGATAGTTTAGATTTTAATAGTGCTAGTTTACCACTGAGGATTGTGGTTTATTCACGAGTTTACTTCAATAATCAATGGATTACAGACTCATTGGTATATAATGATCTTCAGAATCCATTGTTAGATAATTATTTGTTTGAAAATTTTGAAAAAGTACCACTTTCAAATGATCCAACTGTTCTAGGGTGGACTCTAGATTCAAGTTTTAGGATCTTAAATGAGGATAAGAATGCATTTGCATATTCTCCTTCAGAAGATGCTTCTGTTAATGGTGATCAGTATTTATTTAGTACTTACGAGTCCAATAGTGCAAATACAGATGCTAGACGAGTTGTAAAGGCAATTTTACCATGTGTCAACTTGAAAGTTGCAGATTCAATCAAATTCAAATTCAATTATTATGCTTTTGGGCTAAATACTACTCTATATGTAGGAATTTGGAATAATGGGCAGCTAACTACAATATTAGACTCCATTCAAGCCGTGAGTTTTAACGCTCAATGGCAAAAGAAGACCTTGGATATTAGCAGCTATGCAGGTCAGAATATACAGCTCGCTTTTCAATTTATAGCAAGAACTCAGTTTCAAACCAATACAATAGCATTAGACAATATTCAAATTGTGGATCACACTAATATTCTTGATGCAAGTTTATTGGCTAATGATATTGATATCCAAAATTGTAATTATCAGAATGGAGTTCTATCCTTGGAAATTGAGAATAATGGAGGCTTAGATATTCTGCCAAATACACTCACTGCTTCCTACCAAGTAGATCAATTAGCACCCGTTAGTCAAGCAGTTAATAATAGTATCCTCTCTGGACAAACGATTTCGTTTTCATTCAATACTCCTATTGCTGCAAGTGTGCAAGGGAGGACATATAGTATTAAGACATGGCTTAGTCATGCAAGTGATACATTGAGCATGAATGATTCGATTGACGGCTTGTCTTTAACAAACCATATTATAAATGACTCATTGCTTGAAGACTTTGAGAGCTTTATAGATGGAAGTTGCTTCAATGATTTTAGAAATGAATTCCAGAACGGATGGGAGTCAGATTTTGGGATTTGGACAGTTCATGATGGACTTAGTTGTGGTGATATTGCCAACCTCAACTCAGGACCTGGAGGAACTAGCACTAACAGTCTGAGTAAATTCTTATACATAAATCCTCCATCAACCAATGGTTTTCAAGCCGCTATAAATAGTCCTTGTATTGATATAAGCAATAATGGGGTTCCATATCTAAGTTTTGACTATCACATGTATGGCTCAGATATCAATACCCTATTTGTTGAAGTGAATGCAAATGGCACTTGGCAGATGATTGATAGCCTCATTAGGCAAAAGCAATCTAGCAAAATAGAAGATTGGAAATCAGATACTATTAGTTTATCAAAGTTCATATCAAACCCATTATTGAAAATAAGATTTAGAAGCTTAGTAACTGGACCTAACAGTCATATTGCTATTGATAATATTGAGGTAGCCGATTCATCCATTTTTACTAATGTAATTGAACGATTCTCAGAAAAACAGACTCCAGAATTACATGTGTATCCCAATCCTACAAATTCAATACTAAATCTTGAAATTGATGAAAAGCTGATTAATTCAAGAGCTTTAGTATATAGTTCAAATGGGCAAGTAGTATATCAAACTCTGTTAAGGGATCCGTTAAATCAAATTGATATATCAGAACAGAGAAGAGGCTTGTACTTTATAGTTTTGCCTGAATCAGGTATAACAAGTAAAGTTATATTGAACTAAATCTACACTAGAATTCGTTATATAAACAAGACATTTTAATCATGAAACATCTATTCCTAGCTAGTATCATTTCTCTCTTCACAACCCAATTAAATGCTCAAGAGGAGCCTGTAGATGGCTATTACATTGATCTTGAAGGCGTGAAGCATGAAGGTAAGCTCATTTATAAAGCTATTACAGGTCCACCGCCTTCATCTACAGCTACAGTATTGTTCTATAATGGAATTGATAAAGCAATTAAGTTAAAACCTGAAGATATTCAAGGAGCAAAAGTTGGTGAAGCTGAGTATGTCTCAATTATTGCCTTGGACTACAAAAGAGAACATGAAGAGTTTGCTACAATAATTGAAGATGGAGATTTAATGCTTTATGCAATCCCCATTGCAGAGATGGGAGCCAAGCGGACTGCTACAGAAAAGTATTGGTATGTATATGCAATAGGAATGAAAGGCGAAGATGAGATACACATATTGGGAAATAATAAGCGTTCGAGAACACTTTTTGCTGACTTAGTAAAAGATAAAAATTCTAGTCTCTCCGCAAAAATACTTGATATGGATAATTACAAGTACATTGCGAAAATCGAAGAGTTAGTTCAAGAATATAATGGGGAGTAGCGTTGATTAGAACATATGATATAATGATTGACAAGAAAGGAGGGCAAAGCCCTCCTTTCTTAATTGATAAACCATCTGTAATTACTTTCTGAATCAATCGCTTTCTTGATTCCTATAACCAAATCTAAGGCATTAACATTTCTGCCTAAAAAGCTATCAATGTAACTGGACTTATTAGCTGATGTAATCAGATTGTAAAGTCTCCATAAGTTGATCTTTCCGCTCTCATCTTTGCAAAAGCTTTTAGATCTATAATAATCCTTAGCAATCATATTGAATTGGTTGTCTGTCAATTGGATTTCAGGTAGTTCCTTTTTTTGACCAGCAGGTAAATGGTTATACATCCTTAGCTTTCCAATTAAAGTAGCAAATTGACTTTCAGTTATTGAATGCTTTTCAAGCTCTCTAAAGCTTTCTGCTTCTCTTTGAAAATCAAACCCTCCTGCAAGAGAAATAAGCTTCTCTGAAAGATCCTGAAAATTGTCAGTCTTGATCTCTGACCTCAACCCATCTGTTGATATACATAGATTTAAGCAGATCATATTCTGAAATCCGATAAAGACTTTGAACTTCTCAACACCTTTTCTAGAATAGAGATTCTCTTGATTATAGGCTCTCACTCCTCCAATAGCTAATGAGAGTTCATTTCCACCTATCTGGGTTTTGATCTTAGGAATTCTAGCGACCCATGCCATCCGTTCAAAATAGAGTGTCTTTTGGCTCTCTTTAAGCTCATTTGCGGGCACATTGATAGCATCTGGAGTTCTCCCTTTAATTTGATGACTAACTCTTATCTGAGGACTTTCTACGGCAACCCCAAGAGCTTGCTTTGCAGCCTTCATTCCGCATTCTATGAATTGATCATGGGAAATGGTTACCTCATTGTCTTTGGAGAATACTGGCACTATACAATCTCTCTTTAATTGTTGTATCTCAATAGGCTTAGAATTTGCTTCAATGAAGGCTTTTTGCTCTTTGACTTTAGTTTCCTGTTGATCTTTAAGTTGTACTTCAGGATTTTGATTTCCTTCTGCTCCATTTTGTGAGCTATTTTTCAATATCAGTTCCATTTTCTTGATAGTTTTTGTGGTTTAGTAAATCGTTTTTCTTCTGCTTAAAAGCGATGATCAGTTCTTCTCTTACATCAGGATAGTTCCTGTAGAGGGTTTTCAATTCTTCTTCAGATTTGCATAATTGAATTTGCTCCAGGATCTCATCATTTGAGATTCCTGACTCACACCAATTGAGGATCTTTTTTCCTGTTCCCTCTGTAATCTGAAACTCTGGAGCACTAGCAAAGAGGTTTGTTCTATCCTTACTTGATCTAGCAAAATGTTTTGAATCTACATCAAAGACTATGGTAAATTCATAATCCACTCCATCCCTTTGAATAGCCTTCAAACCTACCTTCTCAGGCACATATTTGCCATCCTTCTGATTGAGAACGTAATCTTGCTTAGTACGCATAGTAGCTATCACATGAGCAGAGGCTTGTAAGATCTTATCTATGAAAGCCTTTTGGCGTGGTGTTACTTTAGCCCAGTTGGTGAATGAGTTTCCCTGAAGGGAAGAATGGAAGTCAATCAAATAATCCCAGCATTGAGATATAGAATCAATTATGATCACTTCCATGCCTGCTTTAAGGCAAGTATCAATGGCCTCTATGTATCTCTCAGGACTAAAGGGAGGCTTTAAGTTCAAGACATTATAGCTTCCTAGATGCGCATATAGATCTGCTGAGCCATTCTCTGTATCAATGACAGCTACTTTGCTCAAGTCTCCTAAAAGACCTTTTGCTAATAAAAGAGAACTATACGTTTTACCAGCGCCCGCTGATCCTTGAATGGCTAATTTGATCTTAGCCTGTTTACGTTGTGATTTTCTTAACTGCATAAGAATTGGTTTTAAATGAATAATTAATTGATTTTGAGAAATAAAAAAGGGCTAGCTGAATGCTAACCCTTTGTGAAATGATTGTATTTATTTTTGCCTAAATATCTAGTAAAGCCTTTGCTGCTTTATCAAGTTCCTTTTGAGGGAAACTCTTAAGATAAGCTTGAGTGATAACAGGTGATTGATGACCCATAAGTTCAGAGATCATCTCTACGGATTCGCCTTTATTTTTAAGAATCGTTGCAAATGAGTGCCTAGCTGCATAAGAAGTAATTTTTCCATCAATACCAGCTAAAAGAGCAATCTTACTTAGCTTTTTATTGTATCTCCCAAGCACCTTGTGCCTTCTATTCTGGATTTGCATTGGACTCATTCCATCTTTTAAAAGAATAGGGAAGACATACTCCGTTTTCTTATTCTTCTTTTGCTTATCCAATAGTTTACTTACTGGAGGTAGAATCTCTATTTCAAATGGAGTACCCGTTTTAGATCTTTTATAAATGATCTTATTATCCTTGATATCTGTCCACTTAAGTAACATCATGTCAACGAAATTCATTCCCCTTGTGTAGAAGGAGAAAAGAAAATAGTCTCTAGCTTCTACCAGTTTTGGATGATTACTAAGGTCTAATTCCATTATTCTTCTCATTTCATCAGATGTTAATGCCTTTTTGTCAGGGACATGCTTGAGTTTAGCGATCTTATACTTTTTAAATGGATAAGATGTCTGCTGCAAATAACCTCTTTCAATAGCCTTGTTTAGAATTGATCGTAACTCACGCATCTTAAAAGCAATTCCACCATTATTATTTCCCCTTTTTCTAAGGTATAACTCCCAATTATTGAGAAATAATGGGGTTACTTCTTTAAATGGGATTCGATCTCCTGCAAAAGAAACTAAGCTATTTAAGGTGTCTTTATATGCTTTTGCATTTCCAAGCTTTCCTATTGCCTTTTGATCAATAATGAGTTGCTCTATAAAGTGAACTAATTCATAAGAATTGGAACTTACTTTATTTGAGAAAGATGCTACAAAATCATCTAGTGTCAGCTGTTCTCCATCTACCTCAGCTTTTAGTATAATATCCTTTGCTTTTGCTTCTATTCGATTGATACTAAAGTTTTGATCTTTGAATTTATGATTTGGGGTAAATCTGGATGCCTTAGAATCCCATTCTGACTTCTTTCCTTCTAGTTGTAACGTAATTATCCTAGCTTTTCCTTTATGGCTTACTCGAAGTACTAAAGGATATTTCCCATTTGATCTTGCCTTTTTTCGCATTACAATTGTTGCTTTCATGCTGCTTTATTTTTTGGATGTTGACCTTTTACCGATTTATATATATCTGAATTAGTCAACATGCTCTTTGTTAATGACTTATATTTTTCTTCAAGTGCTTTCCTCAGTTTGTTTTTTGTAGAAAGCAGTTCGTGTTTCTTAAAAAAAGCTTGTGCTTTTCGTTTCTCACGATATTTTTTGGTTCTGTTTTTTCTTCCCTTCAGGCTATTCCAATAGTTTGGATTAGTGTACTGCTGATAAAGCAGTGCTTCATCCTTGCTTAATGCTCCTTCATCAGGAGGATCAACGATCATTAGTTTATCGAAGTGATCTAGGAGTATTGTCATGAGGAACTCGATGAAACTTGGCTCCAGTAATTCTGATACCTTCTTCACTTTAAATAGCCTTCGATCTTTAAATTTGATCTCGAACCTTAAAATCTGTTTGTCGCCAACTTCATTTCGGTACTGTTTAGCTTTATCGTAGATTTTGACAGTATATGGACCATAGACAAACTTTTTCATGTAACCTTCTCCGTTAAATGTTTCGATGATTGGTTGCTTTGAAAATTTGTGCATTAGCACACTACGTTCTATGATATTCTCCGCTGGTTCATCAACCTCTATGTTTAAACCAAATTCCAGTTGGGTTAAATTGAGTGCTTGGATGAGCGGACAATCCTTCATTAATTGATTTAAAGCATCAATTAAATGTGCTGAGCTGAAATCATTATAATTATGATCACCAGAACCAGTAAGCACATTATGGAATTTATGAAGGGATCCCTTAACCAATGCCGATTTGTAAAAAGCTCTAGCTTCAAGGTTTCTTATTTTTCCCCTTATTGGCAACTCATGTTTTTTTGTCCTGGCATCTAGTCCCTGCTTTGGATCCTCTATCAGTAAGTCAGCCAAAAGCTGTTCAGCAAGTTCTTTAGCTATTGAGGGGTCCTTTATAAAAAGGCGGATATTATCGATCATATCTACCTCCTCTTTTGATCCAGGCATCTAATTCTTCTTTATCGAAGAATATCTTCTTACCATTTGGTTTGTAGTGAGGTATTGCCCCACTAGCTGTTAGTTTATAGAGTGCAGAGATGGACATGCTTAAATAGTAAGCAGCCTCCTTTACACTCATGAATCCTTTGTCATATTTCATGATTTATATGATTAGAATTACACGGAAAATCTTCCGAGGCGCCAGTTCATTCTGGCCTACAATCGGTAAAATTAGACTTGAAGAACAGTGTTTATGGGAGTCGTAGCCTTACTGGTAAGACGCAGTAACGCTTTTTTAAGGTGTTATAGAGAGGCTATTAGCAACTTTATTCTCGTATGAGTATGTGTTGTTTCATTACTTAGTCCCTGCTTCATTCTATCTCTAAATCTCCACTTGCTACTTTTGATATCATTTCTTTTAAAGAAAAGTCCAGTTGGTCTTTTGAAAGTATAGAGGATTTTTGAATTAGATTCTAAATCAGCTTCTGTTAAGGATAGTAGGGATTTATTATATAAACAGTCAAGTAAAAATATTATGAGGTGAATATTGGGGTCTCCTTTCTTTGTCTTTGCTAGCCACTTAATTCCTTCTTTTACTGATTTGCCAGTAAATGCATTGATAAATTCTTTTTCAGTACAATCGATTAAGGGAGGGCTGTTTCTCAATCCTGTATATAATTCTTTTAGGATTTGATCAGGCTTTTTGGATGGCAGATCCTTTAGATTGAAAGAATCTTGAGTGAGATTCTTTTGTGGGATTGAGTCTATCGCTTGTGAATAACTACTAAATAGTTTCTTTAGAAATTTTGATTTACAGTTCGTATGATTAAGTAGTGCTTTTATTTGCTCTTTTAGCTTCTGAAGGTACAACTGAAAATTTTGCTCATAATACTTTTCTTCGTTCTTTAAATTATTAAGGAAAACTCGTGATGCTGCTAGCAGTCTTGAATGCTTCTGCTTGAGATAGTTTTCATAGAGATACTTATCAGCTGTTATTTTTTTCCCTTTTTTAGGCTCATTCTCTGTATCAGGATACCAGATAATTAGACCATCATCATCTGCAATCGAGAAATCTTTGTAATTGAGTCCCATTTCTTCTAGCCACTTATAAGAAAGGTTTCTCTGTCTATATACCCACCTTTTAAATTCCTCAAAGTCATTATCATGAAGATTATCTAAATAGCCAAGCCACTCAACAAAAGGTGTGTTTTGCAAGTTCCACATAAGTCAAACTTATAAAAAAGTGTGACAAAAATGTGACCCATAGAAAACAAAAAAAGCCACACATTGCTGCGTGGCTTATCTAATAAAGCTCCTCCTCTTGGGCTCGAACCAAGGACCCTCTGATTAACAGTCAGATGCTCTAACCAGCTGAGCTAAGGAGGAATATTACCATCTTCGAGAATGGGCCTGCAATATTAGCCCAAAGTTTTGGATTAAACAATATCTTTGCGCAAAATTTAAAGCAAGATTTATGAGTTTATTGGCCATAGGTACTGTTGCATTCGATGCAATTGAAACACCATTTGGGAAGACAGATAAGATTTTAGGAGGAGCAGCTACATTTATTGGATTAGCAGCTTCAAACTTTTATAAAGACATTAATATAGTATCAGTAGTTGGTGACGACTTCCCCGAAGATTATATTAAAATGCTTCAATCTCATGGTGTAAACACGAATGGCCTTCAAGTGAAGCAAGGTGAAAAAACATTCTTCTGGTCAGGGAAGTATCACAACGATATGAATTCAAGAGACACCTTGGATACCCAACTTAATGTACTTGAAAATTTTGATCCTATCATTCCCGAATCCTATCAGGATTGCAAGTATTTAATGCTTGGTAATCTAGCTCCTGCAGTACAGAAAACTGTAATCGAAAGAATGACCAATCGTCCAAAATTGATCGTTATGGATACGATGAACTTTTGGATGGATATAGCTATGGATGAGTTGAAAGAAACTCTTAAGTTGATCGACGTACTATCAATTAATGATGAAGAGGCAAGACAACTTTCAGGTGAGTATTCATTGGTTAAGGCCGCTCAGAAGATCTTGACAATGGGGCCAAAGTACCTAGTCATAAAAAAGGGAGAACATGGCGCATTGCTTTTCCATGGCAATGAAGTTTTCTTCGCTCCTGCTTTGCCTTTAGAAGATGTATTTGACCCGACTGGAGCTGGTGATACCTTCGCAGGTGGGTTTATAGGCTATCTTGCTCAAACTGATGATATCTCTTTTGAGAATATGAAGCGAGCTTTGATCCACGGAAGTGCTTTAGCTTCCTTTTGTGTTGAGAAGTTTGGAACTGAAAGACTTGTTGGATTGAAATCTGAAGAAATCGATGAGAGAATTCAAGATTTCATCGATCTAGTTCAGTTCGATATCACCTTGGAAAACTCCCTATAGAGGAATTTGATATTTGAGAGAGCTTCACCTCTCCCACTTTTTTCCGATATTGGGTGTTATGGAATCTCAATCCCAAGACAATCAGCCAAAAGAAGAAGCATCTTCAAAAAAATACACCACTGCAGTAATGCTATCTGGGATTTTCGGTGTAATTGGCATCCATCACTTCTATGTGGAAAGATGGGGAATGGGAATTTTCGATCTGGGACTCTTTTTGATCTTCGCAGTCTATTGGTTGCAGCAAGACTATCTCATTGCTATTCCCTTGCTAATTATCGATGTCGTTCATACGGTAATTGTGACCTATTTGCTCTTGGTTGGCAAGTACAGAGACGGTAGCGGTAAGTTGATCACCTATCCTGGGCAAAAAATTTAGATTATATTCGGGAAAACTTATTAACCCTTTAACCGATTCAAATGGAAAAAATTTCTCCTACCGAAGGTCAGGATCAAGCTAAAAGTAATGTTGATTTTGTACCCTTAATCTTGCTTTGTTATTTTCTTGGAACCTTTGGTGTGCATCGCTTTTATGCCGGCAAGATTGGAACAGGAATTCTAATGCTTTTAACCCTAGGGGCTTTTGGTATATGGACCATCATCGATTTTATTATGATAGCAACCGGGAATTTTAAAGACAGCAAGGGCATTTATGTGAAAGCAGGCTAACGATTTACTTGTTAAACAGCATTTTAGAATCAGTGAATGGAGCTTGCTCTACTTCACTGTTTTTTTTTGATTTTTTCTTTATAATAGGGCGTCTTGTGATTATATTGCATGCTTTCAAATTGCTACAAAACACCTAACTAATGAAATTCCCATCTTTTCTCTCTCTCCTACTGCTAATTCCATTTCAAATTTTCTCTCAAGAGCTACCCGAAAGACCTATTCCTTCGGGAATATTGTTGGATCGAGCCGACTCATTATCAAACCTAGAGGAATATGAAGAAGCCTTGAAATATGCGAATATGGTGCATGATGGAGATACCTCCTACAGCAGGGCTCTATTAATGAAAATATCATGCTACAACCTTTTAGAACGCCACGATGAAGCAATTGAAGTGTGTGAACTGGGTATGGAAGTAGATAAAGAGGGAGATTATGAGACCTTTTGGTTGAATAAAGCATATTCAATGGATCTGGCAGGTGATTATAAGGAGGCCTTGAAAGAATACAAAGCCATTAAAGCTCATGTGCCCTACTATTTGAATGCGCAGAATTATATCGCTTACGAATACCGCCAATTGGAACAGTATGATTCTGCTTATATGGCATACAAAGAATTGGCAATGACTTACCCTTTCTATTCCAATGCGCATTTTAATCTTGGGATCATTGCCCTCAATGAAGGTAATCTAACTGAAGCTTTCTTGGCCTTGAACATGGTGGTGTTATTGGAACCATATTCTAGCACAGCTCTTTCGGTACTGGGTCTACTAAATGAATTATCGAATAATACCAAGCTCGATATGGAGCCAAAAGAAGGCTTTGAATTGGAGTCTGATGAATTCAAGGATCTAGACCTATTGATCGAGAACTATGTAGCCTTAAAAGACAATTATAAAGTAAAGAGCAAGAATGGTCTTTACGTTACAAAGCAGAATCATTTGATCTTCAATCAGCTGAGTAAAAAGAAGACTACAGATTACTTCTACAGCAGCTACTATGTTCCTTTTTACAAAGCACTATTGGAGAAAGATTACTTCGAAACCATGCATATCTTCTTATTGATCCCTTCGGAGTATGAGGGTCATCAGGAATTGGTGCAGAAGAACTTCGACGACCTAAAAGAATTCAACGGCTGGTTTAAAGACACATGGCATGAACTTCATCGCGAACTTACTGTAGACTATGAAGGACTCAAAGGCACATATTCCGGATTCTACTACAATGATGCCTTTATGAATGTAATTGCAGGATATGATGAAAAAACGGAACTCTTAGATGGTCCACAGCTTTCATTTAGCAGAAACGGTAGAATTTCTGCTAAGGGAGATAATTCCCAAGGCGACCGTCAAGGATACTGGGAGCTTTACTACGAGAATGGGAACATCTATCAAAAGATCAATTATAAGGATGGAGAGATAGTGGATACTGCAAAGCTCTATCATGAGAATGGAAATCTCGACGAAGTCATGTTCTTTAAAGATGGAAAAAGAAATGGCATCTTTCTTGAAAATTATACCAACGGTAAGCCATACAGAAGCGGTCAAAATAAAGACGGTCAGTTCAATGGAGAGTTCAAGTACTTTTTCGCAGACGGTGATTTGGAGTATGATGTAAACTATAAAGAGGGGAACATCGAAGGCATGCTGGTAGAATACTATGCCAATGGCGAAGTATACAGGAAGGAAATGTACAAAGAAGGCATATCAGAAGGAGATTATTTGCTCTTCTATCCGAATGGGGGAAAACAAGTTGTAGCGAAGAAGTCTGAAGGTGAGTTTAATGGCCTCTATCAGCGTTATCACTATAATGGCAATCTATACACTGAAGGGCAGTATAAAGATGGCAAACAAGAAGGAAATTGGAAAGAATACTTTTCAAACGGGCAACTTAGTGACGACATGAATTATGAAGATGGGAAGCTCGAAGGAATCTATAAGAATTACTCTCCGGATGGCGTATTGTACTCTGATAAGGAATTCAAAGACGATTGGTTGATCAGCTATACTTATTATGATGTTGATGGTAATGTGCTTTCTTCTGGTGGAAAGAAAAAAGGGGAGTTTATGCTAGACATCTATTTCCCTAATGGGCAACTTGCTGTTAGTGGGGTCTATAAGAACGGCTATGGAAAAGAGGGCAAGTGGAAGGAATATGATGAGTATGGTAATCTAGAAAAAGAATACAACTATTCTGATGGAGAACTTGAAGGAGAGTTCATCGAATATTTCAGAGATGGCACTGTAAAGAAGCGCTATGAATATAAGGCCGGCAATCTTCATGGGCCATATCAGGAGTTTTATATCAATGGGAATTTAAGTTCTAAGGGTTATTATATCGATGGAAATTCAGAAGGAGTTTGGACTTTCTATCATCCTGATGGTACTCTTAGAAAGGAAAGCTTCTATTTAGCTGATGAACGTTCGGGTTCTTCAAAGAATTACTCCGTTGAAGGAAAACTGACATACACGGAGTATTATAAAAAGAATATGTTAGTGCGTGTAGATTATTATGATACTACCGGAGTAATGGTAAGAAGAATGGACCTTCCTGAAGGTACTGGACTTTATACGCGCAAGCATTTCAATGGAGAGCTAGAGTTTAGCGGAAGATTTGAATTAGGGAAGTCTACTGGCAAATATATTTGGTATGATGCTGATGGTAATGTAGAAACTGAAGGTGATTACAAAGACGATAGTCGCCACGGTGAGTGGAAGTGGTATTATGATAATGGACAATTGTCTATGGTTGGAAACTACATAAATGGCCAGAAAGATGGAAAGTGGGTAGAGTACGACTACGATGGGAATTTAGAAGAGGAATATAAATATGTCTACGATGAGCGAGAAGGCAAAAATCCTTCATACAATCCAGATGGCTCACTCAGTCGTATGATCGATTATTCCATGGGGGAAATTCACGGCAACTACCTTTTCTATGATGGAAATGGAGTGTTCCAAATGGGTAGAACTTACGTGCATGGAGAAATCACAGGCTACTATTATTTAAGTCCTGAAGGAGATACCATTAGAATAGAGCTTGAGAATGGAAGTGGAGAGGTCAAAGCATATTATCAAAATGGTAAGGTTTCCAGAACTTTTAATCTAGATAAGGGCTTGTTCGTTGGAGAATACAAGTCGTACTACGAGAACGGCAAATTGGAGATAGATTACGAATTAAAGGGCGACGAGAGACATGGCTTGTTTACAAGCTATTATGATAACGGCAATGCAAGCTCTAAAAAGAACTATGTCTATGGAGTATTGGAAGGAGAATATCGTCTCTTCCATACGAATGGCCAACTAAAAGAGTTAAGTTATTATAGAAATGGGGAGCAACATGGTGTTTGCACAAAGTATGATGAAAATGGCAAAATGCTTTCTAAAGAATTATTCTACGATGGTGAGAAATACACAAATCTATAAGAGCAGCCTTTCTTTAGGTCTTTCCTTAATACTATCATTTGTAGCTTTAGCTCAGATTCCAAATGATTATGGGTATCTGGATTATAAGGAGAAACTTCCCAAAGAAGCCTTTGTCCAAATTGAACTAGTGAGTGAAGATGTCTTTGATATAGGCAAAGATGGACTTGACTTTTATTATCAGTTCAGCCATAAGATCCTCTGTTTGAATAAGAGGGCAATCGGACTAAAGAAGAGAAGCGTTGGTTATGATGAGTTCTTTCCCATTACAGATATTGATGCAACGCTTTATTATCCTGTAAAGGGGAAATACAAAAAAGAAAAGGTGAAGGATTTCATTGATCAAGCAGTGATCAAGAATGAAATAAGCTTCTACGATAACTACCGCGAGAAACAATTCAAGTATGAGAATATACGTGAAGGAGCAGTTGTTGAATTGAATGTAAGACGCAAAGTGACTGATGAACACCTTCTCTCTTCAAGAACATTTAGCAGAGACCTTTTTATTGAAAAGGAAGTCTATAGAGCCAGAGTGCATAAAGATATTGATATGGGCTTTTTTGAGTACAATATGGACTCATCTGATGTAGTAAAGAGGGTCTATGAAGATGGAGATTATAAGATCTACGAATGGCGCTTGGATAAGGCAGAGATCAAAACAATTTATGGGCAAGACAAATACGAAGACCATTTTGTTCCACAAGTAGTACCCTACCTAAGAAGCGTGAAGAATGAAGATGGCGAAAAGGAATATTTCAAGGATCTAGACGGACTATACAATTGGTATTCTAGTTTGATCTCCCAGGTAAATACTGAGAAAGATAGTAGCATTAAAGCTTTAGCAGCTTCAATTACCGATGGAATTGATGAAGAGACAGAAAAGGTAAAGGCAGTCTATGAGTGGGTGCAAAGCAATATAAAATACATTGCCTTTGGCGATGGATATGGTGGGTTTATTCCAAGAGATCCAGATGTGATCTACGATAGAAAATTTGGCGATTGTAAAGACATGAGCTGTCTAACTGTAAATCTTTTGGCCTCTCTTGGGATCGAAAGTCACTTTACTTGGGTGGGAACCAATTCAATTGCTCTGAATTACACCGATGTGCCTAGTCCGGCAGTCGACAACCACATGATCGTCACATATTACGATGATAAGGGAAAGCTGTATTATATGGATGCTACAGATCCAAACCTCAAGTTTGGTAGACCAGCCTATTCAATTCAAGGCAGAGAGGTACTAATTGCTCTGGATGAGTCAAATTTTAGATTGGATACAGCGGAAATTATCCCTGCAGAGGTCAATCTGGCTTATGAAAAGATCGATCTGGAATTGGATGGGAATACCTTGAAAGGAGTAGGTGAGAATTGGTATTGTGGATATTTTGCAGAAGATCTGCATGCAAATCATGAGGGAATCTCTGATCAGGATGCCAAGGATGAATTCGTGAATGGCGTATTGGCTAAAGGGTCGAATAAATTCCAAGTTGGCGACTATGAATACAAATGGGATGAGGAGAGCAAAGACACCATCAAATTGAAATACGACTTCAGTATTGAGGATTATGTGAATCGTGTAGACGACAAAGTATATGTGAATCTGAATCTCAGCGAAGAACTAAATCAATTGAAGATCCGTGAGAAACAGAATACTCCCTATTTCATGGACTACAAGCATACGGTTGAAAACATCTTCGAACTAGATCTGCAAGAGGGATATGTTATAGACTACGTTCCTGAAGATGTGAAATCTTCTACAGACCTGTTGGAATATGAGATCACATATCAAAAGAGCGAACATCATATCACTTATCATCTCACACTTAAGGTGAAAGCTATTCGAATAGAAAGGGATAGAATCAAAGATTGGAATGATCAGGTAGATGAGTTGATCTCCGAGCTAAACAGAACAATTAAATTAATCAGTAAATAAGCACATGAATCTCTTAAAAACTACACTTACTGCTACACTTTGTCTTTTTACAATCTTGGCTACTGCCCAAAAGTACAAGGACTATGAATTTCCAGAAGAGGTGCCAGTCTATGATACTTCTTTGAAGCAATATGAAGAAGCGGTTATCGAATATTACTACTCTCTGGAATTCAAGATCGATGAAAACTCAGAAGTGCTATACAACTTTAATATGTATACCACTCTAGTAAACTCAGATGATGCTATTGAAGCCAATAACAAGATGTATCTCTCAGCGAATAATTCCGATTACCTTTTCCAGAAAGCGAGAGTGATCAACACAGATGGGAGTATTAAAGTGTTGGATCAAGATGATATCAAAGAGGGAACTTATGAGAATGAAGAGGGAAATGAGATCAAGTACTATTACTATGCACTAGAAGGATTAGAAAGAGGAAGTATTGTTCAACAGGCCACCTATCAGATGAAGCGTCCTTCTTATTATGGTGATAAGGTGTACTTACAGGGTAATGAATTCCGTCTTAAACAAGAGTTTGAACTTATTGCACCTTACCATTTGTATTTTGATTTCAAAACACTAAATGGGGATTTTGAGATACAAAAGGACACCAATGAAACTGAGGTGAATCGCTGGTTTGTTGAGATCGACTCAACAGAGAAAATGAAAGACCAAAGTGGCTTTTATCCAAATGTGGTTAAACAGGCAGTATTGTACAAATTAGATAGGAATACTGCTCAGAACCGCTCAGATATTACCACCTACTCGAATGCCGCTCCTTTTATGCATAAGAGTGTGAATCCCGAGCTAACCAAAAAGCAAGAGAAAGCACTTAACAAGATGTTGAAGGAAATGGATATTGATGATAAATCTGAGTTAGAGCAGATCTATGCTATTGAAAGTTATGTGAAAGATAATTTCCAGATCGTAGATAACAACGCTGATCAGCTTTCAGATCTGGATTTCATACTTGAGAATAATGCTTGCGGACCAACCGGTGTAACAATGCTGATCGAAAGTCTATTGGGTTTGAAAGATATAGAGAATCAGTTGGTAATCACTACAAAGCGATCGGAGTTGAGATTCGATCCTGAGTTTGAGGCCTATCTATTCTTAGATAAGTATTTGATCTACTTCCCCGATCATGAGCTATTCATTGCACCTACGAATCAATTCGGTCGCAAGAAGTACATTCCAATGACCTGGTCAGATAATTACGGTCTATTTATCCGCACCATTACTGTAGGAGATATCTCAACTGTTGTGGGTGAGATAAAATATATTGCTCCTCTTACTTCTGCAGATAACTATGATAAGATGACTATTGATGTTGATTTTTCTAAAAGCATTACAGACGCAAAAGTGGAGATCACCAAAGAAATGATGGGTTATACGGCGAAATTCCTTCAGCCTTTTTATCATCTAATGGATGAAGAGGCTATTGGCAATCTAAAATCTGAAATCACTTATATGGTACATGAAGATGTGAAGTCGGATGATGTGGAATTTACCAATACCGAGAGCGAAGATTATGGTGTGAATCCATTAGTGATGCATTTCACAACCACAGATCATCCATTTGTGGAGCAGGCCGGTGAAGATTACCTATTCAAGATTGGTGAATTGATCGGTCCACAAGCGGAAATGTATCAGGAGAGTGAAAGGCAGTTCCCTATTGAGGCAGATAATAACCGTTCTTACATCAGAACCATCACATTTAAAGCTCCAGAAGGGTATACGGTTAAGAACATCGAAAAATTGAATTTTGTGAAAGGTGATGGAGACCGCGAAAATGCCACTATGTATTTTGAGTCTAAGGTTACCGAAAAAGATGGGGTTTATACAGTATATTGCGAGGAGTTCTACGATAAGATCAAAGTTCCGCTTGATGAGTATGAAGTATATGCAGAAGTGATCAATGCAGCTGCAGATTTCAATAAAATTGTGCTCATATTAGAGAAACAATAATCAATTTCGCAACCGAAATGTCATCATAGGCGTATGATACTTTGATATTTTAACAGATTCTCTATATTTGAATGAACAAGCTAAAACCACTACAATGAGCAATATCTATAAAGTTCTAGTTCCGACGGATTTTTCGGAAGTAGCTGAAACCGCCATCTCTCATGCTGCTATGGTAGCAAAAAGTTTCGATGGTGAAGTTGTACTACTTCACGTAATTTCTTCGTCTAAAGCAGAAGAAATGGCTGAACAAAAGCTAAAAGAAATTTCCAATAGTGCATCAAGCACTTATGGAGTGTCCATTAGCTATGAGATAAGAAAGGGAAGTATATTCGATAGGATCCCTGAGGTAGCAAAGGAGCTGGATGTAATGCTAATTGTAATGGGAACGCATGGTGTAAAAGGGATCCAAAAACTTACAGGTAGTTATGCATTAAAGGTTATTGGTAACTCTAAAGTTCCTTTCATTACCGTACAGCATAAGAAGTCTACAGGTAAGGTTAAAGACCTTGTACTTCCAATCAAGTTCTCTCAGGAAACAAAATCGAAACTTTCGATTACTTCGAGTATTGCTAAACACTTTGGTGCAATTGTGCACATTTATACAGCTAATGAGTCGGATGAATTCATCCGCACCAAGGTTAGTCGCGAACTTACATTTGCCAAGCACTACTTTGAAGAGAGAGGTGTGAAATACGAAGTGGAAATGGCAGCTGAAAAAGGGAATTTCATTCCTCAGATGCTAGACTATGCAAATGAAATTGACGCAGATATGATCGCAATCGTAAACTCTTCAGGTGAAGGTGGCTTTTTGCCAGACCTTTTCAAAGGAAGTGGGGAAATTGAAGTGATCAGCAATAAATATCAAATTCCGGTGATCGTGATGAATCCAAGTCAGATCTTCGTACCGGAACATTTCGGTTAATAGATTTAAGGCACGAAATCTACCGCAAAATAAAAGGAGCTCCGTTTTGGAAGCTCCTTTTTTCATTTTATATGTATGTCTCTTTAAGCGGCTTCTTTTGCTTTGATACTCTTAGCTGACTTCAGCACTTCTCTGGCTTGAGCTTCTTTCATTTCCATATCGTCTAAGCTCTTTACTGCCACCAATTCTCCATTGATGTCTCTGGTGAGATAGACATGGAATTCTTGCAAGACTTCCGATCCGGGAATAAACTTTTTAAAGAACATATAGTCGGTGCGTTCTTCTAGAACCTCTACTTGAAACACTGTTCCCGCTTCCAGTTCATTTCGCTTTTCTACGATCTCCATCCCAAATGGTACTACTTCAATACCAAAGCGATCTCCAACTCTTAAGACTATACTTCCATATCCGCTTTCTTCGATCATCAAGTTTCCATTAGGGACATACATGCTGGCCATTACACCATATTCGCTGAGGTCTACTTCTTGCATCTGACTATAGTCTTCTTGCATTTCATTGCTTTCTACCGCAGTTGAATCTGTAGCATCACTATCTGAATTTCCGCCTCCTGATCCACATGCAATTAGACTAAATGCAATTGTGGAAAGTATAATATGTTTGATTTTCATCTTCTCTTTTTTTGCTTTGAACAAATATAGACTTTGAGCTTCTAAATCCAATTATGGCTTCACTATTTCCAAGCTGCCTGCATTGTCATATGCCACAAATTCAGGAGCATACATACACTGCAATCTGCTAACACCTCCTGTGAATGTTCCACTATGACTCACTCTATAATCGATCTCCAGCACATAGGTTCCTCTATTCAATCTCTCAATGAACCATTCTCTTTCTGTGGCTTTCACATTGGCATAGTAACTCAATCCGTCTGAGTAATGCATTCCAGATCTAGTTTCTGCAGCTTGTAGACAAGCTGGTGGCTGATCATTGATATAGACATAATCCATATCATAATCTACTTCTATGATCAATCTGTGCTTGATCAATTCTCCCACTTCGATCTTATTATCAACTTCTTTCAGTTCTTTCGTTTTTGGGTCATAAGTGTAGTAGTTCGATCGAATGCTGAGTCCTTCTTTTGAATGGCTCTTCACTTTGTCACTTTCTTCATAATACTGCCAGTGGGCTGCACCCCAGCCAAAGCTCTGTTTACTTTGCTTCACTTTGATCGTAGCTAAATCCCTGCTTATTTCATTAGCCTCCCAGCTTTTAGAAAGCAATGCAGGCATATTCGATTGGTCGTAGTTCAATGGCTGCTCCCCAACCTTTACATCGCTGTTTTTCGTTTCATAGCTCAATCGCTTGTCTTCAGCCAATAGTGCATAACAGGCTTGCATACTTGCTTTAGAACCTGGCCAATACTGTTGCTTTTTCTGATGCAGTAGCCATTTCTTCATGCCGGCTAGATCCGGATCTTGGGCACTCAAAGACTGAAAGTACTCTATCATATAGGCCTGAGACTCTATGGCTGAATTATACCAATACGGCCTATTCCCTTTGAACTTCCAATGTACACCTAGACTATCTCGAATAGCGATGTCTTTTAATGATGCTGCAATTTCACCGACTAAGCGGTCATTTGGATTTGAATTAAAAAAAGTGATTCCGATTAATGCTCTCAACATTGGATTCTTGCTTTGCCAATGTGCTCTTGCTTCCTCTAAGAAGAATGCCTCTGCATCATCTTGCTTCCACTTCTTATCAAAACTTCTACTGTATAAGAAGTGAATGTAAGTCGGACTTAGATAATCAGTCTCTTCATCAATTTCATTGGCTTTAAGGTGATCATAATCCCTTTTCAATTCAGCATCTAAATAGCGCTTCACATTGGTTTTTATTCTTTGTAATCGGGCAATCTCATTCTGATCTTTAATGATCTGTAATTGGTCCAACTTTTCTAAACCTCCGAGGATATACTGACTCAAATATCTATTCGCCGACATGCCCTTAAACCATGGCCATGCTCCATTTGGCAATTGAAGTTGCTCCAATAGCTTGAGGTCGTTGCGAATTCTATTTTCAATCTGATCGTCTTCAAACAACCCTTTTAATGCACTCCTTTGTATGGCTTCTTCTCTACCGACTTTTAACCAAGAAGTAGATTCAAAATCGGTCAGATTCACATCCTTATTTATCTCAAATTGAGATGGGGGCGCTTCTTGCTGTTTTAGCTTGTTTAAAAAGTCTTCCAAGCCTTCGATCTTATTGGCGGTGAAGCTTCCCAATGCTCTGGTGTATAGATTTGAAAATACTGCTTCCGGACAATCATCTCTGTCGCTCAGCATGGCCGGTAGGGCATAAACAGCCATCCAACGTGGGTCTTGACTATATTCCACCTTATATAGTCTGTTCTCTGGAACATTATCTACTTTTTTGGCAAATTGCTTATAGAGCAACTCTCTGCTTTGACCAGCTTGCACTTCAAAAGGGAATGATTCAGCCAAAAGCAAGGTGGTTGGCAATACTTGAATATAACCCACTTCAATATCGCTGTGTTGATTTCCTTTTGCTGCAATCTCGTACTTCAACAACCCTACTTTCTTAGGAATCTCAAACTGAAAAATGCTGATCTTTTCTTCCTCAGGAACCAAAGCAAAGCTTTGATCGGCACCGATTTCCAAAATATCAACTGCCCTTCCGCTCTGTGCATCATAGAAGCGCAAGCTGAGCATTCCCTCCTGATTCTTATCTGATGCATTCTGCACCTTCACTTTTAATGTGCCCTTATCTCCAGTTCTAAAGAAGCGAGGTAAATAACTGCTTACCATCAATTCTTTCTTGCTGATGACCTCATGAGTGATCTGACTGAATTCCAGACCCTTATTATGTGCCAATGCTCGGAACTTATAAGTGGTAAGCGCATCCGGCATTTTAAAACTGAAGCTGGCATCTTTTGAAGAACTGAGTTTTAGATGAGGCTCGAAAAAGACAGTTTCACTAAAGTCTTTTCGAATTGGATCTTTTTTCTGCTCAGTAGGAGACTTTACTTTAAGATCTTCAGATCCTTTGTATTCAACTGCTGCTTCATTCAACATCACCCCATCAGCATCCATATCAACTGCCGATAATGCAATTCGACCATAATGCGCCCAACCAATCCTGAATCCAAACCAATTCAGATTTGGGGGGTAGGGGATCAATTTTTTCACAGAAGGTGAAATTGATGGATTTAGTTGTCTGCTTACCCCAACATGAGAACCATATCCCGGCATCCAATAGATCTTCCGACGAAAATGTTTTGATGAATAAGGGCCCCAATCTTGATCTTCCAATTGATCCAGCGATTTATCATACATGGAAGCCAAGACTTCTATTGTTTTACCAGCGCTGAGGTTTTTAACCCCCAAACTCCATTTTTCACTACTGCCCGGCTGAGTAATATCGCGTTTGGTTTTTAGATATACTTCAAAAGGTTTTTCTTTTGGATGGATCTCCAAGCTGTGAGTCTTCACAAACTGCCTTCCTTCTTTCATTCCACTTAGGTGGATCACAATGGTGCCCAACATGCCTTTACTTTCGAACTGAATATTCTTTTGTTCTCCATTCAGCATGATCTTTCTCCTGCTACTCACTTTACCTCTATATTCAACTTCAGCTAATAGCTCGAAGTCCTTGAATCCAGACCCTAGCAATAATTGAATTTGCTCACCTTCTTTCATGCTATTCTGTGGTAGATGTGTCCAAAGATCAGCAGGGTAGGGTAGCTTGCTTGTAGATTCATCATAGAGCACAAATCGGCTTTCCCACTTCACTGTATCACCTTCATTTGTAATGGAATATGCTTTAAGTAAATATGCCCCTGGAGCAATATCCTTATAGGCATTGAGTGCTTTTCCACTTTTGAAGGCTTGTTTTGAAAGCAATTGCTGGATCCCAAAATCCCCCAGACTACTTGAATCTTTGTAGTCGTAGAAAGGGAAGCTTTTTACATATTCAGCTTCAGTCATCAACTGATGATCGATACCTCCCCAGTATTTATCTATGTATACTTTATCTGGAGTTTCCAAAGACCACAGCTCTACTTGTCCGTCTGTTGAAAGATCTTCCCCATTGCTGCTATAGGCTTCTACTTTTAAATTATTGAGCGTTTTTAAGTCGATATGTTGATCCAATCTCGCCGCTAGTGAATAAGGAAGTTGATGTAGTCGTATGTTCTTTTCTGCAGAGATGTTCTCACCCAACGGACTAGTCACATTTAACTCTATTCGATAGTTCATACTTCTTCTATCTCTTCTGCCTTTATCTGATTTGAAATCGATATTGAATTCATTATCGCTCAGTTGGATCTCTCCATTGGCAATAAGCACCTTTTTTGCTTGAGGCCAGAAGGATCGATAGGGATAAGGTCCGGGGATTATTTCCTCTTGTATAATGCGATATTCCAGCTTAGCTTGATTCACTGCCAGTCCTGTGTAGCTCAAAAGTTTTCCAGAGATGCTTACTGAGTCGCCCAATCGATGGAGTTCTTCTTCTTTATCAAACTTGACTTCAAAGGAAGGTCGTCGATATTCTTCTACCCTGAAGAAATAACTTCCACTTTGTGAAACAAGCCTGTATTTCCCATTCAAAGCATGCTTTGGCAGCTTGAAAGTGCCTGAGATACTACCAAACTCATTTGTAGTGAGGTTTAGTTTGGCTAATTCCTCTCCTCTGGGGTCCATTAGCTTGATGGATTGCTTGGAATTCGGAATAACCTCTTCTTCATATTCCGTGGCTTTACTTAGAATGGCTTTAAATCTCACGAATTGTCCAGGCTGATAGATCTTTCGATCGCTAAAGAACTGTAAATATCTCCGCTCATTTTTCTGATTGGAATAGTGATACATACCATGACTTTGAGCGCTGATCAATACTTGGTCTTTATACTCTAATTTTATTCGATACTGACCATAAGTATGTTCATCATTCTGTATGATGGCTACTCCCTCATTGTCGGAAAACACTTCTCTATCAAAAAACCAGCGATCCTTAGCTGCACTATTGTTGTACTCGAATTTATAGAGGCTAAGCTTTACCCCTTCTAATGCATTTCCACTGATGCGGTCTTTCAAATACAATTTGACCTTACCTTCTGCTTCATCCTTTCTAATAATGTATGAGATATCAGATACCCAAAATTCAACAGTAGAAAAATGAGATGAGTCGGGATGGAAATCGGCTCTATCAGAAACAATAAGGGTGTATGATCCATTTTGCAATGCATTCATTTTAAGATCGGTGATATGTGGTCTATAGTCGCCCCAATCTTTTAAGTCCTGCTGCCAATCTGCAATGGTTTTCTCTTTTAAGAGGTCTTTGAGTTGGTCGTAAAAAGAACGGTCATCATACTCAAGAGTAGGCTCCAATTGATAGATTCTAAAGTGAGCTCTGTCAATATTCTTATAGGTATATGAGAAAAGTAGGTTTTGATTTGTTGGATAGACAGCTTCCACTTGAAGTTGATGGTGTTTTCGCTTTATATTAGTTATAAGTTCCTCGCATAGATAGCTACCTACACTATTGGGGTCTTCACATTGATCACAACTTTGAATTGCAGCCTTTGAATCTTCCCGACTAAGATGAAGAAAGCGAGCTTTTTCTGCGCGAACCTTATCTCTTGATGAAGGAGTATTAAGATTAGCAATCAAGTCATTTAGGGCGTTCTCGTAAAAATCTAGCGTTGAATCATTAGTCGACCAGGATTTTAGGACATTCAATCGATACAGATCAAAATGTAGACTGCTGAATTCATTTTCATTTGCTTCTAAACGATCTGTGAGAATTTTCATCCAGTTTTTGAGCTCAGCTTGAAGGCATTGCTTGGCAAGTTCATGTTTCACAAAGTCTTCCTTAGAGCTGAAAAGCTTTTTGGAAGCAAGAATAGATTCAGAAAGTTGGGATTGCTTGAACTGTTGCTCAAAATGCATTAGAGCTCGATTCGCTAAAAAATCGGCTAATGTAAATTGCTTTAGATAGCTGCTATCCCCATTCCAAAAACTGACAATTTCAATATAGTCGCTAAGCGGAATTCCATGCAGTCTAGCATCAAAGCTGCTGGAGAGCAGATATAGTTCATTTGTTCTTTCCAGTAATTCCTCACCACTCATTTGGGTGATTGTTTTTCGGCTACTGTCATTCAAATTACTGCGCTCACTGATCCTCCACTGATTTTGATCGTAATACTGTCGGTAGAGCTCTGCCAATGCCGATTGCAATAATCTTTTACCTTCAATCTCACTTTGACTTATAGCCTCATGAAAACTATTAATGATCTTCTCCTCTGAATCTTCTTCGATCTGCTGCAGATATTTTGATCGAACAGCCAGCACTTTGAATATTTGAGCATACTGCTTTTGTGCTATGGCATCATTGAGCAACTGATTAAGCTCTTGGACAGCTGTGCCCTGTAAACCTTTTTGCTCTAGGGATTTTATCTTTTGCCAGGCAGCTTCATAATTCGTGAGTTCTATCTTCTCGGATTGTTGTGCAGATTTTTCTTGTCCGCAAGCAATAAGAATGACTAAGCCAAAGCTTAGGAGTTGGAGTCTGATATTCATGAGACGCATAAAAGCAAAATTGATACCATTACTTTCTCGGCTTTCTCTTAATCGGAATTTCATCTTGAATTCCGGGTAATCCGATCTTAAATCGAATGGCGAGGATTCGGATAGTTATTATTAACGCAATGGTATAGACGGTACGCATTTCAAAGCTTATACCGCTTGGCTCTAGCATTACAAAAAGAGCTCCTCCTGCAATGCAGGCCATTGCATAGATCTCTTTGCGAAAGATCAGCGGAATCTCATTGATCAAAATATCGCGAATCACTCCTCCAAGCACTGCTGAGAACATTCCCATCATTACCGCGATCAAAGGGTGAATTTCTATTAAAAGAGCTTTTTGTAATCCCAAAACAGTAAAGACTGAAATACCAATGGTATCGAATAAAAAGAGGGTGCGACGAAGTTTTCGCACATACTTTTTGAAGAGAAAAGTAATGCCTACTCCAGCCAAAATGATGAAAATATAGTTCACATCGCGCATCCATCCCACAGGAGTGGAGCCAATCAAAAGGTCGCGAACCGTACCTCCACCAACCGCAGTTACAAAGGCAATAAAAGCGGCACCAAAGAGGTCGAGCTTCTTACTTGCCGCTGCCATAGAGCCGGAAATGGCAAATACCAAAGTCCCAATTAGATCTAGACTGAAAAGCAATGTGCTTATGCTATTTGGGATATCAATTTGCATGCTTCAAATATAAAAGGAATTGCATAGCTTCACTTAGTTTAAGGTTGCTAACAGCATTCCTTTTCAGGCTGCCTTATAATTTCGATATTTGCAAGCTATTCATTTGAGCTGCTCAGCTAGAGCATGACGACTTAAATATATGTGGGAAGTATTTTCCTCTTTCATTCTTAGGCAACGATACCTTATCTTGCTGGTCTTGGCGGTGATTACCGGATTCCTTTATATCCAATCGCGAAAGATCCAGATGAGTTATGAGATGTCGCAAGTGCTTCCAGCTACTGATAGCACAATGATGTCCTTTGTGGATTTTACTGAGAAGTTCGGACAAGATGGGAGTGTGATGGTAATAGGGTTGCCTACCGACTCACTTACAGATTTGGCACATTTTAATGCTTGGATGAGCTTATCTCAACGTCTTCAGAAGGTAGAGGGCATCGATAATGTGATGTCGATCGCAGATATTTTCGGCCTCGAGAGAAACAGGGAGAAGAAGAGTTTTGATACATATAAGATCTTCAAGCAATTGCCAAAAGATCAAGTAGAGCTAGATAGTTTGCTTGAAGAAGCATTCGATCTTCCTTTTTACGAAGGTTTTATCTATAGCGAGGATCATGAGGCTACACTAATGGCGATTACGGTAGATCGCGAATTGTTAGATTCCAAAGACCGCGGAGTATTGATGGGCGACCTCCTCAATGAGATCACTCGATTTGAAGAGGAGACCGGAATGAGAGTCTATAAATCCGGACTTCCTTTCATTCGAACCAATAATACCACTAAGGTTAGTCAGGAGATCCAACTCTTTATCCTATTGGCAGTATTGGTTACAGCAACGATCCTACTGCTCTTCTTCCGTTCCTTCAAGGCCATGTTCTTCTCTATGATCGTTGTGTTGATCGGTGTGGTTTGGTCTTTGGGAATACAGGGAATCTTCGAATATAAGATCACCATCCTCACTGCTCTTATTCCTCCACTGATCATTGTGATTGGAATACCCAACTGTATTTTCATTCTCAATAAATACCATCAGGAATATAAGAAGCACGGTAATCAGATCCTCGCATTAAGAAGGGTGATCATGAAGATCGGCAATGCCATCTTCCTCACCAATATGACCACCTCTTTAGGATTTGGAACTTTCGTATTTACAGATAGTGAGATATTGATCGAGTTTGGAATCGTGGCAGTCTGCGGAATAGCCTCAGTTTTCATTGTTTCAATCACGCTCTTGCCAATTATTCAGAGTTTCCTCGCGCCTCCTAGAGAAAGACATACCAAACACCTCGAAAGAAAATGGGTGCAAATAGTGGTAGACCAATTGGTACACATGGTCACTAATCATAGACGTCTTGTTTATGTGACCACAATAGTGATCTTGATCCTATCTTTTTATGGGATCACGCTAATGAAGACAACAGGAAATATTGCAGATGATCTTCCTAGAGATGGATTGGTGTATCAAGACCTACTTTATTTCGAAGATAACTTCAAAGGAGTGCTGCCTTTAGAGGTAACCATAGATGCCAAAAAGAAAGGAGGAGCTACAAAGTATTCAACTCTTCGTCGCATCGACAGATTGCAAGATCTGATCGAAGAATATCCCGAGTTCTCTAAGCCTTTATCAATTGTTGAGGGGCTCAAATTCGCCAAGCAGGGATATTATGGAGGTAATCCATCAAAGTACAGTCTGTACAATCCTCAAGAGAGAAGTTTTATTGCGCCATATCTTTTAGGTTCAGATCAAGAATCTGAATTGTTGGAATCTTATTTAGATACTGGCCGACAAGTAACCAGGCTTACTGCGCAGATGGCCGATGTGGGTTCGAATAGAATGGAAGAGATCCTAGCCGATCTGCAACCAAAAGTAGATTCGATCTTTCCGGCTGATAAGTATGATGTACAGTTCACCGGAAGCAGTGTGGTATGGTTGAAGGGTACCGATTATTTGGTGAAGAATTTATTCCTCAGTCTTAGCATTGCCATCGTGCTTATTGCCATAATTATGGCTGTGCTTTTCTCTTCATTGAGAATGGTCTTTGTGAGCTTGATACCCAATTTGATCCCACTTCTCTTCACTGCGGCGATCATGGGCTATTTTGGTATTTCGATAAAGCCATCTACTATATTGATCTTTAGTATTGCCTTTGGAATTTCTGTTGATGACACCATCCACTATCTGGCAAAATACAGGCAAGAATTACATCGCCATAGCCTTAATTTGAGAGAAGCAGCAATACTGGCTTTGAGAGAAACCGGAGTAAGTATGATCTATACTTCAATCGTACTATTCTTTGGATTTGGAGTATTTACAGCCTCTGAATTTGGAGGAACAGTAGCCTTGGGCTTACTGGTTTCTGTAACCTTATTGGTAGCCATGGCTTCAAATCTGATCTTGTTGCCATCACTCATACTCTCATTTGACAAATGGCTTACTACCAAAGTCTTCAAAGAAGAGGCGCTCATTGAAATTCTCGATGAAGAAGAGGATATTGAAATAGAAAACCTCACGGTAAAGGAGCTGAATTCGAAAACAGAAAAAACGGAAGAGAATTTATGAAAGGAATAGTACTAGCCGGTGGATCCGGGACAAGATTACATCCTCTCACACTGGCAGTGAGTAAGCAACTCATGCCGGTCTATGATAAACCAATGATCTATTATCCTTTATCGGTTTTAATGAATGCCGGTATTCGAGAGATATTGATCATTACTACCCCTCACGACAATCCAAGCTTTAAAAAGCTGTTGGGTGATGGCTCACAGTTTGGCTGTGATTTTCAGTACGCTATTCAGGAAGTGCCAAATGGATTAGCTCAAGCATTTGTAATTGGAGAAGACTTTATTGGCGATGATAAAGTGGCCTTGATCCTTGGAGATAATATATTCTATGGTACTGGCATGGGTTCACTTCTTCGCGATAATGTGAATCCAAATGGCGGAGTGGTATTCGCATATCATGTATCTGACCCAGAGCGTTACGGTGTAGTTGAGTTCGACGAGAATCAAGTGGCAATTTCAATTGAAGAAAAACCCGCTAAGCCAAAATCTAAATTTGCAGTCCCCGGCCTTTATTTCTACGATAATCAAGTAGTGGAAATCGCTAAGAGCTTAAAGCCATCTGCAAGAGGAGAGTATGAGATCACGGATGTGAATCGAGAATATTTGAGAAGAGGTGAATTGCAAGTTGCCATCTTAGATAGAGGAACTGCTTGGCTAGATACAGGTACCTTCTCTTCTTTGATGCAAGCTTCTCAGTTTGTAGAAGTGATCGAAGAGCGACAAGGCTTGAAGATCGGTTGTTTAGAAGAGATCGCATTCCGACAAGGCTTTATCGATAAGGCTCAACTTAAGGAGCTCGCCCAGCCATTGCTTAAGAGTGGTTATGGAGAATATCTCTTAAATCTGATCCAATGAGCCAGATCAATGTGCTGGTAACTGGAGGTGCCGGATTCATTGGCAGCTCTCTCGTAAATAGACTATGCGAGTCTGGAAAGTATTTCGTTGTGGTTGTCGACAACCTACTTACTGGTGATCTGAAAAGGTTGAATAAGAATAAGAACCTCAAGTTCATTCATGCTGATGTCAATAAGCTCAACGATATCTCCACTATTTTCTTCAGCCATCACTTCGATTATGTATTCCATTATGCAGCTGTAGTTGGTGTGAATCGAACCCTGAATAATCCAGTTCTGGTGCTTGAAGATATTAGTGGAATGCGAAATATCTTAGACCTATCTAAGAACACAGGAGTGAAACGTGTTTTCTTTTCATCATCTTCAGAAGTGTATGGTGAGCCTGTAGAACTACCTCAGAATGAGGATACTACGCCACTTAATTCAAGATTGCCCTATGCCATTGTAAAGAATGTGGGTGAGGCCTTTTTGAAATCGTACAAACAGGAGTTCGACCTTGACTATACCATATTTAGGTTCTTCAATACTTATGGGCCATTGCAGAGCAAGGACTTTGTAGTGAGTAAATTCATTTCAGCTGCATTGAAGAATGAAGACTTTACAATTTATGGAGATGGAAAACAGAGTCGCACCTTTTGCTATGTGGATGATAATATCAATGCCTGTATAAAGGCATTTGAAGAGGACAAGTACATCAACGAAGTCATCAATATTGGCTCTGATAAGGAATTCAAAGTGGTGGAGCTTGCTGAGATGATAAAAGAAGTTAGTGGATCAGAATCTAAGATCGTTCATTTGCCAGCCCTCGAAGAAGGAGATATGAGCAGAAGGTTACCGGATACCAGCAAAATGAAAGAGTTGATCGGCTATGAACCAATTGGACTTAAAGAAGGTTTGAAGAAATTAATTGAGAACAAAGAATATATCCTATCCTAGCTAATGGATCCTAAGCTGATTGAAATTATTGAGAAGGAGTTGAACTCAAAGTCTTATCCTTCAAATCCAAAGGAACTATACGAACCAATACGCTATATCTTAAGTCTGGGAGGCAAGCGAATTCGTCCGCTCGTTTGCATGATGGCGGCTGAGATGTTCGGACTTCCAGCTGATAGCAAATCGGTTTTGCATTTGGCAAAGGGCCTTGAGATCTTTCACAACTTTTCTTTGGTTCACGATGATATCATGGATGAAGCTCCATTGAGAAGAGGAAAAGCCACTGTTCATGAAAAATGGAATCGCGATATCGCTATTCTATCGGGAGATGTGATGTTGGTTCAAGCATATCAAGAACTCATCCAAAGTGAAAGCGAGGACTTGAAATCGCTTATCGATCAATTCAATCGTTCTGCAATACTGGTTTGTGAAGGGCAGCAGTTTGATATGAATTTTGAGACCATCGAGGACGTAAGCCTTGAAGAGTATCTCAATATGATACAACTAAAGACCGCCGAGCTATTGGCTTGTAGTTTAAAGATGGGTGCCATGCTTGCCAATGCTTCGGAAACTGATGCAGAAGCACTCTATAGATTTGGGATCAATTTGGGCTTGTCGTTCCAGATCCAAGATGATTATCTAGATTCCTTTGCAGATGCGTCTAAATTTGGGAAGCAGGTAGGCGGTGATATCCTGGCCAATAAAAAGACCTATTTACTGCTTAAAGCAAAAGAGAATGCATCTTCAGAGCAGTCGGAGAGACTGCAGGCTGCTATGAAGCTAAATGGAGAGGATAAAGTAAGTGCTGTACTTGATTTGTATCGCGAACTAGGCGTGGATCAAGATTGTGAGAAAGCTATCGATAAGCATTATCAAAAAGCATTGGAGGAATTAGAGGCAATTAGTGTTGATGCTCAATTGAAGGCACCTCTAAAAAATCTTGCGGCCAAGGTCATGAAGAGAGACCACTAGCTATAATCATATAGATCATATAGGGCTTCTTTAAGCACGGGATATTCAAATTCATAATTGGCCTCTTGGATCTTTCTAGAAGAGATCAAACTTCCTTTTAATACCAGATCTGCCCGATCTCCCATCATTAACTTTATCATAAATCCAGGGACAGCAGGAAGAATCATCTTGCGATTCAATACTTCGGCAAATTCCCTTGAAAAATGCCTGTTATTCACACCATTTGGTGAGACTCCATTGTATACACCTGTCATTTTATTTTCAATTAGGTGAATGAAGATTCCACAGAGGTCATCTATATGTATCCAAGGCATTCCCTGTTTGCCATTGCCAAGTGGCGCACCTACACCCCAACGAAATGGTTTTTCCATTTCAGCTAAAGCTCCTCCTTCATCGGAAAGCACAAGGCCAATTCGCACTTTGGCAGTTGGAATTCCCAATTTGGTCATTTCATCTGCAGAGCTCTCCCATTCAATGCATGTCTTAGCTAAGAAATCACTTCCCGCAGGATCATCTTCTGAAAAAAGGTGATTTGTGGTTTGAAGTCCATAGAATCCTATAGCAGAAGCGGAGACGAAAAAACTCGGCTTAACTCTAAGCTGTTCTAGGGTGTCCCTTAAGAGTAGATTGGAATTGACACGACTATCGCGAATCACTTTCTTGCGCTTATCAGACCATGGCTCATCTGCTATCCCGGCTCCAGCCAAATTGATCACAATATCAAAGCCTTCAATATCCTTTGGATTGAGTTTATGTTTCTCTACATCCCAATGAATGGCATCAACCCAACTCTTCGATTCTTTTGAACGACTGAGATGTGATACACTATAGCCTTTGTTCATGAGTAGATCGGTAAGTCTGCTCCCAACCAATCCACTTCCGCCTCCTATCAGTACTTTTTTCGTCATATCTTCATTAGCTGAACAACTTATACGCACTTAAGTTTGTAAAGAATTTATGAAAAAGCCATTTCTTCCAAAACTCAATGCCTCAATCACAGAGATACCTAAAGAGCATACGAGGAAGCTATGGTCTCAGTTTCAAAGGGATTTAAATAAGATAGGAATAGTAGATACTGAAGTTTTTGGGGAACAATTTGATGTCAATAATGTATTTACAAGGGTAAAAACGGTCTTATTGGATCTTTCAAAGAATAGGGAGGAAAGCTTCTGGCAATTATTGTATGTGGTTGATCTTCCCGAAGCATTTTTAAGCAGAATTGAGCAAAGTGAAGCAGGTATTGAGGAGCTAAGTAGAATTATAATGATCAGAGAATGGCAGAAAGTCATTCTACGTCAACATTTTTCAGCTTCCTAAAAGCCTTCAATTCCCTTAATCGGTCTGTTGCTTTTGTTTAACTTTGTGGGATTATAAGCGTATAAATGCGACATGGATAAATTTTCCTACCTGAGCAATGCGGATGTCTCCGCGGTTGAAGAACTTTATCAAAAATATCTTGAGGATCCCTCGTCTGTTGAGGAAGGTTGGGCCAGATTCTTTGAAGGCTTTGAATTCGCCCGAGAAAATTTCGAAGAAGCGGTAAAAGTAAATACTTCACCAGCCGTATTTGAGGCGGGCTTGGACTTCGACAAGGAATTCAAGGTTTTAAGTCTTATCAATGGCTACCGTACCAGAGGACATCTTTTTACCAAGACCAATCCTGTTCGAGATAGAAGAAAATACAGTCCAACTCTAGATATAGAGAATTTTGGTCTTACAGAAGGAGACCTCAATAAAAAGTTCAAGGCTGGAAATGAGATCGGTCTTGAGGAAGCTACCCTAGCTGATATCGTAGACCACCTAAAAGAAACTTACTGCAATTCAATTGGAGTAGAGTATCGCTACATCAGAAAGCCGGATAAAGTTCAGTGGCTCCAAGAAAAGCTCGAGGGGAATCGCAATAGACCTACCTTCTCTAATGATGAGAAAAAACACATGCTGCATAAGCTCAATCAGGCGGTTGTTTTTGAGCAGTTCTTACACAAGAAATTCGTTGGGCAGAAGCGCTTCTCCCTTGAAGGTGGCGAATCATTGATTCCTGCACTTGATGCCGTGATAGAGATGGGTGCCAATATGGGTATTCAGGAGTTTGTGATGGGAATGGCGCATAGAGGTCGACTGAATGTGTTGGCCAATATTTTCAACAAGACTTACGATTCGATCTTTAGCGAGTTTGAAGGTAAAGAGTACGAAGACAATTTGTTTGATGGTGATGTTAAGTACCATCTTGGCTATTCATGCGATATCAAATCCGACAACGGAAAGGATATCAAGCTTACGCTATCACCAAATCCATCTCACCTTGAAGCAGTTGACCCAGTGGTTGAGGGGATTTCAAGAGCTAAGCTAGATGAATACCTCCACTCAGAAGATAAGATCGCTCCGATATTGATCCACGGAGATGCGAGTATTGCCGGACAAGGTGTGGTGTATGAATTGGTTCAAATGGCCAATCTAGATGCATACAGAACCGGAGGTACCATCCACATTGTGATCAATAACCAGATTGGTTTTACTACAAATTATTTGGATGCACGTTCATCCACTTATTGTACTGATGTAGGAAAAGTGACCTTAAGTCCGGTTTTTCATGTGAATGGAGATGATGTTGAGGCAGTGGTCCACACCATCAAAACAGCTTTGGAGTACCGTCAGAAGTATAAAAAGGATGTTTTTGTAGATCTTCTTTGCTACCGAAAATACGGGCATAACGAAGGTGATGAGCCGAGATTTACTCAGCCAATCCTTTATAAGGCAATCTCTAAGCACGACAATCCACGTGAGATTTACATCCAGCAACTCTTGAAGGAAGGGGTGATCACCAAAGAGGATGTCACTGAGATGAAGCAGAAGTTCAACGACATGCTTCAAGAACGTCTTCAAGATTCTAAAGAAATAGAAAAAGCCTATATCACCGACTTCCTTGAAAAGAGTTGGGAGGGAATTAGAGCTTCCAAGCCTGAAGATTTCGATAAGTCACCCGATAGCGGTTTTGATAAAAAGAAATTCCTGGAAATTGGAGAGTCAATTACCACATTGTCGGAAGACAAGTCATTCTTCAAGAAGTCACGCAAGCTCATGGATGAGCGCAAGAAGATGGTGACGGAAAAAGGTGAACTCGATTGGGGCATGGGCGAGCTTATGGCTTATGCTACCTTGTTAAGTGAGGGCCATCCGGTGCGTATGTCGGGCCAGGATTGCGAAAGAGGTACATTCTCTCACCGCCATGCAGTGCTTAAGGTGGAAGATTCTGAGGAAGAATACATCCCATTAAATAATATTGATGATAGCTATCCAAAGCTTGAGATCTACAATTCACTTCTAAGTGAATATGCAGTGCTAGGATTTGAATATGGTTATGCCATGGCTACTCCAAATGGACTAACCATTTGGGAAGCACAGTTCGGCGACTTCAATAACGGAGCTCAGATTATAATCGATCAATTCTTGAGTTCGGCGGAAGATAAATGGAGAAGTAAGAACGGATTAGTGATGTTCTTGCCACATGGGTATGAAGGTCAGGGGGCTGAACACTCAAGTGCACGCTTGGAGAGATACCTCACTCTTTCAGCAGATCACAATATGCAAATTGTGAATTGTACTACACCGGCCAACTTCTATCATGCATTGAGAAGACAATTGCACAGAGATATTAGACTGCCTCTAATTGTATTCACACCTAAGAGTCTATTGAGACATCCTGAAGTGGTGTCTAAAGTAGATGAGTTCGTAAAAGGTGGATTCAAAGAGATCATTGCAGATGATATTGCAGATAAGAAGAAGGTAAAGACTTTGATCTGTTGCTCGGGTAAGTTATATTATGAACTTAACAAGAAGCGCAGAGATGAGAATATAGATGATGTGGCAATTGTAAGGTTTGAACAGCTATATCCTTTCCCACAAAAGCAATTCAACGAATTGTTAAAGGGGTACAAATCATTGGAGAAGCTGCTTTGGGTGCAAGAAGAACCAGAGAATATGGGTGGATGGAGATACATCAAGACCACTACAGAGCAAGGTCCTCAGTGGGAAGTTGTAGCTAGACCACCGTCAGCAAGTCCGGCATCCGGATCATCAAAAGTTTTCGAAAGACGTCAGCAGCAAATTTTGAACGCTGCTTTCAAATACAGTATGGTTGAATCCTAAATTGATTATAGAAAAATAAAAATGGAAGAAGTTAAAGTTCCCAGTCCGGGAGAATCCATTACCGAAGTAGATATTGCTAGTTGGACAGTTGAAGACGGCGATTATGTGAACATCGATGATGTAATTGCCGAGATCGATTCCGACAAAGCCACCTTAGAGCTTACTGCTCCTGCAAGTGGAACAATTAGTATTAAAGCAGAAGAAGGAGATACCGTTTCTGTAGGAGATGTTGTTGCAGCAATTGATACTTCTGCTGAAGCACCAGCCTCCGCTAAAGCTTCGGCTGGCCAGCCAGAGGCCAAGAGTGAAGAAACTAAAGAGCAAGAGGCGCCTAAGGCTGAGGAGAAGACTGAGACGAAAGTCGCGGCAGCTGCTTCAGACAGTTCTTCACATGCCAAAGGTCATCCATCACCGGTTGCTCGCAAGATCATGAGCGAGAATAACATTTCTGCTAGTCAAGTGAATGGAAGTGGAAGAGGTGGAAGAATCACCAAGCAAGATGTATTGAACGCCATGGCCGGCGGTCTAGACGGTTCTGCAGCCCAAGGTTGGGGAGGTGGAAGAGAGCAGCGCAGAGAAAAGATGTCATCACTTCGTAGAAAAGTTGCCGAGCGTTTAGTTTCTGTGAAGAATGAAACAGCCATGCTCACTACCTTCAACGAGATCGATATGAGTTTTGTGATGGAGGTGAGATCCAAATACAAAGAGAAGTTTAGAGAGCATCATGATGTGAACCTAGGTTTCATGTCGTTCTTCACTAAGGCTGTTACTGAAGCACTCAACAACTTCCCTGCAGTTAATGCAATGATCGATGGGAACGAGATCGTATATCATGATTATGCAGATATTGGAATTGCAGTAAGTAGTCCGAAAGGTCTTATGGTTCCAGTGGTGAGAAATGCCGAGCAGATGAGTTTGGCAGAGATCGAAGCGGATATCAAGAGACTAGCGGTAAAGGCTAGAGATGGCAAGATTTCCATTGATGAAATGACTGGTGGAACATTCACGATCACCAATGGTGGAGTGTTTGGTTCTATGATGAGTACGCCTATTATCAACCCTCCTCAATCGGCGATTTTGGGAATGCACAATATCGTTGAGCGCCCTATAGCTGTGAATGGAGAGGTAGTAATTCGTCCTGTGATGTATGTAGCACTTTCTTACGACCACAGAATCATTGATGGTAAGGAATCAGTTTCATTCCTGAAGCAAGTAAAAGAAATGATCGAGAATCCAAATCGCATCATTTTTGGCGGAAAGGATCCTGAAGAAATTTTATTGGGATTGTAGCGTAACCTTCTGGCTTACAATCAGTATACTTGCCTAAAACACCAAAATGAAACTTTTAATTTTAGGAGTAAGTATGCTCCTATGCCTGAATGTGTCTTCCCAGGAAGGGACATTGAGACTTCATGGTCGTATGGAAAGCAATGGAAAAATGATTCCGGGTGTTTCCATCGAAGTGATCAAGGACAATCAGATCATATACGAAGGGAAAACGGATGAAAAGGGAAATTACAAACTCGACCTTGAGCTGGGTTCAGTGTATAATATCGCTTTTATTAAAGATGGATATGTCACTAAACAAGTTGGAGTAATTGCTATTCATCCAGAAGCTGAGCTTACCAAAAACTATGCTTTTCAGCTTGATTTAGAACTTTTCGAAGAAGATTCTGATACTCCAGATGATACGATGTTGCCTCCTGTAGCCAAGCTTTATATCAAAGATGTTAATAAGGGGTTCACATACGATAAAAAGTATGTGAAATGGGTTGCAACTGAATTCCAAGGAGTTCAGTCTAACGACTAGCCAAATTATTTCCTGAACCCATCAGCTTTTCTTTCCTTTGCAAAAAAAAGGAATGAACGTACTCATTTTGGGTTCTGGAGGCAGGGAACATGCACTTGCCTGGAAGATCAAGCAATCAAATTCTCTAGAAAAGCTATTCATTGCACCCGGTAATGCTGGTACAGCTGACATTGCAGAGAATGTGGCTATTGGAGTTAGCGATTTCAAAGCTCAGGAGGATTTTATCAAGAAGAATGATATTTCTCTTTTGCTTGTCGGTCCGGAAGCTCCACTAGTAGAAGGAGTATGCGATTACTTTCGCGAAAAGCTGCCCAAACTAATGGTAATTGGCCCCTCAAAGGCCGGAGCTGAGCTAGAAGGTAGTAAGGCCGCGGCTAAGAAGTTCATGAATCGCCATGATGTTCCCACTGCAGCATACCGTTCTTTTGATCGTTCTGAGGTCAAAGAAGCCAGTGATTTCCTGAATAATTTGAACCCTCCTTATGTGTTAAAGGCAGATGGCCTTGCTGCAGGTAAAGGAGTCTTGATCCTAGATGATCTGGAAGAAGCTAAGAAAGAGGTGAATGCTATGCTTAGCGGAAATAAGTTTGGCGAAGCCGGGGAGCGTTTAGTTATAGAAGAGTTTCTAGATGGAATTGAAATGTCGGTCTTTGTGCTTACAGATGGTAAAGACTACAAAATGCTGCCTTCTGCAAAAGATTATAAGCGAATTGGCGAGGGCGACAGAGGATTGAATACCGGAGGTATGGGAGCAGTTTCTCCAGTGCCATTTTGCGATGAAGCATTGCAAAAGAAGATCAAAGAGAAGGTAGTTGAGCCTAGTGTTAGAGGATTGGCAAAAGACGAGATCGACTATAAGGGATTTCTCTTTATTGGCTTGATGATTGTGAATCAAGAGCCATACGTAATTGAGTATAATGTGCGTATGGGCGATCCGGAGACAGAAGTGGTAATGCCTAGAATTGAATCTGACTTTCTCAAAAGTTTAATAGCTTGTGCAAAAGGAGAGTTGGCCAATAATGAGATGAGTCTTTCTCAAGATGCTGCAACTACGGTGATGTTAGTCTCTGGAGGTTATCCAGAAGCCTATGAAAAGGGTAAAGAGATCACTGGATTAGATGAAACGGGGGATTGCATATTGTTCCATGCGGGAACGAAAATGGATGGTGATAAATTGGTCACCAATGGAGGTAGAGTAATTGCAATTACTGCTACCGGCATCAATTTTAAAGATGCATTGGCAAAGAGTTATAGAAATGCAGATCGCATTCTATTTGAAGGAAAATACTTTAGAAAGGATATAGGTTTCGACCTAATGTAGAGGTCGTAGTACTTGGAGGAGTTTGAATTACTCGATTCCGCCAGAGTGTCTAGCTTCTTCTTTGTACTTCTTTAGTTCCATCATCCAGTATACGAAGCCACCTCCAATTGTCAAGGTGAAAAGGATATTTGGAAGATTTCCGAGGATAGGAAGAATTTGAAAAGTTGCTTCTAAAAATGCTCCTATGGCGTATACAAACTCAGAGTTCATGTGTCCTTGTTAAAAATTCAGAGCAAAAATAAGTAAAAGCAAGTGAAACCATTCTACCTAAGTCTTTAATTTAGGAGCGAATGATTATTGAATCAATAAAGCGATATCCAGCTCTACAATTCCTTCTTTTTGGAATGTTATTGCTGGCCTATTGGGTCTCTAGCTCATTGTTGTGGGAGATGCCACTTACCGACTTCTCACCACTTTTCGATCTTGGGGAGCTAGCAGAGAAAAGCTGGTTTAAGGTCACTATTTTGAGTCTTAATCTATTGCTCTTAATGGTGATCATATTTGAGCTAAGTAGCTTACTGCGCAATCATCACTTTGCTGGAGAAAGCAAGATGGAGCAAATACTGTTTGCAGCTCCTTTTGTGCTACTTTTTCCTGAGACCTTTTATAATCTACCCTTACTCTTTACTTGCTTCCTGCTGCTTCGATCTTTTCGTTTTCTCTTTTTGGTTCATACTCAGATAAGGATTAGTAGAGAGCTAGCTCTAATGGCATTTTACATGTCGATCTGCAGCATGCTTTTCCCTCCTGCAGCCTTCTTAGCATTGCTGATTTATATTGGAGTGCTTTTGCAAAGGGGATTCTACTTTAAAGAGCTTGTACTTTTTTTAGTGGTGTTCGCATTGCCATTCTATTTTCTCTATGCGATACTTTTCCTCTTTGATTTGCCAATGGTCTACGACTTTTCTCTGGTCTTTCAAGGAATAGATCTAAAGCCACTGAAAAATATCTTTTACCTTAAGCTAGCGTTATTGATCCTACTCTCAGTGTTGATGTTCTTCAGCTTTAGCTACAATAGCAAGGAGGTTTTGCGCTCTAAAGCACAGTTCAGGAATTTCTATTACCTCTTCTACTTTTCCATGATCTGGATGTTGGTGATCAAAGTGGAAGAGGGCATAGGCATAGCTCTGGTACCTGCTCTCGCTATATATGTTCAAAGCTATCCTCGACTTAGAAAGAAGTGGATTATAGAGGCAGCTCTATTGCTGATCTTTTTATTGGCACTTATCTTTCAATTATTGACTTATTATAGTGCCTAATCACTGGCTTTTCCTAACTTTGTAGCTTCAAATTTAGCAGATGAAGTTTGGCGTTATAACCTTCCCGGGATCCAATTGTGACCAAGATATGGTCTATGTCCTGGAAACCATTTTAGAACAAGAAGTAGTACAACTTTGGCATAAGGATCACGACCTTAAGGGAGTTGATTTTGTAGTGCTACCCGGAGGTTTTTCTTACGGTGATTATTTGCGCTCCGGCGCGATTGCCAACTATTCGCCTTTGATGAAAGAGGTAAGAGAGTTTGCCGAAAAAGGCGGATTCGTTTTGGGAATTTGCAATGGTTTTCAAATTCTTTGTGAGTCTGGATTATTGCCTGGAACCCTTCTTCATAACGATCATCAGAAATTCACTTGCAAGAA
The DNA here is from genome assembly GCA_002706365.1 of Flavobacteriales bacterium. Lineage (GTDB taxonomy): Bacteria > Bacteroidota > Bacteroidia > Flavobacteriales_E > Vicingaceae > UBA1494. The sequence continues at coordinate 28,012 of PALM01000032.1, read as the reverse complement.
TGTGTTCTTGAAGGCGGATAACAATTCATCTTTGATCAATAGAGAAGTGCCTTTAGATGAAGTACTCAATATTCCTATTGCTCATGCAGAAGGAAGATATTACGCTTCTGAAGAGACATTGAAAGAGATCAATGCCAACAATCAAGTGATCTATCGCTATTGTGATGCTGATGGCAATGTAACTGCAGATTCCAACCCTAATGGCTCTTTGGAGAATATTGCCGGTGTTTGCAATAAAGCGGGCAATGTCTTTGGTATGATGCCACACCCAGAAAGAGCAGCAGATCCTGAATTGGGGAATACGGATGGGCTTACCATCTTGAAGTCGATTCTGGCGGCGGTACCGGCTTAGTTTTTAGGTCGAGGCCGAACCTGCCTGCCGGCAGGCAGGGTCCGAGTCCGGCTTTTTAGCTTAAAAATTTCATTAGGGCTTTAATGATTAACCGCTTGTCGAGTGTTTTTGGCTTGGAATGATCGTTTCCGAAGGAAGTCTAGTTTAGCTATTCAAAAATGTATCGAGACAAGTATTTTTGTTTCTACACAGAGACTAATCGCTACGCTCTTAGTTTCACTGAGAAGGCTCGGAGAGCACTGAGAGATTTTGGTGATAATTGCCGTCCTCAATCCTCAATCTTCGTCTTACCTATAAAGATTCATCTCCTTGATATAAGCAGCCACTGCATCCGGCATATAATGACTTACATCTTTTCCTTGAGAAATTGCCTTTCGAATAAATGAAGAAGAGATCTTCATGATTGGTGCATCTACCATTTTCACTTTCTTGTGAAAGCTGAGGTCGCCACCTCCATCAGAATCCAGTCTTGGGTAAACATAAAGCTCATGTGCATTTAGAATATGCTCATGGTTCTTCCATTTTGGAAAGTGTTGTAGGTTGTCGGCACCCATGATCAACACAAATTGGTTATCCGGGAACTTCTCCTCTAAATAAGCAAGTGTATTGGAAGTATAATTGGGCTGAGGTAGTCCAAATTCTATATCTGAAGCCTTCATTTTGAGGTTATCGCCAATGGCTAGCTTCACCAAATGCAAGCGATCGTAATCCTTCAACATGGACTCCTTCTGTTTGAAAGGATTCTGTGGTGTTACTACCATCCACAATTGATCCAGATCAGTAAACTCCAACATATAATTCGCAATGACCATATGCCCTACATGAACTGGATTATATGTCCCAAAAAACAAGCCTACTTTCATTGTGCTAAAAATGCTTTTACCACATTCTTTACTTCTTTCTTGGCCTTCTCAAGGTCGTCGTTCAGTATGATGTGGTCAAATTGATCTGCAGTGATCAATTCTGTTTTGGCCTTCTCCAAGCGTTGAAGGATCCTATCTTCTGAGTCTGTGCCTCTTGATCTCAGTCTTGATTCTAAACTAGCCATATCAGGAGGCATTACAAAGATGGCTAAAGCCTTATCGCCAAAATATTTTTTGAGATTCAGACCCCCTACCACATCCACATCGAAGATGAGATGTTTTTCATCAGCCCATATTCGATCGACTTCCGACTTAAGTGTACCGTAGCAATGATCGGTATACACCTCTTCCCATTCTACAAAATGTCCTTCTTCTACTTTTTGCTTGAATTCTTCTGGAGATAAAAAATAGTAATCTACTCCATGCTTTTCCTTGCCCCTTGGCTTTCTGGTACTTGCCGATATTGAAAAGGAGAGCTTTAAGTCTTCGGCCAAGAGGTGCTTTACCAAAGTGGTTTTTCCGGCTCCGGAGGGCGCTGATAGAATAATGCATTTTCCTTCAGACATAGATACTAGAGCACGTTTAGGATTTGTTCTTTGATCTTTTCAAGTGATTCTTTCATTAGTACCACCTGTTTTTGCATTTCAGCGTGATTTGCTTTTGAACCTAAGGTATTGATCTCTCTACCGATCTCCTGTGCAATGAAATTCAATTTCTTACCCTGTTGTCCTTCTCCATCTAGTACTTCTAGGAAGTACTGGCAATGAGATCTCAATCTCACTTTCTCTTCCGAGATGTCGAATTTCTCCATATAATAGATCATTTCTTGCTCAAATCTATCCTTATCGATATTGGCTGAATCTATATGCTCATTCAATCTTTGTTGAACTCGCTCGCGAAAAGCATCTATTCTCGCATCCTCAAATTTCAAAGCTTCTTCAAGGAAGTTTAAAATGTCTTTGATCTGTTGCTTTAAGTCATTCATCAATTGCTCACCTTCTGCAACTCTAAACTCATTTAGTGCTTCTATAGCTTCTTTGAGAATAGACAGACACGCACTCTTATCATCATCCGAAAGATCTTCTTCCTCTGCACTGAAAACTTCGGGGAAACGACTTACAGTAGCAATGAGGTCATCGCTTTTGGTATTCAGTTCCTCACTAAGCGCTTGCATCTCTTCAAAATATTTCTTGAAAAGCTCTCGATTCAGTTTTGGCGCATTGCTGCTAGATTGTTGTTCGATATTAAGATTGAGCTCAACTTTGCCTCGATAGAGGTAATCGCCGATCAATTTGCGCATATCACCTTCCAGCTCTCTAAAGATACCTGGTAATCTCAAATTAAGATCGAGATTCTTTGAATTGAGCGAACGGATCTGAAAGTTGACTTTTCGATCGCCCACATTTCCTTCGGCCTTGCCGAAGCCTGTCATTGAATGAATCATAAAGGCTTTTAATTCAGGCGGCAAAGGTAGGCATTAAGCCTTAGTTTGGGCCGACTTCCGAATGCTAACTAGATAAACCCCACTAAAGATCAATAATGCTGAAAGCACTTTAACGAAAGTAAGCTCACCATCATAGAATAGAATTGCAATAATGGAAGCGATCAAAGGTTGAGAATAGATATAAGTGCTCACCGTGGTGGGATTGAGCCTTTTTAAGCCGTATATATTGAACAAATAGGCTAGGAATGTAGTGCCTACAACAACAAAAATGAAGGAATACCAAATAGTAGGCGTAAAGCTGCTCCATTCCACTTGCTGTACTTCTTGAAAACCGAATGGGAAGACGTAGAATGCACCAAAGAGAAATACCCATTTGATTACTGTTAGCGGACTGTATTTCGACATCAAAGGCTTAACCAAAACCAGATAAAGTGCATAAGAAGTGCCATTCAAGAAAATGAATAGATCGCCAATCAAACCATCGCTCTCCACACTCAATTGATTGCCGTGTAAGATGAGAGCTGCTGCTCCAGCAAGACCTAGGAAAACACCTGCTAACTTTGTAGCTGTGATCTTTGCCTTTATGATCAAGGCTGCGAAGATCATAACAAGAATAGGATTGCTTGTCATTATGATAGCCGCATTGATTGGAGAGGTGAGGTTTAGACCATAGAAGAACATCAACTGATTGCCGGCCACACCAAACAATCCGCATAGCGCCAATCTCCAGAAATCATTACGCTCGATCTTGTCTGTTTTTCGCATGCTTGCGAAGAGAAGAAAGAGGATCAAGGCGCCAAATACGCGACAAAAGATAAAAGCGAAAGGAGTAAGGTGCTCGGGCATGAGGCCTTTGGCAACACTGTAGTTGATCCCGTAGATCAAATTGGCCCCAAAAATGGCCAGATGGGCTAAAACTCTCTTTTTATCTGCCATCTTTTGTGATTAAAGAGCCATTTTAAGCTGCTCAATTGTCTTTTTAGCCGATCCAATAAAGATCTCATTGTCGATAATGAAGACCGGTCGTTTTAGAAAGGTGTATTCTTCAAGGATCAACTTTCTATAGTCAGTTTCTGTAAGATCCTTGTCTTGTAATCCCATTTCTCGGTATTTCATTGCTCGTCTACTGAACAATGATTCGTAACTGCCGCTTAGCGATTTCATTTCATCTATTTGCTCAGTGCTAATTTTATTAGTTTTGATGTCCTGTAAAATCAAGTCGTTAGGAGCATTGATCTCATTCAGGATCTTCTTACAAGTTGAACAAGTAGAGAGGTAATATGCTTTCTTCATAATAGGGAATAAGGAATCAAAAATAGGATAGATTTAGCAGCCAATGTCGCAAAAGCCCAGAGCCTTAAAGCTTTTTTCTAAGAGACGGATAGCAATTACAATTATTATTGGATTGTCGGTGGCTACCTATCTATTTGTGAAAGATTTCGATCCAGAACAGTTCGCCAATTTTGAATGGACATGGCAAACTTCTCTTTGGATCTTCGTTGCAGTCTTAATGATGGCCACCAGAGATGTGGCTTATATGTACAGGATTCGCGTGCTAACCGATAATGAAATAAGCTGGCGAAACAGTTTTGATACCATTATGCTTTGGGAGTTTGCCTCTGCTATTAGTCCTTCTGTTGTTGGGGGATCTGGGGCTGCCATCTACATTGTAAACAAAGAGGGAGTAAAGATTGGGAGAAGCACCGCTGTTGTAATGACTTCTGCCCTCTTGGATGAGTTATTCTACATCATCACGGTTCCGATCATTCTTCTTATTGTTGGTTATTCCACTCTCTTTGACATTGAGCTTCCTTCTGATTTTCTCGAAGGGGCCGTTGGGGAATATGGGCTAAAGGCTGTTTTTCTGGCCGGATACTTCTTCATTGTTATACTCACCACTATTATTTCGCTAGCAGTATTTTATCGTCCTAGAACCTTCAAATGGATTCTACTTCAGGTCTTTCGCTTGCCATTCTTGCGTAAATGGCGACATGATGCCAGCTCAACCGGAGACGATATCATGCATACTTCAAAGGAGCTTAAAGGGAAGCCAATCAGCTTTTGGCTAAAGGCTTTCGGAGCTACACTAGCTTCATGGACAGCGCGCTTTTGGGTTGTTAACTTTCTCATACTTGCCTTTAACAACCTCAGTCTTTTTGATCACTTTATGGTTTATGCGCGGCAGTTAGTGATGTGGGTAATCATGCTGATCAGTCCAACACCCGGCAGCTCAGGGGTAGCAGAATATGCTTTTACTAGCTTCCTTGATGAGTTCATTATAGTTGGATTTACGGCCACTTTAGTTGCACTTTGGCGCTTAGTGAGCTACTACCCTTATCTCTTCATCGGTGCCATTATCCTTCCAAGATGGATCAGAAGAACGCATGCTCCCAAAACAGAAGAGAAGAATGATTAGCCTTTGCTGAATGGTTAACTTTGGGATCCATCAAAATTCAGTTTGATTTATGGCTTCCAAGAAAATGAGATTCAACACCAAGGTCATTCACGCAGGTATTGAGCCAGATCCTGCAACTGGTGCAGTGATGACGCCAATCTATCAGACATCCACCTATCATCAAGAAGCTCCAGGGGTAAATAAGGGCTTTGAATATTCTCGCTCATCAAATCCCACTAGAAAAGTGCTGGAAGATAATTTGGCGGCTTTGGAGAATGGAAAGCACGCTTTCACTTTTGGCAGTGGAATGGCGGCAACGGATGCGATTTTAAGGATCTTGAAATCCGGCGATGAGCTTGTTTCAACTAACGACCTGTATGGAGGTTCTTATCGATTGTTTACAAAGCTCTACTCCAAGTTCAATATTAATTTCAAATTCGTCTCAATGGCCGAGATGGAGAAAGTTGAGGATGCCATTAGCGAGCAAACTAAAATGCTGTGGGTGGAAAGTCCAACCAATCCAACTTTGAATATCATCGATATTGAGGCTGCAGCTAAATTGGCAAAGAAGCACAATTTGATCTTGGTGGTAGATAACACTTTTGCCAGTCCGTATTTACAAAACCCTTTGGATCTTGGAGCAGATGTGGTCATGCATTCCATCACAAAGTATTTGGGCGGTCATTCAGATGTGCTAATGGGAGCCTTGATCTGTAATGATGATAAGCTTGCAGAGGATATTGGTTTTGTGCAGAAATCAAGTGGGGCAGTTCCGGGACCACAAGATTGTTTTTTGGTATTGAGAGGAATAAAAACATTGCATTTGAGAATGGAACGTCATTGCGAGAATGGAGCGGCAATAGCAAAATGGCTCAAAGCACACCCTAAAGTAGGCTTTGTGAATTGGCCTGGTTTTGAAGAGCATCCTAATCATAGGATCGCCAAAGCTCAGATGAGAGATTTTGGTGGGATGCTCTCATTTAGTTTGAAGGGGAATAGCAAAGAGGATGCATTTAAGTTGATGTCTTCTTTTGAACTTTTTTCCTTGGCTGAATCATTGGGTGGTGTAGAGAGCTTGATATGCCATCCAGCCAGCATGACCCATGCCTCTTTGTCGAAAGAAGATCGTGAAAAGGCCGGTATCCCAGACTCTCTCATAAGATTGAGTGTTGGAGTAGAAGATGTAAATGATCTTATTGAAGATCTAGAACAGGCACTAAATAAGGTTTAAGATGTTTGAGAATTCACAAGTAATTGTCACCGGAAGCAGCAGAGGATTGGGCAAAGCAATAGCAGAGGCTTTTCTAAACAAGGGCGCTAAAGTGATAGGTATTAGTCGGTCTAGTTCTATAGAGCATGAGAATTACAGTCACATTGAAGCAGATTTATCCAAGCTAGAGGATGTGAAATCTCTCGATATTCCATTTCAAAGTGGATTTGAAAAATACATCCTCATCAACAATGCGGGCAGATTGGGGAAGGTGAATACTTTCGATGAGATAGAAGTAGATGATATCGTGCAGACTACTCAACTTAACTACCTGAGTCCTATTATACTTATAAAGAAATTTAATCGATTCAAACGCAACGAAAAGGGCACTTTTTACGTTATTAATATAGGCTCTGGTGCTGCATATCAGCCCATTGATGGGTGGAGTATGTATTGCTCAACCAAATCGGCACTTTCGATGTTTACTAGGGTAGTAAAAGAGGAAAGCGACATTCATAATTTCAACTTGAATGTGGTGGATCTTTCTCCCGGGATCATTGATACCGATATGCAGGCTGAAATCAGGAAGGCCAGTGTTGATGAGTTTTCCGAAGCAAAGCGCTTTGTGGAATATCATCAAAATGGCGAACTGCAATCTGCGATTCAAACTGCGGACTTAATTATCAGTAATTTTGGGAGCCTCTTTAAAAATAGCGATGGTAAAGACTCGCTGAGAAATTATAAATAATGACAATGAAAAGAATACTTACTTTTTTCCTTTTGATCGCATTTGCATTTACTACACAGGCTCAAGAAGTGTGGTGTGGTACTGATGATGTGAAACAAAATATTTACGATACATATCCTGAGGTTAAGGCATTCAAGCAGCAAAAGGATGAAGAGATTAGAAACTTCAGACCAGTTAATCAGAAGTCTAATCATAAGACCATTATTCCATTAGTAGTTCACGTTTTCCATTATAATGGTCAGGGTAATATCTCTGATGCACAGATCTTGGATGGAATAAGAATCCTGAATGAGGATTTCAATAAGTTGAACTCTGATACCAATACTATTCGCCCTGTATTCCAAGGTGTTTCTGAAAGTATGGATATTGAGTTCAGATTGGCACAAATTGATCCTAACAACAATTGTACAAACGGGATCACAAGAACAAATACACATCGAACTTTTACTGCGAATGATAACATTAAATCACTGTCGACTTGGGATCCAAATAGATACCTGAATGTGTGGTTGGTTGTGAATTTTGGGCCTCCTATCGCACCTACGGTTTACGGTTATGCCTATCCACCTTCTGTGGTGAGTAACCCAACCCTTTTTCAGCGTTATGGATTGATCCTTAGATCTGATTCATGGGGTTCAATTGGTTCAGCTTCAAGCACAACATTTAACGGTAGAGTAGGCGGTCATGAAATTGGACATTGCCTTAACCTTGATCATCCTTTTGAGAGAGGTTGTGATGCTTCATTCAATTGTCAGATTGGTGGCGACCAGGTATGTGATACTCCTCCTCAAGCGAGCTCTCACAATAATGCTTGTAGTTCGGCAATCAATTCATGTTCGAATGATGCAAATGGCGGCACTACCAATAATCCTAATCCATACTCAGGAAATGTTCCTGATCAATTGGAGAATATCATGGGCTATGGTATTGGTGGAGGTTGCATGGTAATGCTTAGCGGTGGACAAAAAGCCAGAATGGATGCGGCCATTGCGCTTTATTCACAGTTGAGCAATATGACGAGTGCCACCAATCTTGCTAGTACTGGTACAAATGATAATTATAGTGCAGCTCCTTGTGTTCCAACTGCAGAAATAATCGCATTCGATCGCTTTGTTTGTGAAGGTAGTTCACTGACTTTCTCTGATGATAGTTATGGTGGACCGATTACTTCACATTCATGGTCATTCCCTGGAGGAACGCCAAGCTCATCAACGCAAGCACAACCTACAATCACATATAACACCAAAGGAACATACGATGTAGTACTTCGTGTTTCAAATGCTTCTGGTACAGATAGTATTGTATTGCAAGACTATGTGCATGTAGATGGAACTATTGCCGGCAGATCTGGATTCAATTATATTGAAAGCTTTGAAAATGCCACTACTTTCACAAATGAGTGGATCATTATCAATTCTTCTCCAAATCCAGATTGGACTAGAGCTTCTTTTGCAGGTAAAACTGGTTCTGCTAGTGTTTGGAATAACAACTTGAACAAAGTCTATGAAGGTGGTAAAGAGCGCTTGATCTCTCCTTCTCTAGATATGAATGATGTACTTAATCCATCTATTTCTGTTGAGGTTGCTTACCGCAGAAAGAATACCAACAGCAACGATAAGTTGAACATTTTGGCTTCTTTGGATTGTGGAAATACTTGGTTGAACATTTTGAGTACAACTCCTGCATTCTTTGCATATGATAATAATACTCAGACTACAAACTTCTTCCCAACACAGGGAACTCAATGGAGAACGGTGACTATTCCAAGTCAGTTCTTACCTGCTGCAGTGAAGAGCTCAGATAGAGTGAGATTCATGTTTGAATTGGAGAATGGCGATGGAAACAATATGTTCATCGATGATTTCCAAATATTGGGTCTGCCAACTTCTATCGATAAGAATAAAGTGGCAGAAAAAGTTGAATTGCTGATCTATCCTAATCCAGCTGAAGATAGAATCAATGTAGTTTATGCAGCCAAGACTGGGGGTCAGCATCATATCTATTTAAGAAATATGCTTGGTGAAAGAGTGCTTGAAGTATTCAACGGCAGTATGCAAGCGAAAGAATATCGTTTTAGCATCGACGGTACTCAATTGAGTAAAGGAGTATACTTCTTGAGTGTTGAAGGCGGAAATGATAGAATTACTCAGAAAGTTGTGATCAGATAAGATCAGTTTAGATAAAACAAAAAGCGCGATGAAATTTCATCGCCCTTTTTTTTATGCTCTGCTATCAAGCTAATAAGAAACTATAATGTCTCTTATTTCTTTCACCTTTAGTTTGATCTTTAAAAAGGTAGCTTGAGTGATTTCTATTTTCCCTTGCGAAGTATCATAGTAAATGAAATCGCTGTCTTTGAATGCTTCAGGTGATTGTAAGAATTCAGGATAGATCACCTTGGCGTAAAGGTCATAAAGCTCCTGTAAATGTTGATTGATGTTATTGAATGAACCTTTGTCTTCAGTTGAATTCAATAATTCTATAAGATTTTCCAAAGAGAATTTCTGACTGGCAACGATATTCTTCACTCCTTCAGCATCAGAATTCTCATCAGTCATAAAGCTTCCTAAATAAAGCGCTTCTACCCATCCACCGGCAATTACATAAGTAGATATATTCTGTTGCTCAGAATTTCTCAAGAACTCCTGATTGTTCAAAAAGAAGTCGCTGATTACTTGAAGTAGGGTGTCTCTACTGTTCGGACTCTTCTCCAATCTACTGATCAGTTCTTGCTCAAAAGTTTCCCCGATGCCAATCTCATCTCCAATAACCTGACAAACCTTCAAGTAGGCAATGGCGTCTTCATGCTTTGAAAACAAGCCTGCATAACTGAGATCTGCTCCGTAAACTCCTAGATTCAATGCTTTTTTCTTGCTGAGTAGATATCTATCTCTCTCGGTTAGATTGTGCATTACTGAAGGGATATATTGAATTCCTTCACTTTTGAAAAGTAGGGAAAGCTCTAAGGGAGAAGGCAGAGTGTAAAAGACCTTTTGGACCTTTTCAATTTTCTCCTTCTTTTCGCTATCCGTCATGTCGATCAACTCAACTTCCTTCTTTTTCTGACGATTGCGAGCGCTTTCTGAACCTTCTTCACTTACGCACGCAGAAAGGGCGGATGCCAAAATAACTGCGCTGAGAATAGCTGATGTCTTGCTCTTCTTCATGATACTAAGTTAATCAATTGTACTAATGTGCGTCTAACCAATTGCTTGCCACCTCCATTTCTACGGTAAGGGGAACTTTTAGTTCGACAGCTTTTTCCATTTTTTCCTTTACTAAGGGCTTTATAATGTCGATCTCAGATCGATGTGCATCAAAGACCAATTCATCATGGACTTGCAAGAGTAACTTCGATTTAAAGTCTTTTGTTTTGAAGCTCTGATGTATATCGATCATTGCTTTTTTGATGATATCCGCTGCTGATCCTTGAATAGGGGCATTGATGGCATTTCGTTCTGCATAACCCCTAACTACTGCATTCCTTCCGTTGATGTCTTTCAAATACCTTCTGCGCTTCATAATGGTTTCCACATAACCATGCTCTTTGGCAAAGGCAATACTGTCGTCCATATAAGCCTTGATCTTCGGGTATTTCTCAAAATAACTATCGATGATGGATTTTGCCTCTTTTCTGGCGATGTTCAATCGCTGAGATAAACCAAAAGCTGAAATACCGTAGATGATCCCAAAGTTTACCATCTTGGCCTGACTACGCATTTCGCGATCTACTTTGTCCAATTCAACTTCAAATACCTTTGATGCAGTAGCTGCGTGAATGTCCTGTCCGTCTTTAAAGGCTTGGATCATACTTTCATCACCACTCAAAGCTGCAATGATCCTCAATTCAATTTGAGAGTAATCTGCTGCTAGTAGTTGAAAGTCTTCACTTCTTGGGATGAAGGCCTTCCTAATCTCTCTTCCTTTTGGAGTTCTGATCGGAATATTCTGCAAATTGGGGTTGTTTGAGCTCAATCTACCTGTTGCAGCAACCGCTTGCATGTAGTGCGTATGAATCCTTTGGGTATTTGGATTGATCAGCTCCGGTAAACTGTCTACATAAGTGCTTTTTAGTTTCTTGAGTGATCTATATTCCAAAACTTTTGGAATGATCTCATGCTTATTCTCAAGCTTACTTAATACATCTTCTGATGTAGAATACTGACCACTTTTGGTCTTCTTGGCTTTCTCGTCGATCTGCAGCTTATCGAAGAGTACTTCTCCCAATTGCTTTGGAGAATCTACATTGAATTCCATTCCCGCCAGTTCGATTATCGCTTTTTCCAGCACGGCGATCTCTTTCCCCAATTCCACAGAGAAATCGGCTAGCGCTTCTTTATCGAGCTTAATGCCTTCCTCTTCCATTCTTGCCAATACTTCAACCAATGGCATTTCAATCTCTCTGAATAGCTTCATTAGCTCATTTTCTTCAAGGCCTTTCTCAAAGAGATTCTTTAATCTAAATGTGATATCGGCATCTTCTGCTGCATAATCTGAGATCTCTTTTGGATCCAGATCTTTCATGCTTTTCTGATTCTTGCCCTTTTTACCGATCAATGTTTCGATGGAAACCGGACGGTAATTCAGATAATTTTCTGCCAAGACATCCATGCTGTGCTTCATATCCGGTTGAAGCAGATAATGAGCGATCATGGTGTCGAAGAGTTTACCTTTTAGCTTGATCCCATATCGATGCATGACTTGCATATCAAACTTCAGGTTTTGAGCAATGATCTCTTTTTTCTCATCGGCAAAGACAGCTTGGAATTTTGCTACCAGAGCTTTGGCTTTTGCCTGGTCTGAAGGAACGGGGATGTAATAGCCTACTTTCTCCTTGAAGGAGAATGCCAGACCCACCAATTCACAGTCGAGGGCATCTAAGCCGCTGGTCTCAGTATCAAAGCAAAAACTATCTGCACTTTCAAGCTTTTTGATCAAGTCGTCGATCTCCTTATCCGATTCAAGAAAATGATAGTCATGCTCGGCATTCTCTATAGTCTTGAATTCACCCAATTCAACAGCTTCACCTTCCGGCTCTGGAGAACTTTCACCACCGCTAAAGAGATCCATTTGTCCGCTCGTATTATTCGTAGTGATACTCACTTCTTCTCCCAGAATACGCTTGCTCAATGTGCGGAATTCTACTTCTGCAAATACCTCTTCCAATGCCTTCTTATCCATTGGATCCTTTTGAAGTTTCTCTGGCTCAAACTCTATGGGTGCATCCGTGATAATGGTGGCTAATTTCTTCGATAGCAGGGCCTGTTCGCGATTGGCATCTACCTTTTCTTTCATTTTGCCTTTGAGCTCATCCACATGATCCAACAAACCTTCAACACTTCCGTACTGTTGAATGAATTTCTTAGCTGTTTTGTCGCCCACTCCGGGTATACCTGGGATGTTATCCACCGCATCTCCGCGCATTCCCAGATAATCGATCACTTGCTTTGGATCTTCGATCTCGAACTTCTCACAGACTTCCTTCACTCCCCAGATCTCGGCCTTATTCCCCATTCTAGGAGGTTTGTACATCAATATCTTATCAGTGATCAACTGCCCAAAATCTTTATCTGGAGTCATCATATAGGTGGTATACCCTTCCTTTTCAGCCTTTACTGCTAAGGTCCCAATAAGGTCATCTGCCTCATATCCATGGGCGAAGATGATGGGAATATTAAAACCTTCAATGATTCTTTTGATATAGGGAATCGCCAGTCGAATATCATCCGGCATTTCTTCCCTGTTGGCTTTGTACTCAGCATATTCCACATGTCGTTCTGTTGGCTCACTAGTGTCAAATACCACTGCAATATGTGTTGGATTTTGATTGCTAAGCACATCGTAAAGTGTGGTGGTGAAACCATAGATTGCCGAGGTGTTCAAACCTTTTGAATTGATCATTTGGTTCTGACTGAAGGCAAAATAGGCTCTATAGATCAATGCATAGGCATCAAGTAGCCAAAGGGTTTTCTTATCTTCTGACATGGGATTTCGCTCTGCTAAAATGAGCATGTAATTTATGAAAAAAGCCTCCTACTGCGAAGGGCTTTGAGGCTTATTTTGCCTCTTCCAAGACTACTGCAAGCACAGTTTCTCCAACTGCAGCTAAAGTCTCTTTGTCGATCACGGAAAGATTATCATCATGGGTATGCCAATGTGGTGCAAATGCACCCGTGGAGGCATCGTATTGGATAATATCTATACTTGGAATTCTGCGGATCTTATTGATGTACAAATGGTCGTCCTCCCCAACATGCGTAGTTTGTTGAAAGACGAAATGATCGCTATGTCCGATGGCTGCGGCAACATTCCAAACTTTATCTACAATATGTGGAGCGTAGTACATTGATATGGCTTCCTTAGTGAACTTGGCATTTGCCGCGCCTACCATATCCAGAAGAATCCCAAAATTGGCAGTGTAATTTGCGCGATGAGTTTGACGAGCCCAAAACTGACTGCCCAAACACCAAGTTCCAGCTTTGCGTTTCATCATTCCTCCGGATGGCTGTCCGTAATCTTCTGCATCGAAGAACATAATGTCAACACCAATTTCAGGTTGCTGTGCCTGAAGCTGGCGAGCCACTTCTAAAAGCACTCCAACACCACTAGCTCCATCATTAGCTCCATCAATGGGTTTGTATCGATCTTTCTTGCCGTTATCGGCGAACGGACGACTATCCCAATGGGCGAATAGCATGATCCTGTTCTTTAGTTCGGGACGATATTCTCCAATGATGTTTACAATATTCAGTTTGGTATCATCGAAGGCGGTTACCACGCCTTTCTGCCGGTAGACTTTTAATCCAAAATCTTCCAATTTGGATCCGAGGTATACTGCTGTTTTTTTGTGTGCTTCGGTGTTTGGAACTCGCGGACCAAAACTTACTTGCTTCTCAACGAAGTGATATGCAGAATCGGCATTGAAAGTAGGCTTAGCAATGCTTTTCTTTTCCTTTGGAGCTGCTTGTTTCTTTGTTTGCTTTTGCTCTTTTGGCTCGCTTTCACAGGCCGCTAAAATAGCGACGAATCCCAGTATGGGCAGTAATCTATTAATCTTCATATTCCCAGCTGGCTCCGTCTTTGTGATCCTTGATCACGATCTTCATTTCTTTTAATTTATCGCGAATCTTATCCGCTGTAGCGTAGTCGCGTTCTTCTTTGGCAGCCTGTCTAAATTGAATGATCAATTGCATCAATTCATCAGTCACTTCATTATCGACTTCAGCTTTTCCTTCGATCTCCAATCCGAGAATATCGAAATAGAAGTCTTTGAATGCCTTTTTGAGCTTATCTAGATTCTCCTGATTGATCTGCTTCTTTCCATCGGCAACACTATTGATCAATTTAGCACCTTCGAAGAGTTGGGCAATTGCAATTGGTGAATTGAAATCGTCGTTCATGGCGGAGTATAAACTCTCTATCCATTCGGCGACCTCTTCCTTGCCATCGGCCACAGCCACAAGCTCATCCAATTTAAGCACCGCATCTTGCAGTCGGCCTAGACCTTTGCTAGCAGCATCCAAAGCTTCATTAGAAAAGTCCAAAGTAGATCTGTAGTGCGACTGCAGAATGAAGAAACGAACGGTCATTGGTGAATAAGCCCGGTCCAATTGGAAATTGTCGCCGGTGAAAAGTTCATGACAGAAGATGCCATTCCCCAGCGATTTGCCCATTTTCTGACCGTTGATGGTCACCATATTATTATGCAGCCAGTAATTGGCGAACGACTTTGAAGTTAAGGCTTCAGCTTGGGCAATCTCACATTCATGATGAGGGAAAGCATTTTCCAATCCACCTCCATGAATATCGAAATTCTCACCGAGATATTTTTGGCTCATTACGGTACACTCGATATGCCAGCCAGGATAGCCCTTGCCCCAAGGAGAATTCCACTGCATCAAATGCGAAGGTTCAGCCTTTTTCCAAAGGGCAAAGTCGAATGGATTCTTCTTGTCGCTTTGTCCGCTCAACTCCCTATTCGCTGCGCCTTCCAATAATTGCTCTATAGTTCTTCCCGATAGCTTCCCATAATCGAATGACTCATCGTATTTGCTCACATCGAAGTAAACTGAGCCATTGGCTTCATAGGCAAAACCTTTATCGATGAGTGTTTGAATGCTCTCTACTTGTTCTTGGATATGTCCTGAAGGACGAGGATAGATATCTGCACGCTTCACATTTAGTGCATCCATATCTCTAAAGTAGTTGTGCATATACTTCTCTACAACAGCCATTGGGTCTACCTTTTCAAGGCGCGACTGCTTGGCGATCTTATCATCACCTTCATCCGCATCATCGGTAAGATGCCCTACATCTGTGATGTTTTGCACATACTTTACCCTGGGATAAATATGCAGCAGATAGCGATAGATCAAGTCGAAAGAAACGTAGGATTTCGCATGACCTAAATGCGCATCACCGTAGACTGTAGGTCCACAGACATACATCCCTATTACCTGATCGTCAATAGGAGTAAATTCCTCCTTCTTTCTGCTAAGGGTGTTGTATACAGTGAGCTTAGATTTCATTCATCTAGATTTTCTGATTGCAAAGAAACGAAAAGCGAAGAAGAGTCTAGAGCCTAGAGTCTAAACAAATGTGAAATCTGAGATCAGAAATCTGAAAAGAGGAGGCTAGATGCTGGAAGCAAGAAGCTAGATGTGAAAGTTTAGACAGCTAGCTCACAGAGTATCACAGGGAAGGAACAGAGCACCACAGAGTGAATCCAAATAAAAATGGCCTCCTTTCTCAAGGAAGCCACATTTAACTTTAGCGCACTCTAGTTGCACTCCTAACTCTAGGCACTAGAGCTTAGAGGGTACCTCTAAGTTCCTGCTCTCTTTCAATCGATTCGAACAAAGCTTTGAAGTTTCCAGCACCGAATCCTCTTGCTCCCATTCGCTGAATGATCTCGAAGAACAATGTTGGTCTGTCCTCTACTGGTTTGGTGAAGATCTGAAGAAGGTAACCCTCTTCGTCAGCATCTATCATGATACCAAGTCCTTTTAGGGTTTCAATATCCTCTCTTAATTCATGGTCGTGTTCGGCCAATCTTTCCGGCACCATCTTATAATACTCTTCTGGTGGAGTAGATAAGAACTCAACACCTCTACTTCTTAGATCGCTCACAGTCTTTATGATATCGTCAGTTGCAACCGCGATGTGCTGAACTCCAGGCCCTTCATAGAAGTCGAGATATTCTTCGATCTGCGATTTTTTCTTTCCTTCTGCCGGTTCGTTGATCGGGAATTTGATGCGACCGTTGCCATTACTCATCACTTTCGACATCAAAGCAGAGTATTCCGTATGGATTTGCTTATCGTCGAATGATAGGAAGTTCACGAATCCCATTACATCTTCATACCATTTTACCCAGGTATTCATTTCATTCCATCCTACATTACCTACCATATGGTCGATATACTTCAAACCTGTTGGTGTAGGATTGTAATCCGACTTCCATTCTTTGAATCCCGGCATGAAAACCCCATTGTAATTCTTACGCTCTACGAACATGTGTACAGTTTCACCATAAGTATAGATCCCTGCACGAACTACTTCTCCATCTTCATCCTTCTCAACTGTAGGCTCCATGAATGATTTCGCTCCTCTTGAAATTGTTTCTTTGTATGCCTGACGAGCATCATCCACCCAAAGGGCAATCACTTTCACCCCATCACCATGCTTCACAATATGTTCATTGATTGGATTCTTTGAACTCAATGGAGTGGTTAGCACCAATCTGATCTTGTCTTGTTGCAAGACATAAGAAACGGAATCCTTACTCCCAGTTTCTAAACCTCTATATGCTTTCGATTGGAATCCAAATGCAGTCTTATAAAAGTGAGCCGCTTGCTTAGCATTACCCACATAGAATTCAACATAATCTGTTCCTAAAAGGGGCAAGAAGTCTTCTGCTCCTTCAAATATCTTTTCTAGACCGTAGTCTACACTTTTTACTTCTTTACTCATTACGTTTGGTTTTTCTTGAGAGTTTAGAGATTAGATTTTAGAGATTAGAGACTATTGGTTTAGCTTTCTTTGAAAGCCAATGGCCATCCTTTGAAACTCTGCAATCTTATCTGCTACATTCTCGTATTCATTGATTCTTAAAAAATTTCTTCTAAGTGCTATCAGTAGTTGGGTATCAAGTTCAAATGACGACCCTAAGGATACATCTAGGAAATAAGAAAACGAACTATTCCCTCTTGAAGAACCTTCTGCTACATTGCTTGGAATAGAAACCGATGACCTTTTGATCTGTGAACTCAATCCATATCTTTCATCAATTGGAAATTGAGCTGCACATTCATAAACCTCATCCGCTATATCCATTCCTATTTCCCAAATTTTTAAACTTTTATATGTGTGTTTTTTATTCTTATTTATCATAATTCAGAGTTTAGATACAATAAGTTACAACATTCATTTCTCGTTCCCAACTCCTTCTAAACTCTAAAATCTTTATTCAATCCAAGACTTATAATACTTCCCATCATCAAGCTTCATCGCTTCATCTGTGATCATAAGTGGTTTGAAAGTATCTACCATTACGGCTAATTCTTCTGTTTCTTTTTGTCCCACACTTCTTTCATACGCTCCCGGATGCGGACCGTGAGGAATTCCAGCAGGATGCAGACTAATATGGCCTGCATCTATATCATTTCTACTCATAAAATCTCCGTCCACATAGTAAAGCACTTCATCTGAATCGATGTTAGAGTGATTATATGGTGCAGGGATAGATTCCGGATGGTAATCATACAATCTAGGCACAAAAGAACAGATCACAAAAGCACTAGTCTCAAATTGCTGATGCACAGGAGGTGGCTGATGCACTCTACCCGTAATCGGCTCAAAATCGTGAATTGAAATGGCATATGGATAATTGAATCCATCCCATCCTACGACGTCGAACGGATGTGTTCCATATACGAAATCGTAAAGCATGCCTTCTTTCTTGATTTTCATTAGGAATTCTCCCTTCTCATCATGAGTCTCAAGATCTTCCGGAGTTCTAAAATCCCTTTCGCAGTATGGAGAATGCTCTAACAACTGCCCAAACCAATTCCTATATCGCTTAGGCGTGTATATTGGATGATTAGATTCTACTATAAAGAGTCTGTTGTCTTCCGTATCGAAATCGATCTGATAGATCATACCTCTTGGGATAACCAGATAATCGCCATATCCAAATTTGATATTCCCTAAAAAGGTCCTTAATACTCCACTTCCTTTATGCACGAAGATCACTTCATCCTGATCTGCATTCTTGTAGAAATAATCCTTCAGTGATTCTTTTGGAGCAGCCAAAGTGATGGTTACATCACTATTTGTCAAAACTGGCTTACGGCTATCGAGGAAATCGTCTTCTGGCTTTACATCAAAACCAACTAATCTTCTCGAATGCATATTCTTCTCGACAGCAATCTCCGGCATAACACTTTTCTGTCCCAGGATCTCTTTCACAATAGTTGGACGATGAAGGTGATAGAGTAAAGAGGACATACCGTCGAAGCCAACGGTTCCGAACAACTGCTCATAATGCAGCGAACCATCTTCCTTCTTAAAGGTGGTATGTCTCTTATGGGGGATCTTCCCTACTTTTCTGTAGAATGGCATATATCTATCTTTTTTCTTTTAACTCTCTAATTCTTCTTTTACTTCTTCGAAGTATATTTTTTTCAAATCGGGTCTTAGTCTGCTCTTAAACACACTTTCCTTATCTCTTTTCTTCCCTTTTCTGAGCTTTCTTTGCTCTTCTATTGACATTGCTGCGATTTCTTTGCATTCTGGAGTGCAGCATCCATTGTACTTTTCAGCACATTCCTTACACTGAATGAACAAGAGATGACAGTCATCGTTCGCGCAATTGGTGTGATCGTCGCAAGGCTTTCCACATTGATGACATTCAGAAATGATCTCATCGGAAATGCGCTCACCCAATCGCTCATCAAAGACGAAGTTCTTTCCCTTGAATTTATTCTCAAGACCCTCGGCTTTAACCTGACGGATATAATCGATGATTCCTCCATGCAATTGATTCACATCTTCGTATCCTTTATGTCGGAAATAAGCACTGGCCTTTTCACATCTGATACCTCCAGTACAATACAAAAGAACCTTTTTGCCCTTGTGTTCTTCTAAGATCTTCTCAACTTCTGGAAGTTCCTCTCTAAAGGTATCTACTTCCGGACAAACTGCTCCTTCGAAATGCCCCACTTCACTTTCATAGTGATTGCGCATGTCGATCACAATAGAATTGGGATCTTGAAGTGCTTCATTGAATTCTTTTGCAGTAAGGTGACGACCGACATTAGTCACATCAAAAGTGCCGTCGTCTAGTCCATCAGCCACGATCTTGCTTCGCACTTTAAGCTTTAACTTGTAGAACGATTTCCCATCATCTTCCACTGCCTTTTTAATAGGCAAGTTTTCAAAGATCTTTCTGGCTTGCAAACGCAACATAAACTCATCCCAATGATGCTCAGGCACACTCATTTGAGCATTGATGCCTTCCTTGGCAAGATAAGTACGGCCAAATACCTGCATGCTAGACCACTCTTCATAGAGTTCATCTCTCAAAGCATGAGGATCTTCAATGATCACATATCTGTAAAAAGAAATTGTGATTCTATTGAAGTCTTCCTCCATCAGCTTTTGCTGCAAAAACTCCTTATCGTATTTATTATACAATTCCATCTCTAATTCAATAGGAATGCAAAGTTACGTAAATGCCCAGAGGCGAAAAAATGACATTTATCAGTTCATTTGATGGCATAGAAGAATCACTATTTTTGTCGCAAATACTTACACATGATTTTAATTATTGGAGCCGGCGGACAAGTCGGGCAGGAGTTAGTTGCTATCCTTAGAGAAAAGCACGGTAAAGACAAGGTAATTGCAAGCGATATTCGACAAGTAGATGCCCTTGAAGCCCCATTCGAGACACTCGATGCCATGGATGGCGATAGACTTAAAGAGATAGTTGATCAGTATCAGATCAAAGAAGTCTACCATCTAGCAGCCCTATTATCGGCCAATGCAGAAAAGCAGATAAAATTCGCTTGGGAGCTCAATATGCAAAGCCTCTTTCATGTCTTGGAACTAGCTAAGGAGGGAAAGATCAACAAGATCTTCTGGCCTAGTTCAATTGCTGTTTTTGGGCCAACAACTCCCAAGAACGACACTCCACAAGAAACGGTTACAGAGCCAAGTACGGTATATGGGATCAGCAAACTAGCGGGGGAAAGATGGTGTGAATACTATGCGAATAAATTTGGTGTGGATGTTAGAAGTATCCGATATCCAGGATTGATCGGTTATAAAACGATGCCAGGCGGTGGAACAACTGATTATGCAGTTGATATATATCATCAGGCACTTGAGAAAGGCAGCTATGAGTGTTTCCTTAAAGAGGATGCATATCTACCTATGATGTATATGGAGGATGCAATAAGGGCAACCATTGAATTGATGGAGGCAAAGGCTGAAGATGTAAAGATTAGATCTTCATACAATCTCGGAGGCATCTCATTCTCACCAAAAGAGATTGCGGAAAGCATTCAAAAAGAAATACCGGATTTTCAAATAAGCTACAATCCCGACTTCCGTCAGCAGATCGCTGAAAGCTGGCCTTCTAGCATAAATGATCAGGCAGCGAGAGATGATTGGGGATGGAAAGAAGCCTATGATCTTGATGCGATGTCGGCCGATATGCTGAAGCAGCTGAGAATTCAAAAAGGGATGGACTAAAGAAATTTGCTATTTTTAGTTCCCCAAAGAATTATGAAATACGTAATTGGCATCTTCATTTCTCTTATTTTCCTGAGCGACAACCTTATAGCTCAAGTTCAGGATTATGATATACAAAATGGCGACACGATCAATAAAGTTGTTGCCGGCAGAAGAGTTGGCCAATGGTATATTAAGGCAGGTCCAAATCACAATGATGGGTATCAGACCGGAGATCTTATTGAAGAAGGCAAATACGAAAACGGCCGGAAGCAAGGACTTTGGAAGAAGTATTATCCCGGCGGAAAGCTAAAAAGTGAAATTACCTATGTGAATAGTCGACCTAAAGGTCCTTACACCCTCTATTATAAAAATGGGAAAGTAGAAGAGAAAGGTAATTGGGAGCGAACTAAGAATACCGGTAGCTTCAAACGCTATCATCCAAATGGGAAATTAGCTCAAGATTTCAATTTTACGGCTACAGGAAAACGAACTGGAGAACAGAAGTACTTTTATGAAAACGGTCAGTTAAGACTAGTTGGAACTTGGCAGGAAGGTCAAGAGACAGGCCAGATGAAGGAGTATTATGAAAATGGAGATCTAATGGCTGTGAAGAACTTCAACAATGGAGTGCTTGATAAAGCTTCTGTTCAGGCTTACGCATCTAAAAGTCCACAACAAGATCCTCTTCAAAAGCAAATGGCAGCTGGTAAGGACATGAATATCAAAGCTACCTCTGCAGATAATCCAAACCAAGGTGGCTTTGACGGCAATGGCTATCGCAAACTCTACAATCGTGATAAGCAAATCTCAAAAGATGGAACTTTCAGAAACTATCGATTGATAGATGGGAAGTATTACATCTACGACGATAATGGCATCCTCCAAAGGATCATGGTCTTCAAAGCAGGCAAGTACGTTGGGGATGGAGTTATAGAGGAAAGTTAAGAGTGCACTAGAGTGCACTAGAGTGCGGCTAGAGTGCCTTAAGTTGAGAACCTTTTTATGCCAACTCTGCTCTACCAATAAAATTTTTAATCTAATTGCAAAGTGTTTGATCGAGGTCGAAGACCCAGGCCGTCCCTTCGAATTTGAACTCCCCTCTTAGATACTTGAATTCAGTTCGTCAATATTTTTACCATTAAATCAGTTATTACTTAATGGATGCCGGCCTCGGTCTTCGACCTCGGCCTAGACAAAGGGCACTAGAATGCCTATAGTTTTTGGTCTATGGTCCGCTGTGACCGCTGTGCCTAGCTCCTTCTCCGTAGTAGGTCACTACGAAGGAGAAGCGAAGCGACTCCGTGTAGATCCGAAGGATCTGCTGTGGTTAGAGAGAATGGTCTTTATAGCCTATCCTTCGACAATCACTTTCACATTTCACATCTAGCTTCCAGCATCTAGCCTCCTCTTTTCAGATTTCACATCTCAAATTTCACATTTGTCTAGATTCTAGACTCTAGGCTCTAGGTTCTTAAAACCTTCTTCCTAATTTCGCAGCAAATTCTAAAGTATGCTACGTACACACAATTGCGGAGAGCTCAGAGAGCAGCAGATTGGAGAGAAAGTAACCTTATCAGGATGGGTGCAGAAATCTAGGGATCTAGGTGGACTCACCTTTATCGACTTGCGCGATAGATACGGAATCACTCAGCTCACCTTTAATATGGATGAGAATGCAGCCCTCTGTGAGCAAGCGCGTAAATTGGGTAGAGAATTTGTGATCCAGATCCAGGGCACCGTTCGCGAGCGCAGCAGCAAGAACGATCAATTGCCAACCGGAAACATCGAGATCGATGTGGATGAGATCAAGGTGCTTAACAAATCCAAGACTCCTCCCTTTACCATTGAATCAGAAACTGATGGTGGTGAAGAGTTGAGAATGAAGTACAGATACCTGGATCTTCGTCGCCCCCCTCTTCAGGAAAAACTCATCCTTCGCTCAAAACTGGCTATGCAGATCAGAAACTATCTGAGTGGCGAAGACTTTATCGAGGTGGAAACTCCTTATCTGATTAAATCCACTCCGGAAGGAGCGCGCGATTTCGTAGTGCCTTCTCGCATGCACGAAGGGGAATTCTACGCACTTCCTCAGTCGCCGCAGACATTCAAACAACTCTTGATGGTTTCAGGCTATGATAAATACTTCCAAATTGTGAAGTGTTTTAGGGATGAGGATTTGAGAGCGGATAGACAGCCGGAGTTTACGCAGATCGACTGTGAAATGAGTTTTGTTGAGCAGGAAGATGTTCTGGATACCTTCGAAGCTATGATGAAGAAGGTGGTGAAAGAAATTAAAGGGGTAGACCTACCTAAATTCCCTCGAATGAGTTATGCAGAGGCTATGGAGAAATACGGTTCCGATAAGCCGGATCTTCGTTTCGGTATGGAATTCCACAATCTAAATGAGCTTGCCCAAGGAAAAGGATTCAATGTATTCGATCAGTCTGATTTGGTTGTTGGAATAAATGCAGAAGGTTGCGCTGAATATAGCAGAAAGCAGCTTGATGCGCTTACCAATTATGTAAAAACCCCTCAAGTAGGTGCCAAAGGCTTGGTTTATGTGAAATTGAATGAAGATGGAACGATTAAATCGTCTGTCGATAAATTCTACTCCCAAGAAGACCTTCAAGCCTGGGCCGACAAAATGGGGGCTTCAAAAGGCGATTTGCTGTTGGTGCTTTCAGGAGATACCAATCCTACTCGCTCAGCCATGAATGCATTGAGATTGCATATGGGTAAAGAACTCGGTTTGAGAAAAGGAGATGAATTTGCTCCACTTTGGGTGGTAGACTTCCCACTTCTTGAAGCCGATGAAGAAAGCGGAGCCATGCACGCCATGCACCATCCATTTACCTCTCCAAAAGTTGAAGACTTAGATAAATTGGAATCTGCTCCATTAGAAGTAAGAGCCAATGCCTATGATATGGTGATCAATGGAGTGGAATTAGGTGGAGGTTCTATTCGTATTGCCGACAGACCAACTCAAGAAAAGATGCTTTCCCTTCTCGGCTTTTCTGATGAAGAAGCAAAAGCTCAGTTCGGATTCTTAATGGATGCCTTTGAATACGGCACTCCTCCGCATGGTGGAATTGCCTTCGGTTTTGATAGAATTTGTGCGCTCCTAGGTGGCACAGATTCTATACGCGACTACATTGCCTTCCCAAAGAATAATGCAGGAAGAGATGTGATGATCGATGCTCCTGCGAAGGTGGATGATGAGCAGTTGGAGGAGTTGCATCTTAAGGTAGTGAAGAAATAGAAGTCTGTTTTCTAGAAGCTAGAAGCTAGAAGCTAGAACCTAGAATCTAGAGCCTAGACAGAGGTTAGATTTTAGAGATTAGATGTTAGAGCGTGAATAATTGTCCTATTATTGAGCCTTTGTGAAACTCTGCGAGAGCGCAGCGCCTTTGCGAATCTTTGCGGTACAGCTTGAATTACCTTTTAGTCTCAAAAAAGGTCTTTAAGATCCCAGCACACTCTTCCTCCATCAACCCCCCTTCGATTTTCGTTTTCGGATGGTAGATCCCAATACGATCAATTTCTTCTTTTCTCTTCCTCTGATCTCTTGCTCCAAACACCAAGCTTCCCAGTTGGGCCCAAGCCAAAGCACCGGCACACATTACACAAGG
Organism: Flavobacteriales bacterium; assembly: GCA_002706365.1. Taxonomy (GTDB): domain Bacteria; phylum Bacteroidota; class Bacteroidia; order Flavobacteriales_E; family Vicingaceae; genus UBA1494. The sequence continues at coordinate 3,634 of PALM01000032.1, read as the reverse complement.
TTCAAGGGTGACATATAAGGTACACTCGTCCAAATACTTTCCACCCAAAAAATCAGCTGCTGAGGTAATGGCCTGCATTTCTGCATGAGCGGTTACATCATTGAGACTCTCGGTCAGATTATGCGCTCTAGCAATGATTTGATCTTTTAATACCACAACAGCTCCAATAGGGATCTCATCTTTAGCCAATGCCATTTCAGCCTCTTTCAAGGCTTGCTTCATGAAGTATTCGGGTTTGTAGGGTGAAATAGACATGTCTTTTTTGAGCAAAGATGAGAGTTCAAAGATAATAGATGAATAATGGTTAATTCTAGTTTGTTTCACAGGGATCACAGGGAAGCTCTGGGAACCACTGTGAACTGTGTTACTCAGTGTCTCCCCCGTGCAGCCTCGACTATGTCGAGGCCCCTGTGAGCTAAACACTGATTTTTGGCAGGTAAACGACCATAAACCATTTCGATAGCAAACTGTTACCGTATCTGCTGCTCAAATCTTAACTTTGCAGCAGAAATTACATTCGTAATTCGTAATTGATAATTCGTAATTAATATAAATATGTACCCAGCAGAAATGGTAGCGCCAATGAAGGCGGAGCTTACAGATGTAGGATTTGAGGAGCTTACCACTCCGGATCAGGTAGATAATGTATTGAACAGCACCGAAGGAACCGTATTGGTTATGGTGAACTCGGTATGTGGTTGTGCAGCAGCAAATGCTCGTCCGGCCGTGATCATGTCTTCTAAACATGAAAACACTCCAGATAAATTCACCACTGTATTTGCAGGGGTAGATGTAGAAGCAGTTGCTCAGGCTAGAAAACACATGTTGCCTTATCCTCCATCATCACCATCAATTGCCCTTTTTAAGGACGGCAAATTGGTGCATTTTATCGAAAGACATCACATTGAAGGTCGCCCGGCTGATATGATCGCCGAAAACCTTACTGCAGCATTCGACGAATTCTGCGCATAGTAGATTGTGAAATAAAATTGGAATTGCAGGAGAGCTCTGGCTCTCCTCTTTCTTTTTAATGAGTGTAATTTTTATTGTGACATCTTGTCCAAAACAAAAATTAGTTCTAACTTCGCAGCCCCATTTTTGGGGACTAATAGATATTGAATCAAGATAATAAAGGAAGACCGTGGATACTTTGAGTTATAAAACAGTTTCGGCCAATAACAAAACCGTGAATAAAGAGTGGGTTTTGGTGAATGCTGAAAATCAGACATTGGGTCGTTTGGCATCTGAAGTAGCCAAGATGATCAGAGGTAAGCACAAAGTGAATTATACCCCTCACGTAGATTGTGGCGACAATGTTGTTGTGATCAACGCAGAAAAGATCAGATTGACTGGTAACAAGATGGAAGAGAAGACTTATATCTCTTATTCTGAGTATCCAGGTGGACAAAAAAGCATCACTGCTGAGGAGTTGTTGAAGAAAAAGCCTGTAGCTCTTGTTGAGAAGGCTGTAAGAGGTATGTTGCCAAAGAATCGTTTGGGAAGAGCCTTGTTCAATAACCTACATGTAGTAGAAGGTACTGAGCACAAATTCGGAGCTCAGAAGCCTAAAGAAATCAAATTGAATACAACTAACAAATAAGCATGGACGTAATCAATAGCATTGGTAGAAGAAAAAAGTCTATTGCTAGAGTATACCTCAGCAAAGGAAAAGGTAATGTAACCGTTAACGGAAAAGACTTTAAAGAATATTTTCCAACGGTAGCTTTGCAGTACCGAGTGAACCAGCCATTCGTTCTAACTGAGAACGAAAAGAAGTTTGATGTGAAAGCAAACATCAGTGGCGGTGGTATTACTGGTCAGGCAGAAGCTTTGCGTTTGGCTATGTCTAGAGCTTTAGTTGAGCTTGACGCTGAGCACAAACCAGCTTTGAAAGCAGAAGGTTTGATGACCAGAGATCCAAGAATGGTGGAAAGAAAGAAGCCGGGTCAGAAAAAAGCGAGAAAGAAATTCCAGTTCAGCAAGCGTTAATACGTATTGTACACCGAAGTCTTGGCGGAGGTGTATCGCTGGCAATTTATACAAGAGCGTTCTTTATATACTTATCCATCCCCGAAAGGAGGTGTGTTTAGTATCAAAATGGTTTTGACTAGGGATTGAATCCCTGCTACAGAACCATTGCTTTATTATTCGAATGTAAACACAAAACAAAATGGCAAAAGCAGACCAAAAAGAATTACTAGAAGCAGGTGTACACTTTGGACACCTTAGAAGAAAGTGGCATCCTAAAATGGCTCCATACATTTTCATGGAGAAGAACGGGATCCACATCATCGATCTGAACAAAACCGCAGCTAAGCTTGAAGAAGCTTCTAACGCGATGGCTCAGATCGCTAAGTCGGGCAAGAAGATCCTCTTCGTTGCTACGAAAAAACAAGCAAAAGAAGTTGTAGAAAAGCGAGTAGTACCTACTACTATGCCTTATGTTACTGAAAGATGGCCAGGTGGAATGTTAACCAACTTCGCTACTATCAGAAAGGCAGTTCGTAAGATGTCTTCTATCGACAATATGATGAAAGACGGTACTTTCGATGTACTTTCTAAAAGAGAGCGTCTTCAAATTACCCGTCAGAGAGCTAAATTGGAAAGAGACCTTGGTTCTATTGCAGACCTAAGCCGTCTTCCAGCTGCTCTATTCGTAGTTGACATCAAAAAAGAGCATATCGCAGTTGCAGAGGCGAGAAAATTGAATATCCCAACTTTCGCAATTGTTGATACCAACTCTGATCCAACTAAAGTTGACTTCCCAATTCCAGCAAACGACGATGCTGCTAAGTCGATCGATAAGATCCTTGAGCATGTTACTGCTGCAGTGAAAGAAGGCCTAGAGTCAAGAAACGCTGAAAAGGCTAAGAACAAAGCGGCTGCTGACAAAGTAAAAGCGGAGAAAGCCGAGAAGAAGGAAGATAAAGAAGACAAGAAAGAAGATAAGGCTGAAAAAGCTGAAGCTAAATAAGATAGAATATTAAATTTTAATTCAAAGAGAAATGGCAAACATAACTGCTGCTGAAGTAAACAAGCTTAGAAAGCAAACCGGTGCAGGAATGATGGATTGTAAGAAAGCCCTAGTGGAAGCTGAGGGAGATTTCGACAAAGCTATCGAGATCCTTAGAAAGAAAGGACAAAAAGTTGCTGAAAAGAGAAGTGATAGAGATGCAAATGAAGGAGCTGTTCTAGCTGCTACTGATGCTTCTGGAAAATTTGGTGCTGTGATCAGCCTGAATTGTGAGACCGACTTCGTTGCTAAGAACGAAGATTTCGTTGGAACTGCTAAACAGATCTTGAACGTAGCTATCGAAAATAAGCCTGCTTCATTGGAAGAGTTGAAAGGATTGAAATTCAACGATGCTCAAACAATCGAAGAAAAGATCACTGAAGAAGTTGGAAAGATCGGTGAGAAGATCGAATTGGGAGAATATGAGACAGTTTCTGCTGATACAGTAATCGCTTACATCCACCCAGGTAACAAAACTGCTACATTAGTAGGTTTGAACAAAGAAGGTGAAGAAGTAGCTACTGCTGGTAAGAACGTTGCAATGCAAGTTGCTGCTATGGCTCCTGTTGCTCTTGATGCTGATAGCGTAAGCGATGAGATCAAAGAAAGAGAATTGGAGAT
>PALM01000031.1 GCA_002706365.1 Flavobacteriales bacterium | reverse complement strand
GGAGTCGAGATGCAAGCGCAGAAGGACGGACTCGAACTCGCGAAGCTGGAATGGCTTCGCCTTGCCAGCTTCACCCGAGGAGCAAGCCAAATTTCAAAGCTCTGAACACTGAACTCTTAAAATCTGAACTCTAAACCAGCGCCAGCTGGATTGCCCCTCTTATTTGAAGTTTGAAGACTGAAAATTGAAGATTAAGGATGCCGGACTCGAACCTTTTATCCTTCGTAGCTGTCACATCGAGCGGAGTCGAGATGCAAGCGCAGAAGGACGGACTCGAACTCGCGAAGCTGGAATGGCTTCGCCTTGCCAGCTTCACCCGAGGTCAAAGTCTTAAAACTCTCTAAGCTACGCTTATCAATTGCTCCGCTCGCCAATAAAAAAAGCGAGCTTTTTTATGGGCTCGCTTTTCAATTGATTTTAAGAGAGTTTTAAGACTCTCTAGTGGTACCAGCTGGAATCGAACCAGCGACACAAGGATTTTCAGTCCTTTGCTCTACCAACTGAGCTATGGTACCTAAAATCGGTCGGCAAATTTATAAATAATATTCTTCTTCCGGCAATTCGATTGGGAAATATTTCTCCTGCTATTGTTTAGCTTTGAACTATGGCATTTTATCTGAGCATAGATGTGGGGAACACCCGCACTAAAGTTGGCGAGTTCAAGGGAAGTAAGCTTGTAAAAGTCCATCATTTTACAAATGAAGAGGTACTTAAGAACCGCATGATGCTCGATGAGATGGAATTGAAGGGCTTGATCATCTCTTCGGTGAATTCAAAAGTCTCAGATTACCTTGATCTAAAAGATAGATCGTATCCCTGCATAACTCTCGATCAAAACACTCCTTTGCCATTAAAACTCAAGTATCAGAGTCCGGAAACTCTCGGGAAAGACAGAATGGCCATTGCAGTTGCATGCAAGGCCTTATATCCTGAAAAAGATGTATTGGGAATTGATATGGGAACGTGTATTACTTATGATCTTGTGACTGAGAATGGAGAATATTTAGGAGGCGCAATTTCTCCAGGTATTCAAATGCGATTCAATGCCATGAACAGTGGAACAGCATCCTTGCCTTTGATCAAATGGGACCCAATAAGTGTTAAAAATCTTAAAAATATAGGCACTACAACCACTACTTCTATGATTTCAGGAGTTGTAAATGGAATAAAAGCTGAGGTTTTATCGTTTATAGAGGACTATTCACAAAATCGAGACGACTTAAAAGTGGTGCTTAGCGGTGGAGATGCAGAATTCTTTGAAAAAGAGCTAAAAAATGGCATCTTTGCAGACCCAAATTTGGTGCTAAAAGGCTTGAATGAAATCCTTCTGTATAACCTGCATACGTAAATCGGCCTGGCTTAGCATTCTACTGCTTTTCGGAAGTCATCTTTACAGCCAGAAAGTAACGGAATCTCCATACTCCAGATACGGAATTGGAATTAACCGTCCGGCACTTTTTAATGGCAACTTCGGATTGAGTGGATCTGCCTATGCCTGGAGACCTTCGAATTACCGTCCGGCAATCTATGATTCCCTGGCAAAAAGTGGGGCAACATTCAACGATCGAAATACCAACTACATCAATCCGGCCAATCCAGCTTCCTTCTCAAACTTGAGTTTGACTACCTATGAAGTGGGCTTCTTTTCTCAAACCGACTTCCTGGAAAATGAGAATCAGACCAGAACGGCCAATTACGCTGGCTTTTCGCATTTGGCAATAGCATTCCCCATCGGCGATCGCTGGGGAGCGGGTTTTGGTATTCGTCCTTATAGCTTGATCGGCTATGAATTTCAAAGAGCTGATATTATCAATGGCAACCTTCAAACCTTTGATTTTGATGGAACCGGAGGTGTGAATGAAGTATTTGTGGGAGCAGGAACTCAAATTGGAAAGAATCTATCGATCGGAGTGAACGCCAAATTTCTTTTCGGTCAAAAAACCGAGATCAAAAGAGTGATCTTCGGCAGTGGGAATGGAGGAAGTTTCTTCAATACCCTTGACCAGAACAACATAAACTTCAATGATTTTAACTTTGATCTGGGATTACAATACTTCCGAAACCTTGGGGATGACTATCGTATGATCATTGGATTAACCGCTTCGCCACTTTCAGATATCAGTGCTACACAAACCAGATTGATTCGTTCTTATGAAGGAAGAGAAGGTTTTGAGCAGATTAAAGACACAGTCTTTCAGCAGGATGAAGAAGCGATTAATTTCAATATAGGCAGCAGATTTGGTGGTGGAATCGCCTATGAGAAGAAAGGAGATTGGATCGTAATGGCAGATTACACCTTTATAGATAAGAATAATGTGTCCTTAGAGGAAGATGTCTTCGCAACAGATGAGCATAGAGTAAGTGTAGGATATGAGAATTTCACCTCTCAATCTGCCTTCGGATCCTATGTTAAACAGCTGGGTTACAGACTGGGAGCACATTATACCAACTCCATTCTTGAAGTGCAAGAAGAAGCCATTTCTGAGTTTGGCATAAGCTTTGGAATAGTAATGCCATTGAGAAAGTCATTTTCTACTTTGAGCTTCTCTGTAGAGCTTGGTCAAAGAGGAACAACTGCTCAAGATTTGATTCAAGAGCAATTTATAAACTTTCATATAGGAGTAACCATTAATGATAAGTGGTTCATAAAACGGAAATACGATTAATTAAACTAATTGAAATGAAAAAGATCAGTCTATTATTCACTGTCTTAATGTTGAGCAGCATGGCTTTTGCCCAAGGTAAATACGGTGCAGATAGCTCTAAGTGTGTGAGAAACCTCTCTTTGTATAGAGATTACTATAAGCAAAAGTCATATGATGATGCTTACAAATTTTGGAAGATCGTTTACACTATCTGTCCTGCATCTTCTGAAAGAATGTATGTAGATGGTGCCAATTTGGTTGAATACAAATTGAAAAAGGCCACTACAGATGAAGCTAAAAAGGCCTATGTAGATAGCTTGAAAATGGTATACGATCAGCGTATCGCCAACTTCGGTAAAGAGGGTTATGTATTGGGAAGGAAAGGTACCGATATGTTAAAATATGATCAGGAGAATATTGAAGAGGTATATGCCACTTTAAAGAAGTCTATTGATCTTGAAGGTAAAGGTTCTGGACCTGGAGCAATTGTTTCAGCCATGAATGCTTCTGTTTTAATGGAGAAAAAAGAAAAGCATGATGCTGCTGAGGTAGTAGCTATGTTTGGTACGCTTTCAGATATCCTTGCTGCCAATATTGCAAAATATGAAGGGCAGAAGAATGGCGAATACTATCTTAAGGCTCAAGAGGCTGTAGAAAATATTGCCGGACCTTATTTGAATTGTGATATCTTGGTAAAAATGGCCAATGATAACTATGAGAAGAACAAGGAGAATGCAGATTGGATGGAAAGAACAGCCAACCTTTTGGATAGAAAAGGATGTATTGATGCTCCAATCTTCTATACAATTGCCAAGACAATGCATGCAAGCAATCCCTCTGCAGTTTCTGCTGAGAAAATGGGTGTGATGTCCTTGAAGAACAAGAAATATCAAGACGCAGTCAATTACTTCAAACAAGCGATCGAATTGGCTCAAGACGATAAGAAAATGGCCGATTACTATATTGAGCTTGCTCAGGCATATAGCAGCATGGGCTCTTATTCTGCTGCTCGTCAGAATGCTAGAAAAGCTGCAGAATTGCGTCCTGGAGATGGACTGCCATACATCATGATCGGTGATATGATCGCTGGAAGTTCTTCAGCTTGTGATTTTGACGATGCATGTAAGAAAAAGGCACTTTATTGGTTAGCTACTGATTATTATCAGAGAGCGAAATCTGTAGATCCTTCAATGGCAGATAAAGCCAATGCTAAGATCGCTACTTATAAGCCTTATTACCCAACTAAAGAAGAATGCTTCTTCTTGGGTATCAAAGAAGGTGATACTGTTGAGATCGGTTGTTGGATTGGCGAGTCTACCACAGCTAGATTCTAATTGAATAAACTATTGAACAATATCAGAGTCCCCATGAGAATGATGCCTAGCATCTTCCTTGTGGGGATTTTACTTTCCTGTGTCAATGATCCTAAGGAAGTGGAAGAACTCAATGATGAGGAACGCTATCCGGATCAAGAGATGCGCGGAGTAGATGTGCTTTATAGCACTATGGGGGAAGTGCAGTTCAGACTGAAAGCTCCTCTTGTGCATCAATATGGTGGAGAAGAGAGCTATAATGAAATGCCTGAAGGAGTCGATATTGAGATCTATGATGATACCACCATGGTGGTGAGTAGCAGATTAACTGCAAATTATGCGATCGACATCGCTCACGAAAAAAGAATGGAAGCTAAAGACAATGTGGTTGTGATCAATGATGAAGGTGATACATTGAATACAGAGCATTTGATCTGGGATCTGGAAAAGGATGAGATACGCTCCGATGTTTTTGTGAAAATAACCACTCCTCAACAAGTTTTGATGGGAGAAGGATTAATATCGAACCAAGACTTCACAGATTACCGTATACTTAAACCAAGAGGAATAATAAATTTAAAAGATGCTCAAAGTAATTAGGTTCATGGAATTAATGTGGTTGATGCTAGCCATCGTCACATTCATTATTGCCGTAGTGAGGTCTATCCAGGATGGCATTTTCGATGCCCTTTATTTTTACGGCTTTTCTGCAATTGCCATTGTACTCTACATTATACGTAGATCTCAGCGCCGAATGCACGAGAGAAAACAAGATAAATCATAAATCTTATCTTTGATTAGACTGCAACACTGCGCATGAGTAGTTTCGACTGGGGTGTAATTTTATCCATGTTACTTTTTTCGGCCTTCTTCTCAGGAATGGAGATCGCCTACGTCTCTGCCAATAAACTCAAGATCGAGTTAGATGGTAAGCAGGGGAATATTATGGCCGGAATCATCTCCGGATTCATGAAAAGGCCTTCTCGTTTTATTGGGGCCATGCTTGTGGGTAATAATATTGCCCTGGTAGTTTATGGGATCTATATGGCCAAAGTGCTTGATCCAGTAATCATGCAGTACACCAATTCTGCAATCCTTATTCTTTTCACTCAGACATTAGTCTCCACATTGATCATTTTGATCACCGCCGAATTCTTGCCGAAAACACTTTTTAGGATCAATCCGAATAATATGTTGAGGTTGTTTGCCTTACCCTTGTTGATCTTCTATTGGTTATTGTCTCTTCCAATGTTCATTGTGATTGGTTTATCTGAGCTATTGATCAAACTTTTTGCTCCAAAATTGGAGACCGATAAAGAGTTCAATTTTGGTAGGGTCGACTTGGAACATTATATCAAAGAGGGGACAGAGCTCTCTGAAGACAGAGAAGAGGTTGATCATGAGATCCAGATCTTCCAGAATGCACTCGACTTCAATAAGGTGAAGGCAAGAGAATGTATGATTCCCCGTACAGAGATCACCGCACTAGAAATTGATGCCAGTATTGAAGACTTGAGTAAAGCATTTATAGAAACCGGATTGAGCAAGATCCTGATCTATCGCGATAATATTGATAACATTATTGGTTACACTCATTCTTTTGAGCTTTTCAAGAAACCGGATAGTATTAAATCGATCCTTCTTCCGGTTCCCGTGATCCCTATCTCTATGCCGGCCAGTGAGATCCTCAAGATCCTCATCGATAAACACAGAAGTATTGCGGTGGTGGTTGATGAATTTGGCGGTACGGCGGGAATCCTAACGATAGAAGACGTAATAGAAGAGATCTTTGGTGAGATTGAGGATGAGCACGATAAGGAAGAGCTTATTGAAAGTAAGGTTTCAGATAATGAATTCCTCCTTTCTGCGAGAATAGAAGTGGATTATTTGAATCAAGAACACGGATTAAGTCTGCCCGAATCCGATCAATATGAAACTATTGCGGGATTGATCATCCAAACTTCAGAGAATATTCCGCAGATGAATGAAGAGATCAAATTGGGCCAATTCACCTTCACTGTAAAGAAGGTTTTTGAGAATAAGATCGATTTGGTACACCTTAAAATCAGTCCGGAAGACGATTAAGACAGTCGATTTTCTACATCTCTGAGTACAGGCGGAATAAAGCCTTTTTTACATTTAATTTTTTTAAGTCAAAGTCGTATATTCGCAAGCCAAATTTTTAAAGTATCTCCATGGCAATCATTGGAAAAATTAGAGAGAAATCAACCTTGGTGTTGATCATTATTGGAGGAGCAATTGTAGCCTTTGTATTAACCGACCTTTTCAGTGCAGCTGGAACAGGACAGGGACAGGGTCCTCTTTTTCTTGCGCAAGTGGGTGAAGAGACCATTTCTCCTGAAGAATACGATCAGCAATTGCAAACTGCATATGAGAATTATGAAGCTAGAACTGAACAACCTTTAGATGCTAGAACCAAGTCGCAATTGAAAGAGACCGTCTGGAATCAGATGTTGGCTCAGATCATTATTAGCAAAGAAAGAGAGGATCTTGGAGTAAGCGTTACTTCAAAAGAGCTTTTCAATATGGTTCAGGGTCCTAACCCTCACCCTCAGGTTCGTCAGCTTTTCAGCAATCCGCAAACTGGTGAGTTCAGTTCAGCAGCCGTTGTTCAATTCTTGCAAAATCTGGATCAGCAAGAGCCGGAAACAAAAAAGCAATGGTTGGCTTTTGAAAAAGCACTAAAGAGCAATCAGGAAACGAACAAGTACAATACCTTGATCAAGAAAGGACTTTACTTACCATCTGCACTTGCTAAACATCAATATACAGATGAGAATACGCAATTGAACTTCAAATATGTGGGTAAACTATACTCATCTATTCCAGATAGTACAATTGAGGTAAGTGAATCTGAATTGAAGGAGTACTACAATGAGCATAAAGATGAGTACCAGCAAGAATCTAGTCGCAGAGTGTTTTATGCATATTTGCCTGTAGCTCCATCAGCTGAAGACATCATGGCCGTGAATCAAGAGGCTAATGAGGTATACCAAAAATTCAAGACAGCTTCTAACGATAGCATTTTTGTGAATGCGAATTCCGACGGACCGTTTGATCCTGTATACCACAGTGCTGATGATATTCCTATGGGAATTGATTCTACTTTCTGGGCTCAGGATTCAGGCTCAATTAAAGCACCTTACAAGATCGAGAATGCCTATTTCATTCAAAAGATCAGAGATGTAAAACAAGCTCCTGATTCAGTAAAAGCTTCGCATATTCTAATTGGCGGACAAGAAAGAACGCTTGAAGAAGCGGAAGCATTAGCTGATAGTCTATTAGAGGTAATCCAGAATGGTGAGGCTACAATTGCCGACTTAGTTGATTTTTCTGATGATGTGACATCAGCTCAGAATGGCGGCGAATTGGATTGGTTTACTGAAGGTGTAATGGTAAAGCCATTTAGCGATGCAGCTTTCAGCATGGAAGTTGGAGAACTTAGAAAAGTGCGTTCGCAGTTTGGATTTCACATTATTAGAGTTACTGATCGCACAGAATTAAAACGCAAGGCGCAGATCGCCACAGTGCAGATCATCATCGATCCATCTAAGGATACTTATGAGAAAGTATTCAACCAAGCGAATAGCTTCTCAATTGATGCAAATGATGAAGAGAGCTTCAACAATTTGATCAATGAAGGTAATATCCAAAGAAGAGTTGTGGTATTGAGTGAGAACATGACCACTGTTGAAGGAAATGAAGCTAGTCGAGATCTTGTTAGATGGGCTAGAGAGGCTAATGAGGGTGATATCTCGGAGGCTTATGATATTGGTGATGCCTTTGCTGTTGGATTCCTTGAAAGCGTGAATGAAGAAGGTCCTTCTCCATTGGATAAGGTTAGAAACCGTGTGGAATACATGGTGAGAATCGAGAAGAAAGCTGCAATGCTTAAAGAGCAAATGGCAGGTGGTAGCGACCTAAATACTTTAGCTTCGAACCTTGGAGTAGAAGTGCAGGATGCTAGCGGCGTTAGCTTGTCGAACCCAGCTATCCCAGGTTTGGGACTTGAGCCAAAAGTGGTTGGAAAAGCATCTAGCCTTGAGGCGAATCAAATGAGCGTTCCAATTCAAGGAGATAATGGAGTGTATGTGGTTTATATGGAAAGTAAGAATGTTCCAGGAGAGCCGGATATCGCCATGACAAGAAGTACAGAGGAAAGAGGTATGTCGACACAGATCGACAATGGTGCGGTGTTCAACGCACTTAAAGAAGAAACTGAGATCGAAGATAACAGAGCAAGGTTCTTCTAAACCGAGAAAGAATTTATTTGAAAAGGAACCCCGGCATTGTCGGGGTTTTTTTATTCTTGACATTCATTATTCTGAGCACCCTGCTCTATCCAAAGCAATACTTCATTGATTTGGTCTTGTGTAAATGCGGCTCTTGGAGCTGGGGGCATTCGATTGGATTCATTCTCATCAATTAGAACTTGATAGAGATTTGAACTTTCGGGATTATTCAGATTTATACCTGCTGTACTTATAATGTCTTGATAGCTGTCTAACTTAACACCTCTGCTAGAACTTCCATTTCCATGGCATCCTGTAACTGCACAATTGGCTTGAATTAAAGGTTCGGTTTCCTCTTTGAAGTATGCAATTCCAGGATCGCATGATGGGTCAAGCGTAGTTCTAAGTCCGCCTCTATTAGGACCTTCTACAGGCTCATGTGTACAAGAGCTAACAAGTTGGAATAAAACGACTACTGCAAATGCCGAGAAAATGTGCTTCTTCATTTTCTAAAAGCTTCAAAAGAATGTTGTATTTGGCTTAAGAACAGAGGAAAGAACCTTTGTGTTCAGTCTATTGATCTTCTCTTTTAAGAATTAGGGCAAAAAAAAGGCGATGAGAAATCATCGCCTTTTTTGTTTTGTCATTTTAATCATTTGGAGTTTTCCTTTCAATCCATCTTTTTACTTGATAAATATAGCAGGGGTCTAGTTTTGGTAGATTCTTCGGCATGTATATACTTCCCGTATGATTGATGGCCGTATAAATTTTCCCTGCCTTAGCCGAAATTTCAATGTGGTTAGTCAAGGGGAAAGGACCTTCTAATTGTCCGGCATGACAATTACCCTGACAATAGGTTTGAATTAGAGGTAAAATATTCATGGAGAAAGAATATTGGCTAGTGTCACAGTCTTTACATGAATTATTTTTAGCCCCTTGCTCAATCCAAAGTCTGATAGACTCGATCTCAGCTGCGCTTAGGGGACCATAAGCACCTCTGGGCATTCTATCGGGTGGGTCGTCAACTAGAACCTCATAAATCCCAGATTTAGTGGGGTCACCTATATCAATGTCTACTTTATCAGAATTCATTATGGTTGCATAATTTCTAGGATTATACTTCTCTAAAATATCTGGTCTATTTGTATTCTCACTACTATGACAAGCACTGAATGAGCAATTGCTGTTCAATAAAGGAAGGATTGTATTCTGAAAATAGACCGTATCACCTGCACAGCTATCAGAAACAGTTGCTGTGGAATCATGAGGGATCTCAGGAGGCCGTGGGGGTGGAATGAATTCTGGACCCTCTTCAACTAATGGATCGTGCTCACAAGTCCAAAGAAGACTTATGAGGCACAATAATCCCAGTATTCTAAATGAAGTTTTCATAACTATTTTCTAAGCTCTTCAGGTTTTCTCAATGTGAATACCCTACTCACATTAAAGCCAAAATGGATATCACCATCAAGCCACTTACCGGTAGTTTCCCCAACAAGGTATCTTTCTGTCATTCCTCTGCTGTTGGTTATGTGCAATTGGAAAACATGTCCGCCAGTTTCAATATCAACCCCGATAGACAATGCATTTTGAACTTCCTCCCCATTCACTGGACTTGCAATTTGATCAGGTAAAAGGTAATAGTATTCAATATTTGCTCTTAAAGAACCTGTTATCTGTATAGAAGCTCCTGCTCCCATCGAGAAGATGGTGTTTTGGTCTTCTTCAGTAAGTACAAGATTCCTATGCACCAATGTGGGCATCAACTGTATTGAAAAGCCTTCAAACTTTCTAGCCATTAAAAGCGCATGATGAAAGCTCATTCGAGAACTGAAGTAATTCTCTCTTTCAGGATTGGCCCATTCAAGAGAATTTATATATGTTGAACTCACCCAAGTGGCCGTGAATGGGAAATTCTCAGCACCAGATTTCTGTCGAAGAAAACGATATTTGATGGTACCATCGAAGACTTTTTCAAATGAAGACCTTCCTATACCAATGTTCAAGTTATCAGTAACTCCATACTCAAAACCAAGACGAATAGTGGCATTATCAATTCCATATAGACTTCTCCAACCATCATTGATCCTGCTAAACCTGTGCTGTATCATGAATTGAAGAACACCAGCAGAATTGGTCTCTACTGAATGTCCGCTAACTAATCTAGTGGTTTTAAAGGTTGCGAATGTATAATTCGTGACTGGTTCTTCATTCTCTTCAAGCATGTCAAATAGATCATCCTGAGCCATAAGAGCATGAGAAGGAATCAACAGAAAACCCAGAAAGAAGACCAATGTCTTACATAGCGTCATATTCGGCCTCTACTTGTATTTCAATGGTCTTTGCAATATTGTCGCTCACCGTTGAAGGGATCTTGATCTCATAATCAGCTACTTCTACAGTAAAAGTTGAGTTTACAATAAGTTGATCTCCTTTGATCTCAATTGTGCCAGGGGCTTCAACTTTTTGAGTTACGCCATGGATGGTAAGTTCACCAACAACAATCACTTCATGTTTGCCTTCTGTGTATTTGGATTTATCAAAATCCTTGATTTGTCCTTTGAAAGTGGATCTTGGAAATTTCTCACTTTCCACATATTTTTCGTTGAAATGTTCTTGCATCAACGCTTTCTCAAAGGTAAAAGCCTTCATTAGTAACTTGAATACAAGATTTCCCGTCTCCATATCGATCACAGATGAAACCTGATTATTCACAGCTTCTATATTCTCAACCGGAGTTTCTGAGAAGAACTGAATAGTTCCATTCTGTGTCATATACTTTTGCGCATTTGCGTTTAGGCAGAATAGACCGCCAATTAGCGCTAGACTAAGTTTTTTAATGGTGTTCATTGGTTTTGATTTAATGTTTAGTTATTTGGAGCTCCATCATTGAGCCATTGTTCTATATACTTGATCTGACAGTTAGTTAAGGGTACATCCGGAGGCATTGTCCTCTGTACGACCACTCTTTCTCTTAAGGCGCCGTTGTCTACTTTGGCTTTTATAGCCGCATAGGAATCGAAGATCCCATTTCCTGAGCCACCCTGTACGTGGCAACCACTTTTAGCACAGGAATTACTGATTATTGGTTCTATATCGTTGGCGAAACTCACCGACTGCACCACACAATCATCATTTCCGTATAATAAATCCTCCTTATCATAATAACATGAAGATAAAGCAAGGCAGATCATTCCAAGAATGATGCCTTTTGAATTCATTTTGAAATAGGAGTTATTCAACTATCACACAATTATTTAGGACCACATCCATGAGGTAGCCCTGACAGCGACCTTTGATTACAATTTGTGTGCCATCAGCAAAATCAGTTATAGGTCCATTGAAGGAACAATTCACACCTCCCATCATTGCATTTTTTGCGATGAGGACGATCGAAGAAATACTATCGGTGGATTTTGTACGGGCAATGGTTCCGCTCACTTCCAATACCTGATCTACATACTTCGTTTGAGCAGCTGATTCATCTGCTTCAAACTCATTGAAGAGTTGATCTGCAGTTAATGTATAAGCCGCTTCGGTGTTCTCTAATGAGGGAACCTTCTTATTGAAGAGATATAGTCCAACACCTACACCAACTCCAATTAAGAGTAGGGCAATTAGTAGTAGTTTTTTCATCTTGAAAAATTAAGAAAAATCTACTAATTACTTAGATAGCAATATGTTCTGAAGGTGATATTAGATCACTCCAAGCTCTTTACCCACTTTGGTAAAGGCTGCAATAGCTTTGTCGAGATGCTCTATGCTATGTCCGGCAGATAACTGAACCCTAATCCTCGCTTGCTCTTTGGGAACCACCGGATAGAAGAAGCCGATCACATAGATGCCTTCATCTAAAAGCATATCTGCCATTTTCTGTGAAAGCTTGGCATCGTAAAGCATAATTGGAACAATGGCAGAATCGCCATCCTTTATATCAAAACCAGCTTCTTTTACTCCCTTCTTGAAATAAGCTACATTATCCATCAGCTTATCCCTAAGCTCAGTACTACCGCTCAATAGATCGAAAACAGCAATGGATGCACCAACAATTGCTGGAGCAAGGGAATTGGAGAATAGGTAGGGACGAGAACGCTGACGAAGCATTTCAATGATCTCTTTCTTGCCGGTGGTGAATCCGCCCATAGCGCCTCCAAGAGCTTTACCTAATGTGCCTGTGATGATGTCAATTCTGCCCAATACATCATTGTATTCCGGACTTCCTTTTCCGTGGGCGCCAATGAATCCGTGTGCATGACAATCATCTACCATTACCATGGCATCGTATTTATCGGCTAGATCACAGATCTTACCTAATGGAGCTACATAACCGTCCATAGAGAATACGCCATCAGTAACGATGATTCTGAAACGCTGATCCTGTGCTTTCTTTAATTGCTCTTCAAGATCTGCCATGTCGCTATTCTGATAGCGATAGCGCTGAGCCTTACACAATCTCACTCCATCAATAATGGAAGCGTGATTCAAGGAATCACTGATAATTGCATCTTCAGCTGTTAGAATAGGTTCAAATACTCCACCGTTGGCATCAAAAGCAGCAGCATAGAGAATAGTGTCTTCGGTTCCACAGAAATCGGCGATCTTTTGCTCTAATTCTTTATGGATATCCTGTGTCCCGCAGATAAAACGCACAGAAGACATACCAAAACCGTGGGTGTCGAGGGCTTTTTTGGCAGCTTCAATCACTTTAGGGTGTGATGAGAGTCCCAAATAGTTATTAGAACAGAAGTTCAGAACCTCTTTGCCGCTATCCAATTTGATAGAAGCACCTTGAGGAGAGGTGATGATTCTTTCTTTCTTAAATAAGCCAGCATCTTCAATATTGGCTAGCTCTTCACTTAAATGGTCTTTGATCTTTCCGTACATAATATCTTTGATTTTGAGCAAAAAAAACCCCGAACGGATCGGGGCTTTTTGATTTTAAAACAACTTAAACGATTCCTTGTGCGATCATGGCATCAGCCACTTTCACGAAACCAGCGATATTGGCTCCTTGAACATAATCCACAAATCCTTTCTCATCACAACCATAGTGTACACAAGAGTGATGAATGTCTTTCATGATCTGCTGAAGCTTACTGTCAACTTCTTCTGAACTCCAAGAATATCTCAATGAGTTCTGGGTCATTTCCAAACCTGAAGTTGCAACTCCACCAGCATTTGAAGCTTTTCCTGGAGCGAAGAAGATTCTCTTCTTATGGAAAAGAGAAACCGCTTCAGGAGTACATGGCATATTCGCACCTTCTGCAATTACAGTTGCACCATTGCCAACCAATGCTTTGGCATCGTCAAGGTTCAATTCATTCTGAGTAGCACAAGGAAGAGCTACATCACATTTCACAGACCAAGGTCTTTCACCTGCAGTATATTTCGCATTCTTGTACTTCTTGGTATACTCGCTAATTCTACCTCTTTTCACATTCTTCAAGTTCATGATGAATGCCAATTTCTTCTCATCGATACCTTCAGAATCGTAGATGAATCCACCAGAATCCGACATGGTTACCACTTTAGCACCCAATTCAGTTGCTTTTTCAACTGCGTATTGAGCCACATTACCTGAACCGGAAACCACTACAGTCTTTCCGTTTAGGTCGTCGCCTCTTGAGTCTAGCATCTCTCTTACAAAGTATACACATCCGTAACCAGTAGCTTCCGGACGAATCAAAGATCCACCGAACGACAAACCTTTACCGGTTAGTACACCTGTAAACTCATTTCTCAAACGCTTGTACTGACCAAACATATATCCGATCTCTCTTCCGCCAACTCCAATGTCACCGGCTGGTACATCTGTATCTGGACCAATATGTCTTGAGAGTTCAGTCATGAACGACTGGCAAAAACGCATGATCTCATTGTCCGATTTTCCTTTAGGATCGAAATCGGATCCACCTTTACCACCACCCATTGGTAGGGTAGTTAAGCTGTTTTTGAACACCTGCTCGAAAGCGAGGAATTTCAATACACTAAGGTTTACAGATGGGTGAAATCTCAAACCACCTTTGTATGGTCCTATTGCAGAGTTCATCTCAATTCGGTAGCCTCGATTTACCTGAGCATTACCTTTATCGTCCATCCATGGAACTCTGAACATGATCACTCTTTCAGCCTCAACCATTCTCTCTAGAAGGTTATGACCTGCATATTTTTTATTTGATTCGATAAATGGGATAACCGTTTCGGCTACCTCATGAACGGCCTGAAGGAATTCCGGCTCATTAGGGTTTTTCGATTCAACATACTTCACAAAGTCTTTGATCTTTGCGTCAACGCTATTTCCCTTAGTCGATTGTTTTGCGCTCATAGGTGTATATAATTAAGAGGCTGTAAATAATAATGAGGGCAAATGTAAAAAAAAGCCGCTTATTCTAAGGTTATTAGACTTAGTTCAGCTGATACATTTTGCCAGGTAGTGAAAGTACCACTCCTTTCAGCTCCAATCCCAATAAAATCGTAGCTGTTTTGCTCATTGGGATACCTGCTTCTACGCTAATTTCATCGATCGCTTTGGGTTCACTTGTCGAGAATATGCCAATCAACTCCTTTTCTTCTGGATCCAGTTCTTGAAAAAGAGCAGTTTGCTTCACCTTTTTCTTTCCATCTTTCTTCCAATTCAACACATATTCTACATCTTTTGCCGAGTCGATCAATGCCGCTTGCTGACTCTTGATCAAGTGATTGCAGCCTTCAGAGAGCTCATCTTCAGGTCTGCCGGGCACTGCAAATACATCCCTGTTGTAATCCACCGCCAAGCCGGCAGTGATCATTGAGCCCCCTTTTTTACCCGATTCAATCACTATGGTGGCATCCGACATGCCCGCTACAATTCTATTGCGTTCGGCAAAATTGGAAGGAATCAGAGGAGCTGAGCTGTAATAATCTGATAGCCAACCACCATTTTCAAGCATGCGCTCGGCATATTTGCGATGCTGGGGAGGGTAAATGGTATTCAATGGCATGCCCAATACTGCCAAAGTGGGTAGTCCCAATTCTATTGCAGCCTGATGTGCACATATATCCACTCCAAATGCCAAACCACTAATGATGGTGGGGCGATGAACAGCCAAGTCTTTGATCAATTTTTCGCAGAACTGCTTTCCTCTTAAGCTTGCTTTTCTGCTACCCACTATGCTGATCGCTTTTTGTGGATTGAGATTCGTGTCGCCCTTGAAATAGAGTACGATTGGGCCGTCCTGACAATGCTTTAAGCGCTGAGGGTAGTCTTCATGATCGATTCCAAGCACTGCGATCTCATGCTTTTTGGCAAATTCCAGTTCTTTTTCGGCTAGTTCAAGTAGTTTGGGCGGACTGATATCCTCCTTTTCTTTGTTTTTGAAGCGATTGAGTTTTTGCAAGAGATCGGCCTTTTCTTCGAAGACCATTTTCGCCGAACCGTACTTCTCTATCAACTTCTTACCACCCACATGTCCGATACCCGGAGCCATGCTCAAGGCGATCAAATATTGAATCTCTTTCAAGGCTTTTCTCTTAAAGTTAAGTCATCCTGCTTTGAGTCACAAGAGGAAATCATATTCTAATTGATATACCAATTGACATCTTGAAATTGCTTTTCTTTGCTTCTATAGATCACAATGAAAAGCGTAGGCATCATACCAGCCAGATATCAAAGTAGCCGTTTTCCCGGCAAACCCCTGGCAGAGATCCATGGTAAAAGCATGATCCAAAGAGTGTATGAACAAGCCTCTAAAGCAACTTCTTTAAAGTATGTGGTGGTAGCAACCGACGATCAGCGCATTTTCGATGAGGTGAAGGCCTTTGGTGGAGAAGTGGTGATGACATCGGCAGATCATCAATCCGGCACCGACCGATGCCTTGAAGCGCTTGAGCAATTGGATGAAAATTATGATGTAGTGGTCAATATTCAAGGTGATGAACCTTATATAAAGCCCGATCAGATCAATTTGATCTGCAGCTGTTTCAATCAAGAGAATACGGAAATCGCCACCTTGATAAAATTGATCGAAGACCCTGCTGTGCTTAAAGACCCAAATAAGGTGAAGGTGGTAGTGGATGAAGACGATTATGGGATCTATTTCAGCAGGCAATGCATTCCGCACTTGCAGAAAGTGCCCGAGGAAGAATGGATCGATCATTTTAACTTCTACAAGCATATAGGAATGTATGCCTATCGCGCTGCGACGCTAAAAGAAATTACCTCACTAAAGATCTCCCGCTTGGAAAGAGCAGAATCTTTGGAGCAATTGCGTTGGATTGAGAATGGCTACAGAATTAGAACGGCCATTACAGAAGATGAAGCCTTGAGTGTAGACACACCGCAAGATTTGGAGAAATTGAATCAAATGAAAATAGAAGATTAACTATATTCGCATTGATGGAGGCAGTTAAGATCGATATCTATATTTCCGACCTACTATACAGTTACGATTGTGTGATCGTGCCTGAGTTTGGTGGCTTTGTGGCGAATTATGCGCCGGCGAAGATCAAAGAGGTGCAGCATCAGTTCCTGCCGCCATCCAAGCAGATTTCTTTCAATAAGAACTTAAAGAATAACGACGGACTGCTCACGAACCACATCTCGCAAAGAAGAGAGATCTCTTTTCAAGAGGCCAATAAATTGATCAGAGCATTTGTAGATAAATCGCTTACCGGACTGAAGAATGGAGATAAGATCAAGATCGATAAGGTGGGTGAGCTCTATTTGGACCCTGAGGGGAATATCCAATTCAATGAAGAGGAGCAAAACGACTTCCTATTGGATTCCTTTGGATTGCAATCTTTCCGCGCCCTACCAGTTGCTAGAGATACCGTTGAAAATAGAATTCAGGAAAAACTTAGTTCAGTAAAAGCATACAAGGCTATGGAAAAAGAAAAGAAAGAAAAAAAGGAAAAACAAAGCAATACATTCATTTGGAAGGCAGTAGCAGGAGTTGTACTTCTAGTAGCGGCAGGTTTCCTATTGACCATGCAGTATGATAAAGGCACCTTCGATGATTTGGAGTTGGGCTTTTTATCACCTAGTGTAGATGCTGAAAGTACTTACGAAAAGAGCGAAGCAAAAGAATTCGATCAAAGCGAAACAACATTGGCTGCCAGTCCGGATTTTGAGAAGCGTGAAGCATTCCGGTATACTCCGGTTGAAGGAGAAACCACCAATATTTGGGTGGAAGAAGACAAAAGGATCGATAATACCAAAGTGGCAACTTCTGCAAAATCTAGCGGTTCATTCCATGTGATGGGAGGCTGCTTTGCTCAAGAGAACAATGCTAAGAAGCTTCAGTCTAGCCTTCAGTCGCTTGGATATAGCTCTCAAATTTTGGGCAAATTCAAGAATTTGACTGCGGTTAGCTACGCTAGCTTTAGCAATAGAGAAGATGCAGTTAGAATGCTTCGCAAGGTGCAAAATGAGCACAATCCAAAAGCCTGGATCCTCGAGCGAAATTTCTAGTTTATCGCTGTTTTATAGGTACTTTTGCGGCCCAAAACAGATGCTATGAAGCCGAGAACTGCAAAAGAAACCTTTGCCCAAACTTCCAAGATCGTATTGCCTAACGACACCAATGTGTTGGGTAACTTAATGGGTGGACAACTACTCAGTTGGATGGATATTACCGCCGGTATATCCGCTCAAAGACATTCACAAAGGGTTGTAGTAACGGCTTCAGTGAACAACGTATCCTTCAATCAGCCTATCAAATTGGGCGATGTGGTGACTATTGAAGCTAAAGTTTCCAGAGCCTTTACTTCATCTATGGAAGTCTTTCTTGATGTGTATGTAGACATGGTAGGCGGCAAGCGCAAGAAGTGCAATGAGGCCATCTACACTTTTGTAGCTGTAGATCAGAATGGTTCGGCTATTGAAGTGCCTGAACTTTTACCTGAAACCGATCTTGAAAAAGAGCGCTATGCGGCGGCTTTGAGAAGACGTCAGCTTAGCCTGATCCTAGCCGGTAGAATGAAGCCTGAAGATGCGACGGAATTGGCAGCACTTTTTAAGAAGGTAGAGGCTGCTGCTGAGAAGAAGTAAAGGAAGTGCGCTAAAGTGCATCTAAAGTGCAACTAGAGTTATTATGAGTTCGGAGTATTTAGAGTTGTAATCTGCGTAAATCTGCGGGAGAGAAAAGAGTACAGATTTTAAGTGTACAGAGTACTGAAGGACATCATTGTGTTTTGAGAATTTAGTCTTATTGGCTGTGTCACAAAGTTTCACGAAGGCGCTTCGCTCTCACGAAGGTTCACAAAGTTTTTGAAGATTTCCTCTTAGTGAACCTTTGCGTGACCTTAGAGACCCCTTGTGTAATAGCCAAAACTCGCAAGAGCGTTAATTATGAATGATTAATGTTTAATGCCCGCCCTGAGCTTGTTAAAGGGCCAGTTTCCAGTTTAAGAATTAGTTCTTCTAACTAATTCGCCCCAATCTTGATTTTCCATACACATAAAATGCCCTTTCGGACATTTAGCATAACCGATCTTACTGCAAGGTCTGCAACTGAGGTCTTTTACTTCGTAGATCTCGAGCTTGTTTTTTGAATCTTTGGCGTAGTAAGGATACATCCCAAACTCAGGAACCGTATTCCCCCAAATAGAAAGTATAGGCTTGTCGAAGGCCGCTGCAATATGCATCATTCCGGTGTCGGGAGTGATGACCAGTTCAGAGTTCTTGATCAATAAGGCCGATTGTGCTAAACTGCTTTTTCCAGCCATATTCAAGACCTTTTCAGGATGAAGCTCAGCTAGACGCTCCCCCATTTCTTCTTCGGCTTTTCCACCGATGAGGATCATTGGTTTTTGAATGCCTTCTACGAGTTTTTGAAAGTGTTTTTCTAATGGGCGTTTGGTATTGTGTGTGGCAGCGAGTACGATCGCTTGATAATTGCTCGAGAAGTTTGACGGTAATTGAACAGCTTCCAGATTTGGAGGTAGGAAGTAGTCGAGCCCTTGACCATCATTTTCAATTCCCAATGCTTTGGTAGTATCCATATAGCGATCCACAATATGCACATCCGGCATGCGGTCCATCTTGAAGTTCACTAGCAACCACTTTTGGATATTCAGTTTATTGAAGCTGAATGAGAGTCCTTGAAGTCGGGATTTTACTCTAGCCGATCTCAGGTTATGATGCAGATCGATCACATAGTCGAAGTTGAGGTCTTTTAGGGTCTCAATAACTTCATCAGTGGTTTTATCGATGCAGTGGATCTGGTCTAAATAGGGATTGTGTTCCAGTATAGGTCGATATTGCTCTTTGGTGAGGAAGTGGATCTCTGCATCGCCATCTACTTGATTTTTCAAACAGCGGATCACTGGAGTACAGAGCACTATATCTCCGATAGAGCTAAAGCGAATGATCAGAATTTTCACCTTGTCCGACATGCAGGCAAAGTAAATCATTTCCAAACGATCCCTTTCAGCCTGTTTCGAAATGCTACTTTTGCAAAATGCGATTGATCGATACCCATTCCCATATTTATTCAGAAGCCTTTGAAGGCGAGCATGAAGCGATGATCCAGCGTGCATTTGATCTTGGAGTAGAGAAGATCTACATGCCCAATATCGATCTAGATTCGGTTGATGCGATGAAGAAGATACATGATATGTATCCCGACAGATGTTTGATGATGATGGGTTTGCATCCATGTTCAGTGGATGCCAATGTGAAAGAGGTATTGCCACAAATCAAGGCTTTCTTGGAAGATGGATCCGATTATTATGCGGTGGGAGAGATCGGTATTGATCTTTATTGGGATAAAACACATTTAGCCGAGCAGGAATGGGCTTTTAGAGAGCAGATTCAATGGGCGAAGGATAGATCATTGCCAATTGTGATTCATTGTAGAGATGCCTTTGATGAGATCTTGGCCATAATGGATGAGGTGAATGATGATGATTTGAAGGGGATCTTCCATTGTTTTACTGGCGGCATTGAACAAGCGAAGCATATTTTAGGATATGGAGGTTTTAAACTGGGAATTGGCGGAGTAGTCACTTTTAAGAATGCCGGTTTGGATAAGGTGGTAGGACAATTGTCAATGGATGATCTAGTACTTGAAACCGATGCTCCATATTTAGCACCACATCCCTATCGCGGCAAGCGAAATGAGGCGGCTTATGTAAAAGAAGTAGCTTTGAAGCTGGCAGATATCTTTGGAAAAAGTGTAGAGGAAGTCGGGGAGATCAGTCGAAGCAATGCCTTGAGTATTTTTGAGCCAAATCATAAAGAAATTGAGTCAAACTAAAGTCCTGATCATATACACCGGAGGAACCATTGGTATGGTAGAAGATGCCACCAGTGGCTCATTGCACCCTTTGGATTTTAATCATCTATCTACAGAGGTGCCCGAGTTGGAGAAGTTGCCCATTGATCTGGATGTGACGTCCATCTCAAACCCCATAGACTCATCGAATGTGAGTCCGGAAGTCTGGTTAGAACTCGTTGAGCTTATTGAGAAGAATTACGATGCTTACCATGGCTTTGTGATCTTGCATGGATCGGATACCATGGCTTACACCTCTTCGGCTTTGAGTTTTTTATTAGAGCACAATCAGAAGCCCATCATTTTTACCGGTAGTCAGTTGCCAATTGGTAAGCTGCGTACCGATGGTAAAGAGAATCTGATCACCGCCATTGAGATCGCTGGGGATTATGAAGGGGGGCGACCCATGGTTCCTGAGGTGGCGGTCTATTTTGAGTATGCATTATATCGCGCCAATCGCACCAAGAAGATCAGCGCAGAGCATTTTGAAGCTTTTCAGTCGCCCAATTACCCATTATTGGCAGAGGCGGGAGTGCACATTAAGTACAATCGATTTGCCATTAACAATCCCAGCTTGGATGCACCTGCATTATTTTGTCGGAAGTCGGTCTGCACAGACGTAGCCAGCATCAAGTTCTTCCCTGGAATGCGCAGAGAGGTATTTCATGCAGTAGCCTCCTTGCCAAATTTGAAAGGTTTGGTGATCGAGACATTTGGAAGTGGAAATGCACCAACAGAATTGTGGTTGAGGGAAGAGTTAGAAGAGCTTATTAAGAAGGATGTAGTGGTGGTAAACATCACTCAATGTGTAAGCGGGAAGGTGATTCAGGAGAAGTATGAGACTGGCATTCATTTAGAGCGCATGGGAGTAATTGGCGGAGGCAATATGACCTTTGAAGCGGCCATTTGCAAGCTGATGTATCTTTTAGCTTGTGAGGAGCTAACAACTGCTGATGTGAAGTCGTATCTAGGTCAGAGCATCCGCGGGGAGTTGTCCTAAATTCAAGCTCAAAAAAATCGTATTTTTGGCGCCCTCAAAGTCAGAGAGGGCAATCCTGGAGAGGTGGCCGAGTGGCTTAAGGCGCACGCTTGGAAAGCGTGTATACAGCAATGTATCGGGGGTTCGAATCCCTTCCTCTCCGCAAGCAAAAGCCAACAGCACAGCTGTTGGCTTTTTTTATGCCAGAACAAGCGCGAAGCTCGCTTCAGCGCGCAGTGAAGGCATAAAAAAAGAACAGAGCGCAAGGCGCTCTGGTAGCTTTTGCTTGCAAGGCTACCATTTCGGGATGCCCGACTGAAAGGAGGGAATCCTTAGCAAATCTGAAATCTGAAATCAGAAATGGCTTTTGCTTGCAAGGTCTTCTTCAGTGGGATGCCAAAACTTCTGGATTCGAGCAAAGCGAGAAGACAAATAGAAGTTTTGGAATCCTTTTTAATAGGCATCACGCGATGCAATCATTCCAAATCAGAAATCTGAAATCAGAGATCAGAAATTTTCACCCTGCTCCAAGCTCCCAATTCATTATTTTAGAGGCTAGTTAGGATTAATTTGAAGAAAACGAAATGAGTAAAGAAATTACTATTGCTAATGATGATAGCAAAGCTCTTGTAGCATTTAAACCTGCTCAAGGAGTTACTGAATATCAAGTAATTCTTGACAAAGGTGCAGACACAATTTGGGCTACTGAACTTCAAATAGCTGAAATTTTTGGAAGAGATAGAACCGTTGTTAATAGGCATATCAAGAATGCGTTCAAAGAGGGTGAACTTGATCAAGAAGCAACTAGTGCAAAAATTGCACAAGTTCGAAAAGAAGGGGATAGAGAAATAGAAAGAGAAATTCTTCATTATAATCTTGATGTGATAATATCGGTTGGATATAGAGTTAAATCACCTCTAGCCACTGAATTCAGACAGTGGGCAACTGAAAGACTAAAAGAATACTTACTCAAAGGATACTCGATAAATCAAAAACTACTTCTAACAGAACAGCAGAAAGTAGAAGTATTACAACAAGAAATCAGCCAACTTAATGAAGAGTTATTTCAAACTCAGAAAACCTTGACTGATGGATTATTATCAATTATCTCAAACTATTCAAAGTCCTTCGAGTTATTAGATAAATATGACAAAGACGAACTGTCATCGGAAAATCTGAACAAAGACTTTATCTATGTAATTAAATACAATGACGTCAAAAAAGCAATCCAGCAGCTCAAATCTGATTTAGTTGATAAGGGAGAGGCCAGCGATTTATTTGGAAAGGAGAAAGATGATTCATTCCGAGGTATTTTAGGAAGTATCTCCCAGACAGTTTTTGGAGAGCTTGCGTATCCAACAATAGAAGAACAGGCAGCACAACTACTATACTCAATCATTAAAGGTCATCCATTTAGTGATGGCAACAAACGAATTGGTTCATTTATGTTTGTATGGTTTCTTGAACAAAACGGGCATCACCTGAATAAAAATGGAGTGAGAAAAATAAATGAAAATACTTTGGTCACATTAGCTCTTGCAGTTGCTCAGAGTCTACCTGAACAAAGAGAAACTATGCAGAAACTAATAATTAACTTGATAAAAAATTAAGCCCAACCCTGGCCAAACCCAATTGCCGAAAACCAATCCCCAATTGATTATTTTAGAGGCTAAGTAGGGGCAATTAAATGATGAAGCAACTAAGTTCACTAATCATATTGTGTATTTGTCTAACAGGCTGCGATATGCCTGGTCGTTTAGTGATCGTCAATAAATCAGACTATGATGTAATTGTAAATCTTGATTCTTTTCCTACTGGTGCTTTACACCAATCATTTGACATGTCTGCAATTCATTTAACTAAAGAAAACCCAAAAATCACATTCATTTATGGATTCGGTGGACATCCTCCCCAAAGGCTAGCTCAATTGCACGAATCATTTAAGGAAGTAAAATATATAGACAAAGGTGATACAACAATCATCAATGATCCAGAAACCCTACAAGCAATGTTGCCGAAGAGAATCACAGGTTTATTCAATACTGGTCTTAAAATGAAAATAAGATAGCCCTTCTAATTCTCACCATACACTGCCAAGCTCCCAATTGATTATTTTAGAGGCTAACCAGTTCTAGTTTTTACAAAAAAATCTTCTCTTCACATTTAATGATGAGTCATCTTTGCAGCTAAGATTCGATACTTTTAAGAAATGATAAACTCGATTATACCCAAGCATTTTCTTCTGACATTTATTCTACTCATTTTAATAGGATGTTCAGAAGAAGTTGATTCACCAGCTAATCCTTCACCTTCTGACTCAAATGTGACCTCAAATCAAGGAGTAAAGGATACGGCAATATATTTTTTTAAGGAATACAATTTGATGAGCTTAAACTTAAGCGACACCAGTGGGACTTTCTTGAAAGTGAGTAATAACAATCTTACTAGAGAGATCTACAGCATTGCCTATAATGAGTCTGACTCTACTTTTTTTGGTTACACACATTACTATTATTTCAATGACGATGGAACTTCTTACGAGAGCTATAATCCGGCTAGTGGAGTTAGAGAAAAAGTGTATATCGATCAAGATCCAAGAAGCAATTATAGTGATGTAATTCTTAATACCAAACACAACAAATTAATTCCGATAAAACCTGGCCAGACTTACGAAGTCATTTTTCAAGAATTAAATCTAGATTCTGGAATTACCTATGAATCTGCTCCTTTAGCTTTGGGTTTTCCTATTTCAGATTTCATTTATATCGAAAGTATAGATGCATTCATTGCTGCTGAAGCTCTAGGGAAACATCAAATTAGAATTGCAGTGGTTGATGCAAACACATATGCATTAAGGAAAGTAATTACAAGTGGTCCTGCTGTTAGTCCATATTTGCCTCCATTTAGAAGTACAATGAATTGGACTGGCTTGAAATACGATAAAGCAAATGGCCTTTTATATTATCTAAGAGATGAAGGATTGTATGAAATCAATCCAGTTACAGAATCCTTTAGATTCATAGATACGGATTTCTTTCCCTTTATCCTGGCTAAGTATCCTAATATAGATTTGAGTAGCAGTAGTCTAAAAACTTTCTTTTATCCACCAACCAAGGAAATGTTTTTCTGTGCGGTAGGTAAATTTGATGACTATGAATCTAGAATGTTTGCCGTTAGTATAATTACTAAAAAAACAAGAGAGATCCATATTGGAGGATATGATTTAGGTCGAGTGTATGGCTTCGCCATCAAGCAATAGAACTTGGAAAAATTATGTAAGAATCAAGCTGCCAACACTAACTCCAACCAATCCCCAATTCATTACTTTAGAGCTTAGTTGTGCATTTGCGACAATAGTATGCTAAAGAATGATTTCATAAAACGTATATGTAATATCCCTATAGACTTCAGAAATGGGGAGAAGTCTTCTCTTGAATTGGCGCAAGAATCAGGTTTTCAAGAAGTCCACCAAACTATTAATGCGGAGCAGATAGAAGAATATCTAAATGCAAACCCTGACCTAATTGAGGCTTGGCAAAACTGGTCGCTTGATAAGAGAGTTTCCAGAGGGTACTATTTACAGCTTAGTAGTAAACCCATAGTAGGTTTCTATGAAAACGGATCTAAAAGCGTTAAGAAAGAATTTAATAGCTCTGCTGAAGCCTGCGCTGATTTCATTCTTAAAGAAGTTTCAAGCATACTTGATCAAAATGAAATTTAGTTCAATTGCTTTTGTCTTAGGACTCTTCTGTCTATTGATTGCGATCAAGATCAATTATGAGATGGCCTTAGATTATGAATTGGCAAGTGGCAAAACAAGAGCATTATTTGGCCTCACGAGATTGGATCGTTACAATTACGGCCTAATAGGAGCGTTAGGTCTTTTGGCTAGTTTAGCTGCAGCTATTAAAAAAGAAAAGACGAATAGAATAATTGTATCAGTCCTAATTTGCATAATCTCTATTCTAGTAACCTTTCTTGAAATTTGGCAATGTTTTATTTAGAAAAGGGGGTATACTACTTTGGTCCAAATAAGCATTTACAATGCAAATTAGTCTTCAAAAATCAGACTTCGATCTTTTAAATCGATATTTAGAGGATGAGCATCAATTTTTTCAAGCTAATTGGAAAAATGATCATGAAGTTTTGCTCTTTTTCAAGGATGAAGAGTGCGCATTAGTTTTTGATGAATTCATCAAAGACCAATTACTTTATCGAGGTTTCAATGCAGATTATGAACCAAATCAATATGGACGGATGTGTGAGAGAATAGTTGATAAGATGTTTGCTATACTAAAATGAGATTATATCCTCTAATGAGCTAGGGTTCTCTATCTTTCTTATCCTCAATTTTATTACTTTAACCCTAAGTTGAGTGCAATTTTAAATGACAGACGAACTAAAAGATATAATAGCTAGGTCTTACCAACTATTCAAGAAGTATAAAGTTAAATCACCACTTGACGTTTGCACTGACTGTTGTCTGACTAAGAGTCAAGAATCAGAGCTTGTAAGCTTACCCGTAAATCAGATACCATTTGAATTGCTATATGAATATAACAATGCAGCAAAGACGACACACCCAAGCATTGAAGAATTCAAACACTTTCTACCACGTTTTCTTGAGTTAACAGCTGAATTGAAGTTCCTGCATCATTCTGCGGAACTAACTCTTAGTCGTTTTGAGTATTACTCAATAGATGAATGGACAGTTGAAGAGCTCGATCTAATCCAAGAATATGCAGAAAAGCTATTTCTTCATATACTTTCAGTTTACCCTCTCCCTGAATTGGAGAAGATTGACTCAATTATCATAATGCTATACAAAGCGAAGGTTGACATTATTAAGCTACTTCAGAGCTGGAGCAGCATTAAGACTGAATCAAGCATACTGCACTTAAGTGACTTAGTTTGTAATGGCTTTAAAGGAATGGATAATAATATCCTCTCTAGTGGATTTGCTGATAAGAGGATTTCAGAAGTCACACATGATTGGTTAAATAACGATTATCAATTGGCCAACCTAAAGCCTGTATTTGAAGAATTGCTAATGAATCCACGAAATCTGGATGAATGGAAACTCAATGAATTGAATTGGACATATGAAAAGCTGCATAAGCTTGATTATAAAGGAGGAAAAACACGCCCCAACACTGAACCATAATTTGCAGTTGGCTTAAAAAAGAGATCAATTAAAATGACAAGAAAAGAACGACTTCAGTTTTGTACAATTTGTGAGCATCGAAAGTTGGATATGCAAAAGGGACTTCTATGCGACTTAACAAATGAATATGCAGAATTTGAGGGGGAATGTGAAAGCTTTGTACTAGATGAAGCTGAAAAGGCAAGAAAACTTCATCAAAGCCTAGATAGTGCAGGTCACCAAGATGCCAGTGATTCAATAGATCCCGCGAGTAATAAGCAAAACGGAGCCATAATTTCCATAATTGGTATTGTTATCTTGCTACTTACCTTATTTAATGTGAACAGCATAGGTGTCTTGATTATTCCCTCTGGAATAATAGCTTATGGTATCCGCACATATAGTAAGGGGGTTGAACAACAGAAGATATTAGAACAACAAGGCGAACTTGAAGAAAAGCTAAACAATAAGAAAGACGACTAGCTATTTTGAAATTCAAGGATCGCTTACTTCTTCTTAGCTCTAGCAGTTGTTCTAATTTAACTAAAACCTAATGATGCTTTACGGATTTAGTGGCTTAGGGGCTGATAAAAGGGTGTTCAAGTATCTTAATTTAGATGCGGAACTTATCGCTGTAGAATGGATCCAGCCATTAAAAGATGAATCAATTGAAGAGTATGCAAAGCGGCTTTCCGAATCCATAGATCAGAGTAGCGACTATGGCTTTTTGGGAGTTAGTTTTGGTGGATTGATAGCGGTTGAACTTTCAAAGATTCTCGATCCGAAGATCACCATTCTCATTTCTTCTGTAGAGACAAAAAATGATCTGAGGTATTTGTATCGGAAGCTTGGCAATAGCAATCTGCTGAAGGTAGTCCCTTCAAAGATCATTAAGCCCCCAAAAGCAATTGCTCAGTTTCTATTTGGAGCAGAAAATACCGCATTATTGGATCAAATAATACAAGATACCGATCCAATCTTTCTAAAATGGGCGCTGAATCAACTTTTAAAATGGCAGAATAAGAGTAGACATAAAAACTGCTATAAAATTCACGGCACCAACGACAAACTAATCCCCTTACCAAAAGATGATAGCACATTTAAAGTTGAAGGTGGTGGACATTTTATGATCGTTGATAGGGCGGATGAGGTGAGTGCAGCAATCAACAAAATATTGAAGATGAATTAACAGTTATTTGAATAGAGAATGTTATCTATTGTCTTCCCATTATACACAAAGTTCAAATTTGGAGTTAGAGTTCTATTGCTTTTAAGTCTAAACTCCTATGGTCTAAATTCATTTTGTCAGATTGAATTAGTAAACACAAAACTCCCCCAATATTTTATTGGAATAGATAATCCGGTAATTCTGATTGAAGGGGATGATACTCTTTGTGGTGTTAGATTGAATGCATCTTCGAACATTGAAATTAATTACAGCAAAGACTCCTGTGTATATTATGTGAAGCCCAGAAACCAGCTTACTTCAAGCTTCATTGAAGTTGGTCATAGAAAATTCGATATCACATCAAGACTAGACCTGATACCTGATCCAGTATGGGAAGTTCCAATAGAAAATGGATTTGTCAATTTGAATGATATAAAAGAATCACTCGGTTTTATTTTGAGATTATCATATTTTGAATATGATGTTCGAATATTAGTAAGATCAATCCATATAACAGTCATTAGAAATAATAAGTTTATCTATTCAGAGCAGATGAAAAATGCTACTTATTCTAATGAATTCAAGGAACTAATTAGAGTTGGAGATTTAATTGACTTTTCTCCTATAATAATAAATGCTCCTGAAGGCGAAAGGACTTTAGAGTCTATCAGGTTTACAATTAAATAAATGAAAAGTAAACTCTTTCTTATCGTTGGATTATTATTGCTTTTTTCTTGCTCAAACTCTAACAATGAAAGCAGTTCAATAGATGCTAAATTTCATTTTCAAAACGGCGATATCATCTTCCAAACTTCCACATCCAATCAAAGCAAGGCAATTCAGCTGGCGACGAGTTCCAAATACAGTCATATGGGTGTTATTTATGAGCAGGAAGGAAAGTTTTTCGTCTATGAGGCGGTTCAAACCGTTAGGCTAACCCCTTTACAAGACTGGATCAATAGAGGTAAGGACCAACATTATATTGTAAAGCGATTGAATAATTCCAAAGAGCTTTTGTCGGCAGAGGCCTTGAAGAAGATGAAGCAAATTGGCGAAAAATTCAAAGGAAAACCATACGACATCTATTTTGAATGGTCTGATGATAGGATCTATTGTTCAGAGTTGGTTTGGAAGATCTACAAGGAAGCATTGGGAATTGAAATCGGGGAAGTTGAAAAGCTGTCCGACTTCAACCTTAGTCATGAAGCTGTTAAAGCAAAGATGAAAGAGAGATATGGAAGTAACATACCCATGGATGAGTTAGTCATATCTCCGGCTGCTATGTTTGAATCTGATAGATTGAGAACAATAGACTATAATTGAAGAACAAATGATATCACCGATGCAACTATGCTATCTATTCACTGCTTTCAATTTACTAAAAATTGATCTACAATGCTTTACAGAGCCACCAACAAGCAACAGAACTCCTTAAAGCTTGCCTTTATCTTCATCATATTGGCCCCCACCATCGTTTACTTCTTTTTGTCGAAGGATGAACTGGCTTTGCTGACTGCTCTGTTCATTGCCGAAATGATCTTCTTTGGACTGTTGATTCGATGGCATAGGCGATCTGCTTTTGAACTTATTTTCTATCCTGATAAGATCATATTTCGCAAGAAATTCGGGAATAAGGAGGTGATCTTCAGCTACGATCAGCTAAAAGAAGTGCATTTCAATGATACTTCGGGCTCAAGTGCGCCTAGTTCCAATAAGTTCGTCTTCTTTTCCAATGGGAATAGCAACAAACTGCATACAGATCCGGTTGAGTATGGAGAGTCATTTATAACTTTTGTGAAATTTCTAAAGTCGAAAAACGAGGATTTCAAGACCTTTATAAGACCCAAAGGGACAAAGATGCATATGAGATTGCGCCAGGAGATACTTAATGAGGAGTTCTAGTTTTCCTCTTTCCAGAATAGTCTCCCAGAGCGGAGTATATTGGCCAGTCTTCAATCTCTGTACACAAGTCTAAACTCCACTCAACTCCATTCCCAATTCGTAATTGACTCATGCCTGCTTATTTTAGTAGCAAATAAACTTTCAATGCGTCGCCTACTTTTAATCATATCATTCCTCCTCACCACCATCCTCACCGCCCAAGACACCACTAATGTCGTTTTGGATCTAACTAATCTGGAAAGCAAGACGGTTGCTGTTGAAGTCTATCCACCAACAGAGCAAAAGGAGTGGGAGTATGTGATTCCAGAGATAGTGCCGGGGACTTATATGAAGGTTAGGTATGAGCGTTTTTACAAAAAGGTGAAAGCCTTCGATAAGGAAGGGAATAAGCTCAAGCTAAAGCGCAAAAAGAATATTGTCAAGATCAAAGGGAAGCAGCCTCTGTGTAAGATCACTTACACTGTTAAACCAACTTTAGGAGATGGGAAGATTTGGGATAATACACTAGTCTGTGGAGGTAGTGCGTATACTTCAGGCAGTGCGCTCATCAATTTTCAAATGGTGAATGGATATTTTGAAGGCTTTGAAAAGAGACCTTTTAAAATTGAAGTAAAGAAACCCAATGAGTTCTATGGAGCTTCATCAATAGAGAAGTTATCCGTTGAGGATGAATTGGATATACTTAGTGCACCCAATTACAATGAACTGATAGATCATCCCATTCTTTACGCCAAAGCCGACACCGCTTCATTCAAGATAAAGGAGAATACATTTAAGATCGCAGTTTATGCTCAGGCTGGAAACATCAATGCCAATCTTCTAAAACCCCGTTTTGAAGCCTTTATGCATGCCATTGATACTTTCTCGGGATTTACTACTGATAGAGATTATCATTTCCTTTTATACTTTGCCGATAAGGATAAGCTAAAGGGAATGTTTAAAACCTTTGGTTCGGGCTCAGCATTAGAGCATAAGAATTCATCTGTCTATTATGGTATGGATAAAGTGTTTGATTCTACATTCTCTTACTACAATTATGTAGGACCTCATGAATACTTTCATACCATTACTCCGCTCAATCTGCACAGTGAGAAGATAGCAAACTTCAATTACAGAGAGAGTGATATGTCGGCCCATGTCTGGATGTATGAAGGCATCACAGACTATCTAGCTCTCATGCTCAATGCCGAAGCCTCTAACTTAAGGCGTTCTTATACTCAAGATTTCGCCTTTGCTGCTCAATCTGCTATCAATCGCGATAAGCAGTCGATGACAGAAAGTGCCACAGACATTATTGCAAGGCGCAATATGGTGAGTTGGATACGAAAGGTTTTTGACATCATGAACTACTATGAAAAGGGCAAGATCATAGCGATGGCGATGGACTGGGAATTGATGGAACGGACCAATGGAGAGAAGAGATTGCTGGATGTAATGCTAGAAATGAAGCGTGATTATGAAGGCTCTTACTTCGACGATGACAGTCTACTCAGCATTCTTGAAAGCTACACCTATGAAGGATTCAAAGAGCAATTTGCTCCCTATATCGAAGGAACAGAGAATCCCCCATTTGAGGAATACTTTGAAAAACTCGGCTGGACATTCTATCCTAAAAAGTCGGAGATCCAATCTTATGGGATCTATTTATACAAAGACCGTGAAGCCGACCGATAT
The DNA here is from genome assembly GCA_002706365.1 of Flavobacteriales bacterium. Classification (GTDB taxonomy): domain Bacteria; phylum Bacteroidota; class Bacteroidia; order Flavobacteriales_E; family Vicingaceae; genus UBA1494. The sequence goes on along the minus strand of PALM01000031.1, from coordinate 4,878 downwards.
TATATCGGCTCAGCTAGAAAGAAGAATGCCTTGGGCTTGAAAAAGGGCGACACGGTATTAAGTATCAATAATCAGCCCTTGAAAGAGTACTTTAATAAAGCTGAGAAGGGCTCATACTACCATGAAGTGGCATATCCTCAAGCTAGTGATAGCCTTAAAATGACTATCAAACGCGACGGTGAGGTCATTGAAGCGGAAGGCAGTCCGAAACTTGAAAAGGTAAAGTATGAGAAGATGAAAGTAAATTATTACCGATTCACTGAAGAGCAAAAGAAGTATAGGGCTCTGTTTTTTGAGGAAGAGAAATGGCGTTGAGGATTCTAGATGCCGGAATCCAGAATCCAGATTTTACCTTGTGAACCTTTGCGCTAGCCACGATGTAATCGGGGCTACCTCGTGAACCTTTGTGAAATAGCCACTAATGCTTGTCTCGATACTATTCCGATTTCATCGGAATCACTCGACAAGCGGCAATTGAACTTATATTATTCAATTGAGAACCAATCCTCTGTCCTCGTCCTCGTCTTCGTCCTCGTCCTGAAGAACACCAGGCCACATTCCTCTTAAAACCATTGTCTAAGTCCCATAGCCGACAATAAAACGACCAAATCAGCAGTTTTTCATAAAAGATTAATACTAAGAGTTGGAAGTTTTCAAATAAGTACACTAAATTCGCAGGCATTAAGACGAAATCAAAAACTAAAAACCAGATTTTAATACATCTATTATGAAAAAGTTACTCACTTTATTCGCCCTGGCTTCCTTCTTGACAGTTGGCTTCTACGGAGTTTCATACGCTCAGGAAGATATGGAATCAACTTCCACTGAAGAAATGGCAGACACTACTATGTCTTCTGAAGATTCTACAGCTGCTGAAGAGCCTGCTGAAGAAACTACTTCTATCGACGAAGCTGCAGCTGATACAGAAGCTGAAGGTGAAGGGGAAGAAGAAGCAGAAGCTGAAAGATCTTTCCACCAAGTACTTAAAGGTAAGTTCATCGAAGGTGGCCCTTCTTTCATGGGTATCGTACTTCTTTGTTTGATCCTTGGTTTGGCTATCGTGATCGAGAGAATCATCTACTTGAACATGGCTACAACTAACACTAAGAAGTTGTTAGACAATGTGGAAGATGCATTGAACTCAGGTGGTGTGGATGCTGCTAAAGAAGTTTGCAGAAACACTAAAGGACCTGTTGCTAGTATTTTCTACCAAGGTCTCGACAGAAGTCATGAAGGAATTGAAATGGTTGAGAAATCAGTTATCTCTTACGGTAGTGTTCAAATGGGACTATTGGAGAAAGGTGTTTCTTGGGTATCTCTTTTCATCGCCCTAGCTCCTATGCTTGGTTTCATGGGTACAGTAATTGGTATGATCGAAGCATTCGACGCTATCGAAGCAGCTGGAGATATCTCTCCATCATTGGTTGCCGGTGGTATTAAGATTGCACTTTTGACCACTGTATTCGGTTTGATCGTTGCGATCATCCTTCAAATCTTTTACAACTACATCATCGCTAAGGTTGATAGCATCGTGAACAATATGGAAGATGCTTCTATCACTTTGATCGACCTATTGGTGAAGCATGAGTTGAACAACAAAAAATAAGAAATATGTCTGAAGGACTATCTAAAATATTAAACATCGCGCTTTATGCCCTTTTGGGTATAAGTGCATTGCTGGGTGCGTTATTCTTATTTAGCGAGGTAGTGGGCGTAGATACGATCATGTACTGGTGTTACTTCCTATTTTTCGTAGGAGTTGCATCTGCGATCATCTTACCATTGATAAGCCTTGCCAAGAATCCTCAAGGAGCCAAGAGTGCAGTTATCGGTCTGGTTGCATTAATCGTAATCTTCTTGCTTTCTTGGGTACTAGCCGGCGACGAGATGTTACCGAAATACGAGAATTTCATCGATGGACCAGAAGATTCCAAAATGGTGGGTATGGGCTTAATTGCTTTTTATATCCTCGCTTTGGGAGCGATTGCTGCCACGGTGTATTCATCGATTAGTAAACTGATCAAGTAATTATAACATAGATTATGGCAAGAAGACAAGCACCGGAGATTAATGCGGGTTCCATGGCGGACATCGCCTTCCTCTTGCTGATCTTTTTCCTGGTAACCACTACTATGGATGTGGATACCGGTCTTACGAGAAAGCTTCCTCCTATGCCGGAAGAGCCAATCGAGAATGAAGATATTAAGGTTAAACAACGTAATATCTTCCAGGTATTGGTGAATGCCAATAACGATCTATTGGTTGAAGGCGATATAATGGATGTAAGTGACCTTAGAGAGGCTGCCAAAGAGTTTATCATTGGCGATCCTAACTTCTTGAATGAAGAATATCCAGAAGGAAAGGAAGAGACTATTCCATTGTTGGGAACTGTGATGGTTTCAAAGCAAATCGTTTCTCTTCAGAATGACCGTGGAACTGATTATGGAATGTACATTACTGTACAAAACGAATTGGTAGCGGCTTATAATGAAGTGAGAAATGAATATGCTCTGAGAAAATTCGGCAAGTCATTGGATCAATTGGAAAAAGAATCTGCAAATTCTAAGAAGGCTGAAATGCAAGTGGATGCGGTAAAGGATTTTTATCCTCAGCGTATTTCAGAAGCAGAGCCTAAAAATGTAGGAGATCAATAAGATGTCTAAGTTTAAGAAAAAGAAAGGTGGAGGACAGCCGGCGATTTCTACGGCTTCATTACCTGATATCGTATTTATGTTGCTCTTCTTCTTTATGGTTACCACTGTAATGAGAGAGGTAACTTTGAAAGTTGAGGTGAAGCGTCCTAAAGCAACTGAAGTAAATAAGTTGGAACGTAAATCCCTTGTAAGTTATATCTACATTGGAGAGCCTAAGCAAATGTACCAAGGACAATATGGTTCTGCGGACCGTATTCAGCTTAATGATGCTTTCGCAACTAAGAGAGATATCATTCAGTTCGTTGAAGCTGAAAGAGAGCAAAGAGATCCTGCTGAGGTTCCACTGATGACTTTCTCATTCAAAGTAGATGAGGAAGCCAAAATGGGTATCGTAACCGATGTAAAACAGGAATTGAGAAAAGCGAATGCGCTTAAGATCAATTACTCGACATACAAGACCGACGATATCTTTAAGGACCAATAAGATTTCATCATAATAGATATAGAAACCCCTCTAGTTTTACTGGAGGGGTTTTTTATTGCTAGAGTTTCTACTAGATTATCTTAATCTCTAACCATGTCCACCTTACCCGTCTTATGCGAAAGCTGTCGGAAGCGATAGATGAAATAGGAGAATACCACTAATGAGATCCCACTGATCCAAAGTGTATCTGTGGTGCTTCCCAGACTATCGATCTCTGTTTCCAAACTTTCAGAGCCGTAATAGTAGGCAATCAATAAGGCCATTGTATTATTGATGAAATGGGCGAGAATTGGCGCCCAAAGGCTGTTTGTCCATACCAGCAGGTATCCAAAGAATGCTCCCAAAACCATTCTTGGAAGGAAGCCATAGAATTGAAAGTGTAGGGCGCTGAAAAAGAAGGCCGCTACCCAAATACCAATATGATGATTGCGCGTTGATTTCTGGATGGTGCGCTGCATAATCCCTCTGAAGATTAGCTCTTCACCCACTGCTGGTAATAACCCCATGAGCATCACATTAACCCATAGATCGCCATTTCCTTCCATCTGCAAAAAGGCTTCTGTAAGAGCCTTCGCTCGATCTTCTGCATCTCTCATCCAATATTCTAAGGCCTCTAAAGATTCTGGAAGATTGAGTTCTCCGTTGATGCTTACCATCAAATTGATAAGGGGAATCAATGACAGATAAAGAATGAATATGAAACCAATCTGCCAAAGCGAGATCGGCTGATCTAACCTTAATTCCTTTTTAGGTTGAGCAATGAATAGTAGTGAAAAGAGTAAAGCAGGCAGAAGGAATAATCCTATGGAATTTAAGAGCTGAAGGAACTTTAAGACCTGTATACTATTTCTGCTACTGAGGTCGCTCATTACTGCTGCTACATCTGAAAATTCTAAGCCAAATAGCGGCTTGATCAGCGCTAGGCCTGCTAGACTAAAAATTGCTCCGAAGAGAAGACAAAAACCAAAAAGGACTAGAAGTTTGGAAAAGGCGCCGTTTAGTTGGATCAAAATCGAGAAAAACTAGAATAAGTAACTTTGCAAATCGATTAATTATGGCAAAGATAGCAAACATAGACTTGGGTGACTTCCCTCTTTTACTGGCGCCTATGGAAGACGTTAGTGATCCTCCTTTTCGCAGGCTCTGCAAGGAGAATGGAGCGGATATGATGTACACTGAATTCATCTCCTCAGAAGGTTTGATCAGAGATGCGGCCAAGAGTGTGCAGAAGCTCGATATTTTCGAATACGAAAGACCTATTGGGATACAAATCTTTGGTTCCGAGATCGACTCTATGAAGCGTGCCACTGAAGTGACTGAAGAAGCTGGACCGGATGTGATCGATATCAATTATGGTTGTCCGGTTAAGAAAGTAGCTTGCAAAGGTGCAGGTGCCGGAATTTTGCAAGACATTCCAAAGATGGTTGAAATGACGGCAGAGATCGTTAAATCGACTAAACTACCCGTTACTGTAAAAACCCGCTTAGGCTGGGACGACAATACCAAATACATTGTGGAAGTGGCAGAGCGACTCCAAGATGTGGGTATTCAGGCTATTTCAATTCACGGCAGAACTAGAAAGCAGATGTATAAAGGCGAAGCCGACTGGTCATTAATTGCCGATGTGAAGAACAACCCACGCATGCATATTCCGGTTTTCGGTAATGGAGATGTGTATTCACCAGAAATTGCGCTGGAGAAAAAGAATAAATACGGTGTTGATGGAGTAATGATCGGAAG